>JAURFT010000050.1 GCA_030834185.1 Candidatus Nanopelagicales bacterium
TGAATGACATTGATCGTGTGGGCGGAATTCCGGTAGTGTTAAAAGCGCTGCTCGATATTGGAGTATTACATGGAGATGCACTCACTGTTACTGGCAAAACAATGGCTGAAAACTTAGCTTCGATTGCACCGCTTGATCCAGATGGCCAGATCATCGCGCCAATCTCAAAACCACTTCATGAAACTGGTGGGTTAATAATTCTTAAAGGCTCGCTGGCTCCAGATGGATCGGTGATTAAAGCTGCATCAATTGAGAAGCCAGTATTTGAAGGGGTGGCCCGAGTTTTTGATGATGAGCGCGATGCTATGGATGCATTAAATGCTGGCACCATAGTAAAAGGTGATGTAGTTGTGGTTCGCTATGAAGGGCCTAAGGGTGGACCTGGGATGCGCGAGATGCTGGCTGTAACAGCTGCGATCAAAGGTGCTGGATTAGGTAAAGACGTGATGCTAATTACAGATGGCCGCTTCTCTGGTGCCACTGCTGGCTTTTGCATTGGCCATGTTGCGCCAGAAGCCACCGATGGCGGACCGATTGCATTTGTAAAAGATGGAGATCGGATCAAACTAGATATGGTTAAGCGAACACTAGATCTTTTAGTTGATGATGCCGAACTTGCCAAGCGAAAGCTGGGATGGCAGCCAAACCAGCCTCGCTACACAACTGGAATCTTGGGCAAATACGCAAAACTTGTGGGATCAGCTGCAGAAGGTGCGATTACTTCGTAGCCTCGTTGCACCAGCTACCAACTATCGGTTTTTGAGCAGCGCTGCTGGGGGAGTTTGGCAGCCTGCCGATGGCACTGCTAGGTTTAACCCGTGTTTATCCGTGAGGTAGTTGTTAACTAGCGCATTCGCCCAACCAGGCAGATGCGCCTCCCTCCGATGCCTAACCAGGCCGGGGGGTTTTTCATTAGCAGACTTACCCAGTTTGCTAAATCACGGGAAAACACACTGCTGCCAAAAGCGCTTTACCGCCAAAGCACAACAGCAAGGACAGCAATGAGTACTGAGAGCACAAGTTCAATTACTGGTGCCGAAAGTTTGGTTCGCTCGTTAGAACATGCTGGCGTAACGGATCTATTTGGAATTCCAGGCGGCGCAATTTTGCCGGCATATGACCCGCTAATGGATTCTAAAAAATTACGCCATATTCTGGTGCGACATGAGCAAGGTGCAGGACATGCAGCTCAAGGTTATGCACTAGCTACCAATCGAGTTGGTGTTTGCATGGCGACCAGCGGACCTGGCGCTACAAATCTAGTAACACCAATTGCCGATGCATACATGGATTCAGTGGCGATGGTTGCAATCACTGGTCAGGTGCCAAGCGCTGCAATTGGTACAGATGCATTTCAAGAAGCTGACATTCGTGGCATCACAATGCCAATTACAAAACATAATTATTTAGTAACAAATGCTGCAGACATATCGCGTGCAATAGCTGAAGCATTTCATATTGCTGGAACAGGGCGACCAGGCCCAGTCTTAGTGGATATTTCAAAAGATGCGTTACAAGCAAGCACAGATTTTGTGTGGCCAACAAATATTGATCTACCTGGCTACAACCCAGTAACAAAGCCAAATTCAAAACAGGTAAAAGAAGCTGCAAAGCTAATTATGGAATCAAGGAAACCTGTTTTTTATGTCGGTGGCGGTGTAATTAAGGCGCAGGCAGCTAAAGAGTTGTATGAGTTAGCTGAGTTAACTGGAATTCCAGTTGTTACAACACTGATGGCTCGCGGCGCATTTCCCGATAGTCATCGGCAGCATCTAGGCATGCCTGGCATGCACGGAACTGTTGCAGCTGTTGGTGCATTGCAAAAAAGTGATTTACTAATCACGCTTGCAGCTCGATTTGATGATCGAGTAACAGGGCGACTTGATTCATTTGCACCGTTTGCAGCTGTGATTCATGCTGATATTGATCCAGCAGAGATTGGCAAAAATCGCGAAGCTGATGTTCCAATTGTTGGCGACGTGAAAGAGACCATAATTGAACTTATTGCTGCAATTAAAGCTGAGATGAAATCAGGAAAGCGAATTGAGCAAGATGCTTGGTGGGCAGAGCTAAATCAAATGCGAACCACATACCCGCTTGGGTACGACCTACCTAATGACGGATCAGTCTCACCACAATTAGTTATTCAACGCCTAGGCCAAATCTCTGGACCAGAAACAATCTTTACATCTGGCGTGGGTCAGCATCAAATGTGGGCAGCTCAATTTATTGACTATGAAGTTCCTGGCACCTGGATGAATTCAGGTGGTTTGGGCACCATGGGATTTGCAGTACCAGCAGCGATGGGTGCCAAAGTTGGTGCACCAGATAAAACTGTATGGGCGATTGATGGCGATGGCTGTTTCCAGATGACCAACCAAGAATTAGCAACTTGTGCAATTAATGATATTCCGATCAAAGTTGGAATTATCAATAATCAATCACTTGGCATGGTGCGCCAATGGCAAACCTTGTTTTATAACTCTCGGTATTCAAATACTGATTTGCAGACGCATCGAATTCCTGACTTTGTAAAACTAGCTGATGCATATGGCTGCCATGGATTACGTTGCGAGTCACCAGATCAGATCGATGCTGTAATTGAAAAGGCGATGTCGCTCAACGATGCACCAGTTGTGGTTGATTTTTCAGTGCATAAAGATGCGATGGTGTGGCCAATGGTTTCAGCTGGAGCCTCTAATGACGAGATTAAATACGCCAGAGATCTGGCGCCGGATTGGGAGCGAGGTGATGCCGAATGAGCAGGCACACACTTTCAGTATTAGTTGAAGATCAGCCTGGCGTCTTGGCGCGAGTTGCTGCTCTATTTTCGCGTCGTGGCTTTAACATCGAATCATTGGCCGTTGGCCCAACTGAGATCGAAGGCGTTTCTCGCATGACAATTGCAATTAATGTTGACAAGTTGCCGTTGGAGCAAGTAACAAAGCAACTTAACAAGTTAATTAATGTTCTTAAAATTGTAGAGCTTGAACCAAGCGCATCTGTACAGCGGGAATTGCTTTTGGTAAAGGTAAAAGTAGATAAAGACAGTAGATCTAGCGTGCTTGAAACAGTTCAGCTATTTCGAGCCAAAGTAGTAGATGTATCAACAGATGCTTTGGTAATTGAGGTAACAGGTAACAGTGACAAATTAGATGCCTTCTTGCGATCAGTTGAGCCTTATGGGATAAAGGAGTTAGTCCAATCAGGCATGGTTGCAGTAGGGCGTGGCGATAAGTCGATAACCGAACGCAGCCTTCGGGTTGCAGATAAAACCGCTTAAGATTCTCACTATAAATTGAAGGGATAAGCATGGCCGCTCAAATGTATTATCAAGATGATGCAGATATCAGCATCTTGCAGGATCGAACTGTTGCAGTTATTGGTTATGGCTCACAAGGGCATGCCCATGCGCTGAATTTGCGAGACTCCGGAATTGATATCCGAGTTGGATTACTTGAAGGTTCAAAATCTCGAGCCAAAGCTGAAGAGCAAGGACTGCGAGTTCTAACTCCAGATCTTGCCGCTAAAGAAGCTGATTTAATTATGATTTTGGCGCCAGATCCTGCTCAGCGCAGTTTGTACACTAAATTTATTGAGCCTAATCTTGAAGCAGGCAAAGCATTGTTCTTTGGCCATGGATTCAATATTCGCTATGGATATATCAAGCCTCCTGCAAATGTTGATGTTTGCATGGTTGCACCAAAAGGTCCAGGACATTTAGTTCGTCGTGAATATGAAGCAGGCCGCGGAGTTCCAGTTATTGTGGCTGTTGAACAAGATGCAACAGGCGGCGCATGGCCGTTAACTCTTTCTTATGCACGCGCAATTGGTGGATTACGTGCCGGTGGAATTAAAACCACATTCACCGAAGAGACTGAAACAGATCTATTTGGTGAGCAAGCTGTTTTGTGTGGTGGCGCATCAGCACTTGTGATGGCTGGCTTTGAAGTTTTAACTGAAGCTGGATATCAGCCTGAGGTTGCTTACTTTGAATGCTTGCACGAGTTAAAATTGATTGTAGATCTAATGTATGAAGGTGGAATTGCAAAGCAGCGTTGGTCAGTTTCTGATACTGCAGAATATGGTGATTATGTCTCTGGGCCTCGCGTAATTGACGCCAAAGTAAAAGAAAACATGAAAGCAATATTGACCGATGTGCAAAATGGTGCATTTGCAAAACGATTCATTGAAGATCAAGATAACGGTGCGCCAGAGTTCAAGGCTTTACGCGCTAAAGGTGAAGTGCATCCAATTGAAGCTGTTGGCCGTGAGCTTCGTTCATTAATGTCTTGGGTTAAGAAGAGCGATGATTACGAAGAAGGCAAGGCACAGCGATAATGACTGACAGAGTAAAAATTCAGTTAAAGCCAAATGGCTCTATTCGAGTAACTGGTGAAGTTGATTTTGTGGATAGCGATGGGAATGTGCTTGAAACAAAGGCAAATTTTTCGCTTTGTCGCTGTGGGCACTCTGCAACCAAGCCGTTTTGCGATGGCGCACATCGCGCTGCCGGCTTCACAGCTGAGTAGTGCCTCGCCAGATCAAAAAGGCCGATCTACCATCCAAGATCTGCCAAACCTGTAATCGTGAGATGGTTTGGCGCAAAGCTTGGGCAAAGAATTGGGAAGATGTTAAGTATTGCTCAGAGCGGTGTCGCAGGAATCGGCATCGCGAAGTTGAGTAATCGCCCTAAGATTTAACCCCTGCAGTTGAAAGGCGCACCGTGTCCCGTCCTATCGTGATTATCGCTGAAGAGTTATCCCCAGCAACCCTCGAAGCGCTTGGTCCTGATTTCGAGGTTAAAAATGTCGACGGAACCGATCGGGCCGCGCTGTTAGCAGCGGTGCAAGATGCTGCGGCCATTTTAGTTAGATCGGCAACGCAGGTAGATGCTGAAGTTTTTGCAGCAGCAAAACAATTAAAAGTGGTAGCCCGAGCAGGTGTTGGGCTAGACAATGTTGATGTAGCTGCAGCTACTCAAGCTGGCGTGATGGTGGTCAATGCTCCAACTTCAAATATTGTTTCAGCAGCAGAGTTGGCAGTTGGACTTTTAATTTCACTTGCTCGACATATTCCAGCTGCCCATGCATCTTTAGTAAATGGCGAATGGAAGCGAAGTAAATTCAACGGAGTTGAAATTGCCGATAAAACTCTAGGCGTAATTGGATTTGGTCGAATTGGAATGCTGGTAGCTCAGCGACTTTCTGCTTTTGGAGTTTCAATTCTGGCGTATGACCCTTATGTGCAACCAGCTAGAGCTGCGCAGCTTGGAGTTCGAGTTGTTTCACTAGAAGAACTGCTGAAAGAGAGTGATTTC
>JAURFT010000051.1 GCA_030834185.1 Candidatus Nanopelagicales bacterium
CATCAAACCTATGAACTCTGGTTTAAGGAATTGATCCATGAATTTCTTGCTGCCAAGAAGAGTCTTGAATCAGGTGATACTCACTACTCGTTATCAATTCTTGGTCGCATCAGAACTATTATGAAAATCTGCGTTGCCCAGATCGACATTCTTGAGACGATGACCCCGCTGCAGTTCAATTCTTTCCGTGATCGCCTTGGAGCCTCCAGTGGTTTTCAATCGGCGCAGTTTCGCCAAATCGAAGCAATTCTTGGAAGACGTGATCCAAAGGCTGCAGCGCATTTACTTCCTGCAGATAAGAAGCGCGTTGAGGATTTGATGAGTTCGCCATCTCTATGGGATAGCGCACTTAAGTATGTAGATAGCAGAGGATTTAAGATTGCAAAAGAAATCCTTAATCGCGATTTCACCTTGGCCTATCAACCAGAGGAGAGTGTTCAAGAGGCTCTCCTTGACCTTCATAGAAAAGATCCCGAAGGATCTCTAATCTGCGAGCGCTTAGTTGATATCGATGAAGGCTTGCAAGAGTGGCGTTATCGCCATGTAAAAATGGTGGAGAGAACTATTGGACATAAAAGTGGAACTGGTGGTTCAAGTGGCGCGACGTATCTTGCTTCGACTCTATTTAAGCCAATATTTCCTGATCTCTGGCAGATTAGAAGTAAGTTCTAGGCCTTATTTAGCTTGAGATGAAGACCTAGCTTCTGCTCACCTGGTTTTAGATTTACATCTCGCTCAAATGAGAGAGCAAGTAATTCCTCGCTTATCCAAGCAGCTCCATCTTCTATTGCCTTTGAAGATTGCTCATCAGAGTTCCACTTAACATGGATGCGATCACTAACATCAAAGCCTGATGTTTTTCTCTCGTCTTGAATGGCTCGAATAGCCTCCCTAACAATGCCCCGCTCCACTCAATGCACATTTTGTGCACTTGGTAACCCAACAGAGGCCACTATGAAAGGGCGTCAGAACTTAAGTTGTTAGTTGTGACTGCGTCAACTGCGCTCAACCGTGCTACTCCCAGTCATCGCTTCCGAACTCATAATCCACGGTCGCGGGTTCGAGCCCCGCCCACCCCACCCCATAACTAACCCAAAAGCTTTGACTTTGCTGCTTGGAGTTCTTCGTTATTAAGAGATCCTCGCGCCAGTAATGAGGCCAGCCGCTCCAACTCCTCGGTGATTGAGTTTGGCTAGTGATTTGCTGGAACATTCCTGTCTTGCAATGCTCTTGCAAGCGAGAGATAAGTTTTAGGAAAAAAGGAAAAACCCTGGTGCCGATCAGGATGTTATTGGAAAATGACAAGCAAAGGTTCGATCACTCTGAATTGAGATTTTTGGACGCTCTATTGCGCACAATTTTTGTTTCTCAACTGGAAGTAAATTCCTAACTTGGCAACGATTATGGAATCGACAGCCATTTGGTGGATTGGCTGGACTTGGAAGTTCACCTTCAAGCACAATGCGATTACGATTTCGTTCAATTGCCGGATCAGGAATGGGGACTGCGGATAACAATGCTTGAGTGTAGGGGTGCCTGGGGCTACTGAAGACTTGATCTACTGGCCCACTTTCAATTATGGACCCTAAATACATGACTGAAACGTTATCTACGATATGTCTTACAACAGCTAGATCGTGTGATACGAAAAGGTAAGACAAATTCAACTTTTCCTGGAGTTCAGCAAGCAAGTTAAGAATACCTGCCCTAACTGAGACGTCTAAGGCAGAAACAGGCTCGTCTAGAGCCATAACTTGCGGACTGAGTGCAAGTGCCCGAGCAATAGCTATGCGTTGGCGTTGGCCACCAGAAAATTCTGAGGGAAAACGACTGGCGTGAGCTGGATTTAACCCAACCAAGTTTAACAATTCAGTAATTCGACTATTTTGATCTTGCTTAGAATAACCAAATGATTGCAATGGCTCAGCTATCGCATCCCCAATAGGCATTCTCGGATCAAGCGAGGCAAATGGGTCTTGGAAAACAATCTGAAGGTCCTTACGCAGAGCCTTTCGTTCTCGTTTTGAAATATTTGAAACATCTTTACCTAAAAAAGTGATTGTTCCATTTTGTGGTGCCACCAAATTCATAATTTCAATCAATGTTGTGGTTTTTCCGCAACCCGACTCCCCAACCAGCGCCATGCTCTGGCCTGCCTTGAGCTCAAGGCTTACACCATCAACAGCGAATACAGATCCAACTCTTCGTCGGCGAATCGCGCCCTTTAGTAATGGAAAAGTTTTATGGAGCTCGCTTACTGAAAGTACGACATCCCCATTCTCGACTCGAGTAGCAGTTGTCTCTGAGCTATCTGGGTATAGCTGATTTGATTTTGCTAAACTAGAAATGTCACTTAGTCGCACACAAGCAGCAGAATGTCCTGTACCAACTAGTTCCAATTCAGGCATGGTATTTGAACATATTGGCAGCGCTGCTGGGCAGCGTGGGGCATATGAACATCCTGCAGGTAATAAAGTTGGTGATGGGGGAGCTCCAGCTATAGAGGCCAGTTTAGTTCCACGTTTTGAGTCTAATCTTGGGATTGATCGGAGCAAACCTATGGTGTACGGCATAGCAGGATTTTGATAAATCTGCTCCGCTGTTCCGGTCTCTACCACCTTGCCGGAGTACATAATCGCCACACGATCTGCTATTCCAGCTACAACTCCAAGATCGTGAGTGACAAGAACTACGGCAGCATTGGTTATGTCTCGCGCATGCTTTAGCACCTCTAGAATCTGAGCTTGAACCGTTACATCAAGTGCAGTTGTGGGTTCATCTGCAATCAAAATCTTAGGCTGATTGGCTATAGCTAGTGCAATCATGACTCGCTGCCTCATGCCCCCGGAAAATTCATGTACATATGATGCTACTCGCTCGCTAGGTTTTGGAATTCCGACAACCTCAAGAAGCTCGATAGCGCGCTTTAGTGCAACATCCGATGAAATGTCCTGATGGATTAAGAGTGATTCAGAAATTTGGTGACCAATAGTTTGAACCGGATTCAATGCTGAAAGCGGATCTTGGAAAATCATGGCAATGTCGCTACCACGATACTTGGTCATTTCTACGTCGCTTAATTCCAGAAGATTAACTCCGTTGTAGATAATCTCACCAGTGACGGCAGCGCTTGCTGGAAGCAGTCCAACAGTAGCTAGCGATGAGACAGATTTTCCAGATCCAGATTCGCCGACTATGCCCAACACTTCACCAGGCATTAAATCCAATGAGAGATTTCGAACTGCTTGAACTTGTCCAAATTCGCTTGGAAAAGTAACGTTGAGATTTTTTATCTGAAGGATAGGACTTGTTGTCATTTGTTTGTTCCACCGACCGATCCAGGGTCAAAGGCATCTCGAAGCCCATCGCCCACAAAGCTAACTGCCAATACGGTGAGAATCAAAAAACTACCAGCGAACATAAATAACCATGGGTATGTTAGGGCAGAAGCTGTGCCTTCTGCAATCAATGAGCCTAGAGAGACATCTGGAGGTTGCACACCAAATCCAAGGTAAGACAAGCCAGTTTCACTAAGAATTGCTCCTCCAACATTTAAAGTTGCATCAATAATTAGAATGGAAGACATATTTGGAATCAGATGCCTGAAAACAATCTTCCATGTCGGAACTCCCATGTACCTAGCTGCTCTAACAAAGTCACGTTCACGAAGACTCATTGATAACCCACGAACAATTCGCGCCGTAATCATCCAGCTAAAGGCTGCTAATAAAATTACAAAAACCAGCCAAGTTTTTCCTCTGTACAGCGGAGATAAAACAGCCACAATCAGAAATGACGGCAGGACAAGTAGCATGTCAACCACCCACATTAGCGATCGATCTACTCGACCTGCCATATATCCAGCAAATGCACCAACAATTGCAGCTACCCCGGTAGAAAAAAAAGCCACCAATAAGCCAATAAACAAACTTTTTTGAAGACCGCGCAAAGTTAGAGCGTAAACATCCCCACCAATCATTGAGGTTCCAAAATAGTGACCATTGCTTAAAGATGGGGGGGAAAGGAAATTGAAAAAGTCCAATTCGTCCCAACTGTACTGTGCAAACAAGGGTCCAATAAATGCCAGTGCAAACATTAAAGTAAGTACAACTAATCCAAACAAGGCTAATTTGTTTCTAAAAAAACGCCGCCTAATTAGTTGCCTTCGTGTGTATCTTTGCTCTATCGATTCTGTAATTGCCGTCATCGAAGTCTCACTCTCGGGTCAAGGGCAGCTGTTAGTACATCAGCCAAAAATCCGGAGAAGAGGACCAAAACTGCTGAAAAAAGAATTACAATTGAAACAGAATTAATGTCATTGCTTTGCACTGCAGTAATAAACCATTGGCCCATTCCATACCAACCAAAGATTGTTTCAGTGAATGCAGCACCAGTTATTAATAACCCAAATGAGTAAGCAAAAAAAGTTGCCATGGGAAGAATTGCGACTCTGAGACCATGCTTAAATAGGGCTTGGCGCTTCGTCAAACCTTTCATGCGCGCAGTTCTCAAATGATCACTGCTCAATACATCAAGCATGGCATTGCGCTGATATCGCGAGTAGAATGCGATTCCACCGAGAGTAATACTTAGCGTAGGCAAAATTAGGTGCTGCAACCTGTTCACCAAAAGTGAAAAACCTCCCCCTTCCAAACCAGGGGTGTATTCACCAACAGTGTAAAACAATGTAGTTCCTATCACTTCATTTATACTTATGGCTCCATACTTAATCAAAATTGCTGAGAGAAAAACTGGAGTGGAAAGTAAAATATAAGCAATAATTCCAAAAGATCTATCGAAAAATTTATATTGACGAACTGCACTGATAACCCCAAATAGGACTCCAATGATGGATCCTAAAATCGAACCAAGAATTAATAGTCGCAGACTAACCCAGATTCTTTTTTGGATTTCATCAGATATCTGTGTATTTTGCAGTGTTAGGCCTAGATCTCCGGTAACAATTCCAGATGCCCACTTGCCATATCGTTCCAGGACAGGGGTGTTGGAATTCATGTTTAATGCGTCGAGCTTACTATTTATGGTTGACTCTGGAATTGGAGGATTTGCACCTTCAAAATTCGATCTAGGATCAAGGGTCAAACTGGCCAGCAGATAGCCAACTGAAGATGCGATAACTACCAATAACAAGAAATTGGCAAATCGCTGAGCAATGTACTGAGCCAAAATTTCTCCTAGTTGCTGAGTTGCCGAACCCTCTTATTCTAGAGTTTCATCCAGGTTTGCTGGGGGGGGAGTGCCGTGGTAAGGGGGGTAAACCAAGAG
>JAURFT010000052.1 GCA_030834185.1 Candidatus Nanopelagicales bacterium
GAGGCAGCTCGCGATCTCTATGCCAATGAATGGGAGACTTTTCGTAGAGTGACATTTCCACTAGTTGCACCTGGAATAGCTGCTGCTGCCTTGCTGGCATTTGCCCTCTCATTTGATGACTTCATCATTACAAACTTCAATTCAGGAACGCTAAACACATTTCCTGAGTATGTATGGACCGCATCACTTCGTGGTGTCCCACCACAGGCTAATGTCATCGGTACACTCATGTTTGTGATCGCCCTAGCCATAGTTTTTGCCGGACAAGTCATTAGTAAACGACGCCAAACCAGACGATGATGACCAATATTGGAAATATGTATGGCCCGAATTTCACATTCTTATTTTAATTGTCATCTTATTTAGTTTTTAACTTTTCAACCATACATACAAATATGATGTGTGGTTTTAAGTAAGAAAAGTAAAGTGCAATATGTGCAATATTAGCCAGGAAGTTATCTATTACTTTTACTCTTCACTTTGAAGCCAAAAGGAAATCTGCCTTCTTTGGCTAAAATTGATTAACTTTGAACGCTCTTCTATCTTTACAATTGATGATTTAGTACTCTTATCAGTATGAGAAAAGGGATTATTGGTTTATCTCTGTTACTTACCATTTCTCTCATTCCCGCTTATTCCGCCACCCCTCCAAAAGCAGGATCGGTTTGTTCAAAGCAGGGTATTACAAAGGTCTATAAGGGCAAGACTTTCAAATGCATTAAATCTAAGAATAAAAGATTGGTGTGGAGCAAGGGGAGGATGGTTAAGCAGGCTGTGCCACTTCCAACACTAACACCAACTCCAACAACTACTCCAACCCCTACTCCAATTGCAACTCCAACCCCTACTCCAATTGCAACTCCAATTCCAACACCAATTGCAACAATTCCAGCAAACATTCCTGTGCTTCCGACCAACTTTGATGATTTAGAGAAGAATTTTCAGGGAATTCCATATGCTGTTTGGCAAGGAATTCAGAAGAATTTATCGCTGCATCCTTCAACTACATTAAAGATTTCCCTCCTTTTTGGTCCGAACACGCCAAAGCGTTATCCCGATGAATGGACAATCAATGCTTTATCTCTTGGTTCTCGTGTTATGGGTAATCAAAAACAACCATCAGAGATCAAATTTGTTCAGTACAACAAAACAGACGTGAATTGGGCAAGGGCAGAGGCTGCGAAATACGTCAGCCCATTTAGGCTAGGGATATCTTTTGCTGACCAAGCCGCAGAAAAATGCGCTGGAGCAGACTGCGATGGAGCTGTTACAAACCTAACGACTGAAGTTGGTTTAGTTCTTGTGGGAGTCTCAAATCCAGTTAATAGATTTAGTATTCAAAGGTTTAACGGTCAAAATGATTTGCATGAATACACCCATGCAGTTCAGGGAATGATATTTAAAGGCAAGACTCAGTCACCACCTCCCGTACATATGCCCTGTTGGTACTCAGAAGGGCAACCTCAAGCAGTCTCCATTCCGACCATGGCAAAGAGCGCTGAGGATTATGTAAACATCCGAAAAGGGTGGATTGTTGACAGTCGGTATTTGCTTAAGGACTATGAACCCGAAACAATCCAAGATTTTCTTACCAAAAATATGAAATTACCTTGCGACAACAATTCATTCGCCATGGTTTTTAGCCTGGGCTATATCGTCATGGATACCCTAGTTGCAATCGGTGGAATTGATAAGACATTTGACCTACTAGTCGGTCTTGCAGATGGAATGACTTTTGAAGATTCCTTCAAAAAGGTATACGGAACATCATGGGCAGATGCATCCAAAGCGATCTCCAAAGCAGTCTCTAGGGTGTACAAGGAGTATCGGAATTAAAAGTTGTGGGCGCTGAGGGTTTTGTCCCTTTTGTTTGTTTTCTAAAAAGATATGCGCTATTCAGTTTGGAACCAATGCCCGATATATCTTGTTCGGTCAGTAATTAAAAGACGCTTTTCTAAATTCCTCTCGTTTAAAAAGGTATGAGTTATCCTTCAACTCATGAGAAAAGGTGTGATGGGTCTTTCTCTCTTACTAATTTTCTCTCTAATACCCGCTTATTCTGCTACCCCTCCAAAAGCAGGATCAGTCTGTTCAAAGCAGGGTATTACAAAGGTCTATAAGGGCAAGACTTTCAAATGCATTAAATCTAAGAATAAAAAATTGGTGTGGAGCAAGGGGAGGATGGTTAAGCAGGCTGTGCCACTTCCAACACTAACACCAACTCCAACACCTACTCCAACACCAACACCAACACCGACACCAACACCAACCCCGACACCAACACCAACACCAACACCAACACCAACACCAACACCAATGCCGACACAATCAACTACAAAACCCGCTGATTTCTCAAACTACAAAGGTCAATTGGTGTACGGCGTGCAGGGTAGTCAGCTGGCTCGACGAGCAGAGTCAGGCGTTTACTATCAATCTGACTCCCGACAGCCAGGTACTTTTTCTGAGATTAGAGAACGGGCTTATGCAGAATTGCATAAGAGTCCTGGAAATAGGAATCATCCGAATATTGAGTTTGTCTATCAAATTACACCTTCATATCCTGAAAAACTCATCCCTTTTATTAAACAGGAATTGGATGAATCTGCTGCACTTTGGAGCGATTTCTTCAATAAGAAATTTAAAGTGAATGTATATATGGTTACCGAAAAAGATGTGGATTATGTCAACTCAGTGCGCTGGCTAAAGATGAATTTACCAAGTTCTTTTGCTAGATGGGAAAATAGATCGGAACGACCGTTTGTCGGTGGTGGCGGAGGATTCTGGGAAGCAGATGGAGAGTGGCAAGGTAATTTATTTTTTGCATTTCCTTCATGGATTAATCTTGAGAACATAAATGCAGATTGGCCAGTCATTGTCATGCATGAATTTGTACATATAGTGCAGGATTACGCCTTCTACCGAAATCTTACAGACCGTCCTAGAACTCTCCATGAGGTAGTTCAGCCAATACATTTCCGTGAAGGTAGCGCTAACACTATTTCGTATCTGACAAGTTTTAAGAATATTGGGTGGGCCTCGGATGCACTTGATGGGAATTTTTGGATGCATACTCGTGACAGCAAGTCTCATAGAATGATTAGAAATGAGGCAGACGCAATATCGTTAATGAAAGAGATGGAATGCCTTAAAACCTGTGACAAATTAAGTTCAGCTGAACCAGAGAAAATTTGGTACTGGACCTATTCCTATGGTGCAATCATGTATGAATGGATTTTGGCAACCTATGGTTTGGATGGGTATAAGAAAATGCTGAATCAATTAGTCACTTCAATGACATTTGATCAAGTGGTTCAAGGGGCTTTTGGGATAAGCAAAGAAGACCTATATTCCAAAATAGCGCCTTATATTGTCGAAAATATTCGAAGAACTAAACCATATGACGAATAAACGTAGAGCTCTTGCACTAGGAGATTTGATAAAGCCCCGATGGCTATCCCTAAGTATTTTGCTAATTACGATGATAGTTGCCCCGATTAATTCATCGGCAGTTGAAAATGGTGTCTTGCTTGATGGAGATGAGAATGCAGTTTATCTTCTTGATGGCTCAGTAAATGCTTTTTTATATAAGCCCCAGATTGCTTTTACCTCAGCACACGGTACAGCTGAATGGGGCAAAGGAGAATTATTCGTCAACACAAGTTCAGGTAAAAAGGTAAAACTTGAACGGATACTTTTGGCCCCTGGGTTTAAAGAGAGATCAGTTAGTCGAGAAGCTATTGAAGCTGGAAAGGCTGTTTTAAGTCGATCCAATGACTTTGCAATTCTAATTTTAGCGGAGCCAATCCCTATGACTAATAGCGTGGAATTATTTAATGCTAATCAACTAGTAGAGGTGCTTCGTAGTCAAGAACCAGTTTACTCAATTGGTTATAGCTCTTATGACAGCACTCGAAAGAAAGATCAGCGTCCAAGACGGCTTGAAGCAAAAATGATTGAGAAAGAGTTAGCGAAGGCGATTTATGAAAAATACTATGCAACAGGGCACCCAAATTGGGGTCCTCGCGGTTCAACTTTTGAGTTAATAGATATTCAATTAGTGCACTCACCAACAACAGGTTCAGGGTGTGACGGAGACTCTGGCAGTGGATTCTATTTACAAAGAGGCAGTAAAAGAGTTTATTTAGGACCAGCAGGAGCACATAGTGTTGGTATTCCAAATTGTGGTCAACCTGGATTCTGGGGTGAGTACGGGAATGCCTTCGCTGTAGAGCCTGTTTATAAGCATTTAGACTTAATAAAAGAAGCCGAACTAATTGTTGATCAAATGGTCATCAAGGCTTCCGAAGCCAAGGCTGCTGCAGAGTTAAAAGCCAAGCAAGAAGCAGAAGCCAAAGCCAAAGAAAAGGCTGAGGCAGAAGCGAAAGCTAAGATGGAAGCCTCAAAGAAGAAATCCACCATCACCTGCTTTAAAGGAAAACTAATCAAGAAAGTAACAGCGGTTAATCCGAAGTGTCCAAAGCGATATAAGAAGAAGTAGACTTACCGGATGACCAACATTGGAAATATGTATGGCCCGAATTGCAGATTCTTGGGTATCCCTGCCTGTGATTTAGATAAGCCTGATACCTATAAAGGCGCTGATGTAATTATTATTGGAGCACCGATTGATAGTGGAACTTCTCATAGATCTGGCGCAAAGTTTGGTCCACAAGCAATTCGTATGGGCGATTACCTGCCTCATGATGGCGAGAGGCCACATCTTGCATTAAGAATTGATGGGCTAAAAGAGCTAAAGATATTTGATGCCGGAGATCTCTTAATGCCTCCAGGAAATCTTGAAGAGGCGCTACTAGTACTTAAGAAAGCAACAGAGAAGATCTCAAGGGCTGGAGCAATTCCTGTAGTTCTTGGGGGAGATCACTCAATTGCATCTGCGGATGTTGCAGGAATTGCAGAGCACTTAGGTAAGGGCAGAGTTTCAATGATTCACTTTGATGCCCACGCTGATACGGGAGATCTTCAATTCGGAGCTCTTGTTGGCCATGGAACTCCAATGAGAAGACTTATTGATTCTGGATATGTTCGCGGAGATAGATTTTTGCAATTAGGTCTTCGTGGTTACTGGCCAGATGATGCCACTTTAAAGTGGATGGCTGGAAAAGGAATGAAATCATATGAGATGACTGAGATTCATCACCGCGGGATGAAAGCGGTATTAGATGAATCATTTGCAATTCTTACCGATAGTTGTGATGGTGTCTTTT
>JAURFT010000053.1 GCA_030834185.1 Candidatus Nanopelagicales bacterium
TTTTCTTAGCCATGCTTCCGCTATTTTTCTGGGTGGGTTGGATGCTGCCCATGTCGCAACTAAATAGTAAATATCAAAAACTTCGCAATGAATTAAATTTTGGCTTTGCTGAGGTTGTTGATCTAATTGCACTTTGTGTCGCAGCTGGTAGCTCATTAAGCGCTGCGCTAATTCAAGTATCTGAAGTTATAAATTCGCCTTGGCAGAGCCAGCTAACTGCGATTCGACTAGACCTAGCTGCTGGCCTAAGTGCAGCATCGAGCTTGCAACGGGCAGCAACTCGATTGCAGCACCCAACTTTCACCAAATTTGTCTCGGTTTCACTAATTACTTTGGAGCGAGGAACCCCGCTATCAGCGCAGCTTCGAATTCAAGCCAATGAGATCTCAGAGCTGCTGCGTCGAGATCTCATGGCTGCAGCCGCAAAAAAAGAAGCAGTGATGTTGTTGCCAGTTGTTTTTTTAATTTTGCCAACCATTGTGGTGGCAACTTTGTTCCCTGGAGTTTTAGCGCTGGGGAATCTAATCTGAAGGGGAAGCATGTTAACTCGAATCAAGTCAGTTATTACTAATGAGCGCGGTGATATTCCAGCCTGGGTGCTAATTACAGTTATGACAGCAGGATTAGTTACTGCAATTTGGACTATTGCAGATACGCAACTCACTGCGCTGTTTACCCGCGCGATTTCAGCGATTACCACCAGGTGAAGTGGTTAGTTAATCAGCGCGGCTCACTGCTTGGTGAGTTTGCGTTCTTGGTGCCGCTGGTTGTGATTGCAGTTATGGTAACGATGCAGTTAATGCTGCTGCTGAGTCAACGCAGTCATAATTATGCTTTAGCTGATCGAGTTGCATTTGTGGCAGCAACAACTGGTCTATTAGCTGCAAGATCAGAGGCAGCTAAATTTCAAAGTAGTTATTCTGATATCAGCTCAATACAGATCTCTGAAATTGACAACTTGGTGCAGGTAAATCTTGATTCAACTGCAAATTTGTTGCTTCCACAGCTTAGATTTAGGTATCAACTAAAAGTGCTGCTCCCAGTTGAGCCATGATCTTTAAAATCTTTCGCAGCACCAGCGGAGCTGCTTTAGTTGAGGCAGTGCTGGTTCTAGCTGGGGTCATCATGCCGATCTTGCTTGCTGCAACATCGCTTGCTGAAGTCTTAGACGCTCGGGCAAAACTGCAATTAGCTGCCAGAAATGCATCACGAAGTTTTGTATTAGCAGATTCAAATACCGCTGGATTTCTGGCAGTTGAGCAGTTAGTAAAAAGCCAACAGAATTTGTTCAATGCTCCATTGCAAATTTTGATTAACTGTAAATCAAACTGCGCTGCAGGTGATGTAGTTCAAGCAAGCGCTAAAGTCAAAGTCACTTTAATAAGTGTGCCATTTATGCCTGACTTAAACGTTAATTTAGCAGCAGATATAACTACCATTTTAGATCGATACATTGAGCGATGAAGCAGATACGTAACCAAGATGGATCGATTTTGAGCCTCGCGGCAGGGCTGGTATCAATTTTGATATTTGCTGTGATGGGGTCGCTCAATGTTAGCTACTTACTAAGTATGAGATTTCAATTGCAGTCCGAACTTGATGCACTTGCGCTGCAGCTGGTGCAACAAGTTGATTATGAAAACTATTTTGAAACTGGCTTCACCGATTCACTTGGCTTTGATCTATTTGCCATAGATCAGTTATTAACCACCGCAGGTAAATCAGGAGCGATGCAAAACTGTGGCCGTGAATCAATTAGTAGTGCAATTGCAGGATTGTCAGTCACGCTGGAACTGACCTGCCCAATTCGACTTCCATTTGTGCTTCCTGGCATCGCTGAGCAGGTTGATCTGGCGCTAGCCACATCGGCACGACTTGCGCAGGTCGGGGGATAACTCGTGGATTGTGCAAAATCGCCTACCCTGCGCATATGGAAAACGATGAAATTGCCGCAGCCATAACCCAATTAGCTGAGAAATTAAGCGGTATTGAGCAGGTAACAGATCTGACCAAGCTAACTGCCGAATTAGCTGAGCTGGACGAGCAAGCTGCCGATCCGCAATTGTGGAACGACCAAGCTCGAGCACAGCGGATTACCAGCAAATTAGCTGGCATCAGAAGTGAAATTTCTGCTGTTGCAAATCTTCGAAATCGGATTGATGACTTAGTGACGCTTTTTGAGTTGGCCAAATCTGAAGTTGATGCTGCAACAAAAGCCGAAGTGGTTTTAGAAATATCAGCAGTAGAGTCTGATTTAGATCTACTTGAAATTAAAACACTGCTTTCTGGTGAATACGATGCTCGTGAAGCTTTAGTAACTCTTCGCTCTGAAGCCGGTGGTGTTGATGCTGCTGACTGGACTGAGATGTTGATGCGAATGTACTTGCGTTACTGCGAGCGAAAAGGCTGGAAGACTGAAACATATGAAACTTCTTATGCTGAAGAAGCTGGAATTAAATCAACAACGTTTGCGGTAAAAGCACCATATGCATATGGCATGCTTTCGGTTGAACAAGGAACGCATCGACTGGTTCGAATCTCACCTTTTGATAGTCAAGCACGTCGACATACATCATTTGCTGGTGTTGAAGTTGTGCCAGTTGTTGAGCAATCAGATGCAATTGTGATTGCAGATGACGACATTCGAGTGGATGTATATAGATCATCAGGCCCTGGTGGGCAGGGAGTGAACACCACCGATTCCGCAGTGCGCTTAACGCATATTCCAACTGGAACCGTGGTGGCTTGTCAGAATGAAAGATCGCAGTTGCAAAATAAAGCAACTGCAATGGCGCTGCTTAGCTCCAAAATATTAGAGCTGAAGCGTCGCGAAGAGCAGGCAAAAATTGATGCGCTAAAAGGTGAAACCTCAGGTTCTTGGGGAAATCAAATGCGGTCATATGTGCTCGCGCCTTACCAGATGGTCAAAGATTTACGTACTAACATGGAAACAGGCAACACTGCTGCTGTTTTAGATGGCGATCTCGATGATTTCGTCAACAGCGGAATCCGGTGGCGAAAGAACAAAGGAGCAAAGTGATCAGATTTGATGCGGTAACTAAGAGTTACCGAAAAGATCTGCCACCAGCGGTAGCTTCTATAGATTTAATGATTGAACCCGGTGAGTTCATTTTTTTGATTGGCCCATCAGGTTCTGGTAAATCAACCTTTTTGTCACTAGTGCTGCGCGAAGCAAAGCCAACGTCAGGCTCTATCACGGTAGATGGCATGCAGTTAGAAAAATTGCGTGACCGCGCTGTACCCAAATTGCGTCGAAAAATAGGTGTGGTTTTTCAAGACTTTCGATTACTAAACAATCGAACTGTAAAACAAAATGTTGGTTTTGCATTAGATGTAATTGGAGTGCCGCGCAAAGAGCAAAGCGAAAAAATCGAACACATTTTACAAACCGTAGGCTTGAGCCAGCTTGCTGATCGTTTTCCGCATCAGTTAAGCGGTGGAGAGCAGCAACGAGTTGCGATTGCTAGGGCATGCGTGAATCAACCAACAGTTTTAATTGCCGATGAACCCACTGGCAATCTGGATCCAGATACGTCAGCTGAAATTATGCGCACGCTAGATCAGATAAATCGCTTTGGTACCACAGTTATTGTGGCAACTCATGACGCAGCAATTGTGGATGGTATGCGAAGACGCGTAATTGAACTTTCAAAAGGTGAAGTTATTCGCGATCAAGAACGTGGCGTCTATGGGATTGGTGAATAGCATTGAATCTTAGATTTTTAACTTCTGAAGTTGCAACTGGGCTGCGTCGCACCTTTACGCTCACACTAGCAATTATTATTACATCAACAATTGCGCTAACAATGCTTGCGCTGTCGTTATTAGTTCGAAATCAAGTTGAACTTATTGAGCAAAAACTCTATGAAAAAGTAGAGATAACAGTATTTTTGTGCGCTGAAATAAGTCCTGCTAATTTATGTCCAACAGGGGAAATTTCAGTAACTGAGAAAAATCAAATCCAAGCTACGCTAAATTCACTAAAACCTTTGGTAACTGAATATAGTTTTGAAACCCGCGAAGTTGCTTTTGATCGCTTTATTCAACAATTTCAAGGCAGTGCAGTAGCTGCTGAAGCTACCGCAGATCAGATGCCAGAGTCTTATCGAGTAAGCATGGCAGATCCTGAACAATATAAAATTGTTGTTGATCGAGTAAAAAATCTCGCTGGTGTGGAATATGTGCAAGACCAGCAAGCAGTGCTGGACTCATTGTTCATTTCGCTGGGATACCTACAAATTGGCGCAATTGCTATCGCTGCCCTAATGCTGCTAGTTGTGGTGGTGCTGACCATAAATACCATGCGAATTGCGGCTTTCAGCAGGCGAACTGAGATTGCGATTATGCGATTAGTTGGTGCCTCAAAAAGTGCGATTCGCCTGCCGTTTGTGATTGAAGCAGCCATTGCCGCTGCGATTGGCGCATTATTTGCTACTGGCCTTATAGCTGCATTTCAATACTGGGTAGTTGAGCAGTTGTTAGTTACCACAGTTGAATTTCTTGATTTTGTTACCTGGAATGAAGTTTTTGTTTCTATGGCAATAAGCGCTGCCGTTGGGCTGCTGCTGACAAGCTTGGTGGCTATTGTTTCGATACGTCGCTACTTGAAGGTCTGATGAACCGATTTATTGTAATTAAACCAATAGCAGTTTTGCTTGCCATTGGCATGCTGTTTACAGGATTTGCAATTCCAAGCTGGGGTAACGAACTAAAAGATGAACTGAAAGATATCAAAGGTCAAGTTAAAGAATTAGAAGATGAATTACTAGCTGCAAGTAAAATTGTGCAGCGTGCAACTGCAGAGTTAAGAAAAATTGAAGCTCAAATCCCAGCAGCGCAGCGGGCACTGCAAACCGCCCAAGGTAATCTAAAAATTGCATTTAGGCGAGAGGCTGCTGCGGAAGCTGAGATTAAAAAAATTAATCGGGCTCAAGTTGTGGTACGAGTGCGAATTGCTAAAGCTGAAGCTCGAGTACGCGAATTGCAAACCCAGGTAGGACAAATAGCGCGCAAGCTTTACCAAGAAGGCCCACTTGCAATTGTGGGGCTGCTATTTCAATCAGAGACTTTGGGCGATTTCACCGGTACACTTGGTGCAGCGCAAGCATTAGCTCGA
>JAURFT010000054.1 GCA_030834185.1 Candidatus Nanopelagicales bacterium
GAACTTGTCTTACCAGTTTCAAGATTTCTGCGATGAACTTTCTTCCCATAAATATCGACCCATAAAACTTCGGAATTATTTGGACCAATTGCTACTGGGCCTTCACCAACATGGCATGCCCGTTCGTCCCAAATTCTAAGATTTATGTCATAACTCATATGGGAACTATAAACGATGAGGCCATTGGACTACTATTGGTTTAGCAAGTTATTTTAAATAACGAGATGGAGATCTGGAACCAATGACCGCTTCAAACTTAACAAGTTTCACTGGGCAAGTCGTATTAGTGACAGGTGCCGCAAGCGGAATCGGCAAGGCTGCCGCAGAGTTAATCGCAGTACGCGGTGGACATGTGGTCTGTGTAGATCTTAATGAAGCTGGCTTAAAAACCACGGTTTCCGAAATCTCTGCTGCCGGTGGCAAAGCAAGCTATAAGACTCTAGATGTCTCTTCGCAGGCTGGTGTCAAAAAAGTTATTGCTGAAATCTTGGCCGAGCATGGACAGATACATGCGCTTGCAAATTCTGCCGGTATTTCTGGACCAACTGGAAAGCCAGTTGAAGAAGTGGATTGGGAGCAATTCCAAAAAACAATTGAAATTAATTTATTCGGAACAGTTTGGCTTACACAAGAATTAATGCCATCAATGAAGGCAAACAAATATGGCCGAATTGTTCATCTGGCTTCAATAGCTGGTAAAGAGGGTAATCCTGGAATGGCTGCATACAACTCCTCAAAGGCTGGAGTAATTGGGTTTGTAAAGGGCGTTGCAAAAGAGTGTGCAACATTTGGCGTTACAATAAATGCCGTCGCGCCGGCAGTAATTCGCACGCCAATCAACGAAACAGTTGCACCAGATATTCAGGCTTATATGGTTTCAAAGATTCCAGTTGGCCGTCTTGGTGAGCCTAATGAAGTTGCGGAAATAATTGCATTCGCAGCATCAAAGGCATGTTCATTCACAACCGGTTTCACCTTCGATGTTTCAGGCGGTCGGGCAACTTACTAATGGCCGATCTTTACACCTTCGGTGAATCACTCGCGCTTTTTTTGACAGTGGATACTGATTCAGTATTAACCGCAGATACATATGCTTTTTCAGCAGCCGGGACTGAGGCAAATGTTGCAGTTGCAGCTCATCAATTGGGACTTGATATTTACTTCCAAACCAAACTCGGTCCAGATCAATTAGGCGATGCAGTTGCAGCTAAATTTGCTGAAGTTGGTTTGAAGACCGATCATTTTCTGCGCTGTGAAAATTACACAGGTGCACTTGTCAGAAATCATGGTGGCACCCAACCCTTTGTAAATACTTATCTACGCCGTAGTAGCGCTGGCTCTACATTTTCACCAGCCGATTTAGATGAAGATATTTTGGCTAATTCCAAGTGGTTGCATGTGACTGGCATTAGCGTTGCGATTTCAGAGAGCAGTAAGGAAGCGGTTATTCGTGCGATAGAGATTGCCCGCAAGAATAAAGTGGGAATTAGTTTTGATTTGAATTTTCGCAAAAAACTGTGGAGTGAGCAAGAAGCAAGTGCGGCGCTTAAATCGATAATCAAGGATTTGGATGTAGTAAGTGGCGGGGTTGATGAATATGAAGTTATCTTTGGCTCAAAAGATCCAGAAGAAAACCTGGCAACCGTTGCGGCGCTCGGTATCAAAACCGTAATCATGACCGCTGGTCCAGAGGAGATGCGGATTATGCATGAGGGCAAGAGATTCAATTACACGCCAGCAAAGGTGAAACTGGTTGATCCAGTTGGGTCAGGTGACGCTTTTATTTCTGGAACGATTTCCGGATTGATTGGCGGGCTTTCAATTGAAGATGCAATCGCACAAGGAAGTAGATGCGGCGCGGCTGTGGCGGCTAACCGAGGCGATTGGGCCCTTATGATTACTGGTGAAAAGGGAATTTTAAAGAGTGGGGGATTAAATGGCTAACGAACTTACATTTGAATCTGGTCTAGTTGCCATTATCCGAACCAAGACTGCAGATGAGGCCCGCGCCGCAGCAACCGCGCTAATAGCTGCCGGTGTTGATGTAATTGAATTTACAACTACGACCCCAGCAGTATTTGACTTGATTGAAGAGTTTGCCTCGAATACTTCGATTACCGGTGTTCATGTTGGTCTAGGAACTGCAATGAATCGGGCTCATGTTCTATCTGGAAAAGATGCTGGTGCCAAGTTTGTAATCTCACCCCATGTCTCCCAAGAAGTCATTGAAGTAACAAAACAATCTGGCCTGATTTCGATACCTGGTGTTGCTTCACCTACAGATGTTGCAGATGCACTTCGATATGGCGCAGATATCCTTAAATTTTTCCCAGCATCCGCACTTGGTCCAAATTATCTAAAAGCAGTATGTGAGCCATTTCCCGGCCTAAGTTGGATGGCAACAGGTGGCATCAGTGTTGAAACTATTCCAGATTGGATTGCTGCAGGAGTAACTGGTTTTGGTGTGGGCGGAAAGTTAACATCAGGTGGAGCTAGTGAAATTCCGAACCGGGTAGCAGAGTTCAAGAGCACAATAGCAACTGCGAGAGGAAAGTAGTTCTAAAATGAAATTAAAAGATCAACATATATTTGTCACGGGCGGCGCAGATGGCATTGGCCGCGCTGTTGTGCAGGATGCCGCTGATGCTGGCGCCAAAGTTTCGTTCTGCGATTTGAATGTTGAAAAAGGTAAGGCTTACGAAGCGGAATTAAAAGCTGCTGGACATCGCGCGTTCTTTGTTCCCGGCAATGTTGGGGTTGTTGCCCAGATGCAAGAAGTGCATGCTGCAATTACTAAAGAGTTCGGCGAAGTAAATGGTCTAGTAAATAATGCGGGACGCAATGCTTACTACGACCCAGTCGAAATGACCGAGGCTCAGTGGGAAGATTTCATGAACGTTGACTTTAAAAGTATCTGGGTCACCGCAAAGTTATGTTTACCTGCAATGCGAAAAGCTAAAAAGGGTGCGATTGTAAATATCTCATCAATTCACGCACGTATGTCTTACCCAAATTACTTTCCATATGCCGCAGCAAAGTCTGGAATCCTGGGGCTAACTCGCAACCTTGCCTTAGATGAAGGCAAAAATGGAATTCGTGTAAATGCAGTTTTGCCTGGATTTACTCTGACACCACTGATTGAAGATTACTTTGCAAGGAATCCCGAGAAACGTGCCGAAGCACTTGCAGTTCAACCGTTGGGGCGCATGGCCGAGCCAATTGAAATAGCGAAAGTTATTACCTTCTTATTAACTGATGATGCTTCATTTGTTAATGGCGCTGACTGGATAATTGATGGCGGGCTCTCCGGAAGATTCGCTTAAGCAATATGAAAATTGTTGTCACCGGTGCGACTGGAATATTAGGTAAGGCCACCGCAGAACATCTTGTAAAGCAAGGGCACGAAGTAATAAGTGTTGATCGCAAGGAAGCCGAATTCGCTGAAGGTTCAAAGTTAATAGTTGGAGATTTAACCAGCTTAGAATTTTGTGACAGTGTCATGGTGGGCGCGCAGGGCGTGGTTCATTTAGGAGCAATCCCAAATCCAATCGATGTCAGACAGTTCGATGTTTTTAAGAATAATTCAGTAAGCGCTTTTGCAGTTTTCACCGCAGCAGCTCAGGCCAAAGTTAAGACCGTCGTTTATGCTTCAAGCCTCTCGGCATACGGCTTTGCATATTCCGATGAATGGACCTCCCCGCTTTATGCCCCGGTTGATGAGGCACATCCATTTATCTTCGAAGAAAGCTATGCACTTTCGAAAGAAGTTAATGAAAGATCGGCCTTGATGTGGTCGCGCAGATGCGAAACCGCATTTGTTGGGATGCGCTTTCCTTGGACAAATACCCCAGCGAAAACTTTAGAACTTGCTAGACGTTTTAATGACGAAGATAACTTGCCGCCAGATCCACGATTTCCTAAGGGAATTGTCGCGAAAATATTGTGGACCTATTTAGATCTGCGTGATGCAGTAAAAGCGATTGAAATAGTTCTGCAATCAAATATAAAGGGCTCGCACGTTTACAACTTTGCCGCCTCCGACATCATGGCCAAGGCGCCAACAATGGAGCTCATGCAAAAGTTCCACCCCAAGACCGAGATCCGGAGCCCCCTGCCCGACCACAGCGCCCCGCTCTCCAGTCAGGCATTTATCGATAGATTCGGGTATGCCCCGGAATTTCTCATTAATCGGGACGAAATCTGAGTCTGGGTAACAGAACTGTTACGAAATTGCCTTAAAAGCGACTTGACCTAGCCTGTGTGCCCCACAAGAATTTGGACCGTGTAGCAGAGCTGCACACTTTATCTACGTAGAGAATGGATATAAATGCAAAAGAACTCAAAACTAGCGATTGTTATTGCTGGTGTTGTTGCGATTGCTTTGGTTGCATTTTTTGTAACTAGATCAGGATCTGATTCAACAACAGACACAAGCAAGGCAAGCGGAAATCTTGAAATCTTTACCTGGTGGGCATCAGGCGGCGAAGCTGCTGGTCTAGAAGGTATGACTACAGAATTCACAACACAGAACCCAGATTTAACTTTCGTTAACGCTTCAGTTGCTGGTGCAGCTGGTGTAAACGCAAAGGGTGTTCTTGTATCACGTATGGAAGCAGGTAACCCACCTGATACTTTCCAAGCACATGCTGGTGAAGAACTTTCATCATATGTAAGAGCTGGACAACTTGAAGATCTAACTGAGCTATATAAGGCAGAAGGTTGGGACAAAGTATTCCCAGCAGATCTAATCAAGACAATTACAGTTGATGGAAAGATCTACTCAGTTCCAGTAAACATTCACCGTTCAAACGTTCTTTGGTGGAACCCAGCAGCAGCAGCAAAAGCTGGAATCACTAAGGCACCAGGTTCACTCGATGAAATGATTGCTGACATGGAGAAGTTCAAGAAGGTTGGAATTGACGGAATCGCTCTTGCAGGTCAAGGCGACTGGGCAATTGCTCACCTATTCGACTATGTACTTCT
>JAURFT010000055.1 GCA_030834185.1 Candidatus Nanopelagicales bacterium
TGTCGAAGAGTATGGTCGACTTGCTCGACGATTGCGAGAATTTGATTGGCTAACTGGAATTGAAGTAAACATATCTTGCCCAAATGTCGAATCACGTGGTCAAGTTTTTGCTTGCGATCCGGGTGCTTCAGCAGCAGCAATAACTGAAGTGCGCCGCGCTATTGGAATTAACATTCCGGTGCTGGCCAAACTAACTCCTGATGTAACAGATATCAACAGCATCGCAAGAGCTGTAGTCGATGCAGGTGCTGATGGTGTCGCGATGATAAACACACTGCTTGGTATGGTGATTGACGTTGATGCACTGCGGCCGCAATTGTCTGGGGGCACCGGTGGCCTTTCTGGACCTGCAATCAGACCGGTAGCAGTTAGAGCTATCTGGCAGGTGCATTCAGCATTACCTAACCTTCCGATTTTAGGAATGGGCGGTGTGCGCAGCGGTAAAGATGCGCTGGAATTAATCTTGGCTGGAGCAGCAGCGGTAAGCATCGGCACATCAATATTTAATGATCCTGCTGCTCCTTGGCGAATCCAACGAGAATTGCGCGAAGAATTAGGCAACCGAGGATTTGCTCGATTAAGTGATGCGGTTGGTTATGCGCACACTGTTTTCGAGGAATCAAAATGAGAGCACCTATTGCAATTGCGCTAGATGTTCCCACCTTGTTACAAGCCACTACATATACCCAACAACTAGCTGGACATGTAGCGATGATTAAAGTGGGTTTGCAAAGTTATTTGCGTGATGGCAATCCGGGAACTTTGCAAATTAAAGAAAACTTGCAAGGCGCGGAACTTTTCTTAGATTTGAAATTACATGACATCCCACAAACAGTTGCGGGAGCTGTAAAGAGCATTAAGCAACTTAATCCAGATGTGCTTACTGTGCATGCAGTTGGAGGCAGCGAGATGCTAAAAGCAGCTGTTGAAACAGCAGGGGATATTGATATAGCAGCTGTCACAATTCTGACATCGCTGACGCAATCGGATGTATCAGTTTTTTCTGATCACCAAATTGCCGATTTAGTGCAACGTTTGGCGGAGAGCGCGGTGAATGCTGGCTGTCGTGCCATTGTTTGCTCACCGCATGAAGTTAAACAAGTGCGAGCTGTTGTAGGTGATCAGATCCGATTAATTGTGCCAGGGGTTCGCATGCCAGCAGATGCAGCGGATGACCAGAGGCGCATTGCTACGCCAGCACAAACAGTTGCAGCTGGAGCAGATATTTTGGTTATGGGTCGTAGCATTTTAGGTAGCTCTACACCAATTGAGCAGATAGCTAAAGTAGTTCAATCCATTGAGGCAAGATGAAGTTATTAATGCTGGTTGGTCCTTCTGGAGTTGGCAAGGGCACCATTGTTCGAGAACTTCGCAAACATCGCTCTGATTTGTGGCTTTCAATTTCAGCCACCACCAGAACTGCACGAGCTAACGAAACCCATGGTGTTGATTATTATTTTGTAACACGCTCTGAGTTTGAGAAAATGATCGCAGCTGATGAATTGTTGGAATGGGCTGAATATGCAGGCAATTATTACGGAACTCCGGCAGCCCCAGTGCAGGATCATCTTAAGGATGGCGATTTAGTGGTGCTGGAAATTGAAGTTGCCGGTGCCCGCCAGATTAAGCAGCGTTTACCTGATGCGTTGGATGTGATGGTGCTACCCCCTTCGTTGGCTGATTTGCGGTCCCGATTAGAGCTTCGGGGCACTGAAGGGGAGGCAGCTCGTAGCCAGCGGCTACAGCTTGCCCAGGCGGAGTTGGCTGCAGCAGGGGAGTTCAGTTACTGCATTAATAACGACACCATCGAGTCGGCGATAGATCAACTGCTACCCTTACTCCCTGCCCAGTAATAGGAATTAGGAAGTGCCATGTCTGGAGTTAATCAACGCCCTGAGGGAATTACCTATCCGCCAATTGACTCACTGTTGGAAAAAACTGGCTCCAAGTACCAATTAGTTATTTATGCAGCTCGACGTGCCCGTCAGATTAATGCTTATTACTCTCAGTTGGGCGAAGGATTGTTGGAATATGTCGGTCCGTTGGTTGATAGTCACGTTCAAGAAAAAGCGCTCTCGATTGCGATGCGTGAAATTGACGCTGATCTTTTAAGTTATGAGCGAACTGAGCCTGAGCTTAAAACCTCAGCCGAGTAACTAGGGATTTTTATGCCGAAGGTAATTCTCGGCGTAGCTGGCGGGGTCGCTGCCTACAAGGCAATTAGTCTGGCTCGATTAATTCAAGACGAAGGTTATGAACTTACCATTATTCCAACTTCAAGTGCGCTGAATTTTGTTGGAAAGCCAACCTGGGAGGCAATTTCCGGGAAGCCCATCCATGCAAATGTTTTTGAAGAAACCCATCGCATCGCACATGTAGCTGAAGCTCGTTCTGCTGATTTAATTGTGGTAGCACCCGCTACTGCAGATCTATTACAACGAGCTGTTGCAGGGGCAGCGAATGACATGTTAACTGCAACACTGTTATCTACAACAGCCAAAGTTATGTTTTTCCCAGCCATGCATTCAGAGATGTGGGAACATCAGGCTACGAAATCTAATGTTGAAGCACTAAAAAGCCGTGGATCTTTTGTGATCACTCCCGCGAGCGGTTCACTTGCTCGGGGTGATCAGGGGATTGGTCGACTACCAGAACCTGAGCAAATTCTGGGCTTGATTAATTCCTTTTTTGCTAAATCAACAATTCCAAAAGATTTTGAAAATCAAAAAGTTTTAGTATCACTAGGTGGCACCACAGAGGCGATAGATCCAGTTCGAATAATTACAAATCGATCAACAGGACAGATGGGCTCAGCTATCTGCCGGGCGCTCACGCTGCGTGGGGCTCAAGTTACAGCTGTTATTGCTAATGCTTCAGCCACCATCTTGCATGATGCACAGATTCATAAAGTGGATACTGCAGCCCAAATGAACGAAAAGATGCTTGAGCTACAAAGTTCACATTCCATCATAATCATGGCAGCAGCGGTAAGTGATTTTTCAATTACTCAAAAATCAGAAAAAATTGCTAGTGGTTCAAAATTGTCTTTGGAATTAGAACCAACTGAAGATGTCTTGATGAATCTTGTGTCGAACAAATCCGCTAAGCAGTTCATTGTTGGATTTGCAGCCCAGACCAAGGACGTGTTGGCTAGTGCAGCAGCTAAATTAAATCGAAAGAAGTGCGACCTTTTGGTGGCTAATCTAGTTTCTGAAAGTGCTGGATTTGGCCCTATTAATACTGAGATTCATTTGATCTCTGAATCCAGTGAATCAAAATCCAGCGGCGAAATCACCAAAGATCAGGCGGCGCATCTGATCTTGGATGAAATCACCAGATTGCGTCAGTTAAGCCATTAAGATTAGTGATATTAATTAACATCCAGGAGATAAAGTGACAAAGCGATTGTTTACATCTGAATCTGTTACCGAGGGACATCCAGACAAGATGGCAGACCAGATCTCAGATGCCATCTTGGATGATCTGCTTGCGCAGGATCCCAATAGTCGTGTTGCAGTTGAAACATTGCTAACAACTGGCCAGGTGCATGTTGCAGGTGAAGTTACAACTAATGGTTTTGCAGATGTAATGGCAATTGTTAGAGATGTGGTGCTGGAAATCGGTTATGACTCCAGCACTAAAGGATTCGATGGGCAATCTTGTGGGATCAGCGTTTCTATTGGCTCTCAATCTCCTGATATCGCGCAAGGCGTCAATGATGCATTTGAAGAGCGCACCGGTTCAAGTGATCCCTTTGATAAACAAGGTGCTGGCGATCAAGGATTGATGTTTGGTTATGCCACCGCGGAGACGCCGCAGTTGATGCCGCTACCAATCACAATTGCACATCTGTTAGCGCAGCGACTTGCAACTGTTCGCAAAGATGGGACTGTGCCTTATCTTCGACCAGATGGTAAAACTCAGGTTTCAATTGAATATGATGGCGATAAGGCAGTTCGCGTTCACACTGTTGTGCTTAGCACGCAGCACTCCAGAGATGTTGATTTAGATAAATTGCTTATTCCAGATATTAACGAACATGTGATCTCGCCAATTCTCAATCAGGTTGCTGCAGAAACTGGGTTGGATATAGCTGAGCCAATCATATTTATAAATCCAACTGGAAGATTTGAAATAGGTGGCCCAATGGGAGATGCTGGATTAACTGGCAGAAAAATCATTGTTGATACCTATGGCGGCATGGCCCGTCATGGTGGCGGAGCTTTTTCAGGCAAGGATCCATCGAAAGTTGATCGATCAGCAGCATATGCCATGCGTTGGGTGGCAAAAAATATAGTTGCAGCTGGACTGGCAACTAAATGTGAAGTACAAATTGCTTACGCTATTGGTGTTGCAAGGCCGGTTGGGTTATATGTTGAATCATATGGCACCGGCGTTGTATCGGATGAACAGATAGCTGATTTTGTAATGCAGGTTTTTGATCTACGTCCGGGAGCTATTATTAAAGAACTTGATTTATTGCGACCTATTTATCGATCAACTGCTGCTTATGGTCATTTTGGAAGAAATGAATTCACTTGGGAGCAAGTTAATAGAGTGGAAGCTTTGAAATCACTTCTTTAGCAGGAGAGATCATGGCTGAAAACCAAATAGCCAAGGTTGCTATAGATTCACCGCTGCCACAATTAGATCACTTTTTTGATTACTTAATTCCATCCGAATTATTAGAGCGCATCAAACCTGGCGTTCGCGTTAGGGTGCCTTTTCGAAATAGAAGAGTTGATGGTTTTGTTATTGAGATTGTCAACCAGCCTGAGACCACAAAGAAATTATCATACATAGAAAATTTAGTTTCAGATGAAGCTGTGTTGATCCCTGAAATCCTAAAATTGGCTCAAACTGTGGCATTTCGCAACGTTGGCACTTTGCATGATGTTCTACGTGCTGCGATACCACCTCGTCATGCT
>JAURFT010000056.1 GCA_030834185.1 Candidatus Nanopelagicales bacterium
TTCACGGGATTCAACTCTATCTAAAAAAACTAATTAATGCTTTGTAGAAACCTGAAAATATGATTATTCCTTCAGCGTCAACAGTTCACGGGCGTGTTGCAAGGCAGCTGCAGAGGTCTTTATTCCGCCTAACATTCGTGCGATCTCAATTTCCCTAGCTTGCTGATCCAGCAACTGCACATCAGAGATTTTTATCCCAGCAGTTACATTTCCAGTAATGGCAAAATGGTGATCTGCAAAAGCCGCTACCTGAGGCAGATGCGTTACTACAATTACCTGCTGGCGCGAAGCTAACCGAGCTAGTCGCTTACCCACCTCAATCGCTGTTTCCCCACCAATACCAGCATCAACTTCATCAAAGATGTAAGTTATTTCAGGCTGATTCTCAGTGAGCACCACTTGCAGCGCAAGCATGATCCTTGAGAGTTCTCCTCCCGAAGCAGTTTTGGCAATTGGTTTCAAACTGCTATCAGCTCCATGCCCTAGCAGAAAAGTAATTTCATCCATCCCGTTTCGATCAAAAAACCTAGAATCTAACTCAATATCAGCTTGTTTTATGGCTGTGATTTGGCAATTAAAAATAGCTTCGGGCATCTTAAGATCATGTAACTCATGAGTGATCGCCTTCTGTAGCACTTCTGCTAACGCTTGCCGCGACTGGTTAATTTCCACGGCAAGTGAGATCAAAACTTCTTGCGTTTTTTTAATTTCAGTTTCAATTCTTGCGATTTCATCTGCTGGTTCTAGCGCATTCTCCAAGGCAGCTCGATTACTTTGCATCTGGGAAATTATCTCGTTTAAAGGAGTGCCATATTTTCTTATTAAAGCATTTAAGGTTGCGCGCCTAGTATTCAAATCATCGAGCGATATTCCATCTGCGCCATATGCCAGCCGATTGGAGACAGTTAGGCTTAAATCCTCAAGTGATATCAAAAGCTCAGGTAATCTTTCACCAAAAGCATCTAGATCTGCAGCTTGTGAAACCAACTTCATCAATCGTCCAAGTTGATCATTTATGGAAGCTTCTACTCCATCGGGATCAAGTATTTTTTGAATATTCCTGTACAGATCTTGCTCAGATTCATACTTCTCAAAAACTTTAATCTGTTCCAAAATTGCATCATCTTCATCAAGCACAGGAGCTATCTCATCAAATTCAGCAAGGGCAGCGATGAGTTGCGCTTTATTCTTCAAAATTTCATCTTGCCTTTTTTTTAATTGGTTCAAGTCGCTGCTCAAAGAAACAAATTGCTCAAAGGCATCGCGATATTTGGTTAGTATCTCTGAGTGAGTTAATCCGCCCATAGAATCAAGCGCAGCTAGCTGCCAGCTTGGTTTACTTAATAATCGTTGATCATTTTGGCCAAATATTTGTATCAGTTGATCACTAACTGCCGAAACAGTATTGCCATTACTTGTAATACCATTTATCAAACTCTTACCTTTTCCAGTTTGATCAACAGTTTTGGAAAGCGTGAGCTCTCCGTCTTCTAATTCAATGTCATAGTCAGGGTTAACAAGAAACTGGGTATTATCCATTGCCCAAACTGATTCCACTACAAATCTTTGGGCACCATCTCTTATTAAACTAGAATCACTTCGATTACCTATGCTTTGGTTTAAGGCATGAATAATCATGGTTTTGCCAGCGCCAGTTTCACCAGTTAGCACTGTTAAGCCTGGCAAAAAAGCAAGCTCAGCTTTTTCAACAACGCCTAAATTCGCTATCCGCAATTCTTTTAACATGGTGTTTAATCTTCACTTGGCAAACTGCCACGCCAACCCGTAGTTGGAAGATTGAATTTAGCAACCAACCTGTCGGTAAATGGTGAATTATCAAGTCTAATTAACTGTACAGGTGATTTACTGCCAGTAATTGTGACTCTTGAGCCAGCGGGAAGATCTCCACCTCTTCTTGAATCTGCCCATGCTGAAGCTTCAGAAATTAAATCCACAACAATCAAGCTCTCTGGAGCTACAACTAAGGGCCGAGCAAAAAGCGCATGTGCCGACAGTGGCACCAGAATTACCGCATTTACGCCCGGCCAAACGATGGGACCACCTGCACTAAATGCATAAGCCGTAGAACCGGTTGGCGTTGAGATGATCACGCCATCACCTGCGTACCTAGACACGGGTCGATCATCAACAGCTGTGATCAATTCTACGATTCGAGCGTCAGATGCCTTCTCTATTGAAACTTCATTTAACGCCCACGACTGCCAAATAATCTTCCCTTGATGCGTCACGCTGATATCTAAAGCAAGGCGGTTATCAGCATGCCAGCTGCGATTGATTAACGCAGCTGCAATTTTTTTTAGATCCGCGGCTTCGGCTTCAGCTAAGAATCCAACGTGGCCATGATTTACACCCAATAAGGGAATGGTTAACTTTCGGGCAAGTTCAGCACTTCTTAAAATGGTGCCATCGCCACCAATAACAAGTAGGCATTCAACATTACGCAATTGTTCTTCAGAGACAAAAGCGCAATCATCAATATGTAAACTCTCTGGCTCCTTCAGTGCTAAGCATTTAATACCAGATTTAGCCAAAAGGGTACAAAGTTCGCTAGCTGTGGCCACTGCAGCAGGCCTGCCCCAGTGCACAGCTATCGCCATCTCCCTGGCCATCATTCCTCCGTAATTAAAGCGAAGATATCAGCTGGGTCTAATTGTGCCCCATTCTGAGATAAATGCAGAAAAAACTCCCTATTGCCACTAGGGCCGTGAACTTCGCTCTCCACAGCACCAACTACTACCCAACCTAATTCCAAAGCTGATTCAATTACGCCTGAAATCGCCAACTTTCTTAATTCAACAGATCGAACTACCCCTCTGCCAATGTGTTCCTTTCCAACTTCAAATTGAGGTTTTACCATCAAAATCATCTCACCGGTCGCCTCTAGTAGAGCATTCAAGGCAGGTAAAACATTCTTTAAAGAAATAAACGATAAATCTGCGGTAATCAAATCAATATTGTCGATTATCTGTTTTTTTGAAAGATTTTTAATGTTTGTTCTATCGAGAACTTCAACACGACTATCTTGTTGAAGTTGCCATGCAAGTTGACCGTAGCCAACATCAACTGCATATACCTTGTTAGCTCCCCTTTCAAGCAACACCTGTGTGAAACCACCCGTGCTAGCCCCGGCATCTATACAGTTTTTTCCGGTTATATCGATTTGAAACACATTTAGTGCGCTTAATAATTTTAAAGCTGCTCGGGAAACATATTTTTGATCTGGGGTTTTAATGGATATTGAACAGTTCTCATTTACTTGTGTTGTTGGTTTTGTTGCCACAAAACCATTTAATAAAACATTACCAGACTCAATTAGCTCTACAGCTTGTCCACGAGATCTCGCCATCTGACGTTTTACAATTTCTTGATCTAGCCGGCGCAATTTTATTTATCAATATCCGATAGCGCAGCATTCAACTTTGTGTGAATGCGAGAATAAACATCAGCATGATCAGTGATGTCCAAATTCTCAAGCTCGTTCAATTCAAGTAGTGCATCATCTATATCAGCATTACCTGTACCAGCGATAGGAAGTGCAGGTGAATTCGGTAGCGGAATTTGATTAGACATTATTTCTCCAATTTTTCAATCCGTGCCCGAAGTGACGCCAATTCGTCTTCTCGAGCAACACCTATACGGGTAATGGCTCTTTCCACCTCGGTATTTATCTCGGTACGAATATCAGCCAAGATAGCTTCTGTTATCGCGCTGACATCTAGGTCATCTGCTGAATTACTGGAGTTTCCTACAGATGCAGCAGCTTCATCAAGGCGTCTTCGAACTTCTTCAGCTATCTGTGCACCCATGCTCAAGAAACTTCTAAATGTGTCATCATTTTTCATCTAGCATCCTCCTAGCCAACCTAATCCAAGTCTATTCGTCAACATCCAGATCATCCAAAAAGATGGTTTGATCGGTTTCATTCAGATGGTTAGACGCATCTGTAGCTGCTGGATCTGCGCTATCAGCTTTCCCGAACCATATTTGTGCCTCATCTGGTCTGTTTAAATGCAGCAAAGTTGTAGCGTATGCGTAGCACAATCGCGCATACGCAGTTTGGTCTGCCGGATAACCAGTTAATGCGGGTATTTTTAAAGCAACCAAAGCTGCTTCATGCTGAAGCAAATCTGATCTAGCGCCAGCTTCAACGATAACCGCCTCAATTTTTGCAGTACCGCTTAATTCCTTGTTCTTTGCCAGAATCTCCAGTGCTCGTTCAGGTCTATTTAGACCGCGTTCACAATCAGCCATCATCGCAACAAGATGTTCGGACTGACCCATTCTTTTAACAGCACGAAAATCATTCAAAGCTTCTTGCCAATTTTCGTTGATGTAGTGCGCAACGCCTGCGATTTCTCGAACAATCGGAAAACGTCCAGCCAATTCTTTGGCATGTTGGGCATGAACAAGAGCTAGCGGCGCATCAATTTCTAGATACCTTTCAGCCATAACTAAGTGCTGGGCAACTGTAATAGTTAAACCAGTTGGCAGTGTTTTTAATTCCTCCAACATTTCAGCACCAAGTTCATCACCTGTTACATCTTGGTCTATAACGGGAGCAGAGCCACGTGCTCTTTGATCTCGTTCTCTTCTTGGCATGTCGCCA
>JAURFT010000057.1 GCA_030834185.1 Candidatus Nanopelagicales bacterium
TTGTCATGCTTGCACCAATCTTTGGTTCACAGCATATTCCTGCAGTGAAGTAACAGCGTACTTTGAATCACGCCGAGCTTCAATACCTGCAACAGCAGCTATTAAGCCTTGAATGGTTGTGATAGAAGGAACTGAGGCAACAACTGCCGCAGTGCGGATCTCATAACCATCAACTCGAGCCCCGGTGCCATATGGGGTGTTAACTACCAGCGCAATGTCTCCGGACAAAATTGCAGCAACTGTAGTCTCTAAATTGTCCTGTTCATGCTGCGTTGACAAATGCTGTTTTATCAATACATCGCATTTCACACCATGTTCTTCTAGCATCGCAGCAGTTCCTGCTGTCGCAACAACTTCAAAACCTAGAGTTGCCAACCGCTTTATCGGATCCACCATTGCTTTTTTATCACGATCAGCAACTGAAACAAAAACTTTGCCAGCGGTAGGTAAGCCTGCTGGATAAACTGCGCTTTGTGATTTGGCAAATGCTAATCCGAAATTCTTGTCTATCCCCATCACTTCACCCGTAGAGCGCATCTCTGGACCTAGCACGGTATCGACACCATGGAATCGACCAAATGGCAGCACAGCTTCTTTGACTGCTATTGGACCATCGGAGTTGAAATTAAGTTCATCAGCTTTAGCTTTTAGCATGCCCAGTGCTCGAAGGTCTGAGATCTTGCTCCCCAACATTATGCGAGCAGCGGCTTTTGCCAGTTGCACATTTGTTGCCTTAGATACAAAAGGTACAGTTCTAGAGGCTCTTGGATTAGCTTCCAACACATATAACACCCCTGCACTTAAGGCAAATTGGATATTTATTAATCCAATTACATTTAAACCTTTAGCAAGCAGTTCTGTGCTTTTTCTAATTCGTTCTAAATCATCAGCACTTAAAGTGATTGGCGGAAGGGTGCAAGCTGAATCTCCAGAATGCACACCTGCTTCTTCAATATGCTCCATGATGCCACCTAAATACATTTCGGAGCCGTCGTAAAGAGCATCAACATCTATTTCAATTGCATCATCTAGGAATCTATCAACCAAAACCGGCCGATCAGCAGTAATCTCAGTTGCTCTTTCTATGTACGAAGTTAACATTGTTTCATCATAAACAATTTCCATACCCCGGCCACCAAGAACATAACTTGGTCGTACCAACACCGGGTAGCCAATTTGATCTGCAATTGCTATCGCTTCTGACACCTTTGTAGCAGTGCCATTGCTTGGAGCAATCAGGCCGATTGCATTTAATACTTTATCAAATTCACCTCGATGCTCTGCGCGATGAATATCTTCAGGCTGAGTTCCTACAACTTTCACGCCCGCAGCAGCTAGCCCAGTTGCTAAGCCCAACGGCGTTTGCCCGCCCAGCTGAACGATAACTCCTGCTATCTGACCGGATTTACTTTCAGCATGAATAACTTCAAGCACATCTTCCAAGGTAAGTGGTTCAAAATAAAGTCGATCCGAGGTGTCATAATCAGTTGAAACTGTCTCTGGGTTGCAATTGACCATGATGGTTTCAAAGCCGGCATCTTTTAAAGTTAGTGCTGCGTGAACGCATGAATAATCAAACTCAATCCCTTGACCAATACGATTTGGCCCAGAACCAAGAATAATTACTTTTCTTCTATCACTAGGAACAATCTCAGTTTCTTCATCATAAGATGAATAGTGATAAGGAGTGAGTGCTTTAAATTCAGCAGCACAGGTATCCACTGTTTTATAAATTGGTCTAATATCTAGGCTGTATCGAAGTTCTCGAACATCCAATTCACTTAAGCCCCGCAATTGCGCAATCTGAATATCGCTAAAGCCGTAACGTTTAGCTAAATTAAGAACAACATCATCTAAAACCTCAGAGTGCTTTATCTGATCTGCTATTTCATTAATTTGTTGAATTTGATCCAAAAACCAAGGGTCTATCGCCGTTGCTGCAAAAACTTTCTCTAAAGTGATTCCAGCATGCAATGCTTGCTGCACCAACTTAATCCGTCCGTCATGTGGACGCTTTATCTCATTTAACCAAACATCTTCAGACTTATTTATGTAGTTCCAACTGAAAGTTGCATCATTTTTTTCAAGGCTGCGTAGCGCTTTCATCAGCGATTCGGCAAACGAGCGACCGATTGCCATAGCTTCCCCGACACTTTTCATCGTTGTTGTCAGCGTGGTATCAGATCCAGGAAATTTTTCAAAAGCAAATCTTGGTATTTTTGTTACTACATAATCAAGGGTTGGCTCAAAGCTTGCCGGGGTTTCCCCTGTTATGTCATTACTTATCTCATCTAAGGTGTAACCGATGGCTAACTTGGCTGCAATTTTAGCAATGGGAAAACCAGTTGCCTTGCTAGCAAGTGCTGAAGATCTTGAAACTCGCGGATTCATCTCAATGATAATAATTCGACCATCTTTTGGATCAACCGCAAATTGAATATTGCAGCCACCAGTATCTACACCAACTTCTCGAATAACATCAATTGAAAGATCTCTAAGTTTTTGATATTCACGATCCGTCAAGGTTAAGGCTGGAGCTACCGTGATGGAATCTCCCGTATGTACACCAACAGGGTCAACGTTTTCGATCGAACAAACAACAACAACGTTATCATTTGTATCGCGCATCAACTCAAGTTCATATTCTTTCCAGCCTAAGATTGATTCCTCAAGCAAAACTTCTGTAGTTGCGCTCGCTTGCAATCCTGCTGAAGATATCCGATGCAGGTCTGCCTCGTCATATGCAATACCTGAACCAGCACCACCCATAGTGAATGATGGTCTAACTACCATTGGATAACCTAGTTTTTTAGCAGCCAGATTTATTTCAGCTCGAGAATGACAGATAAAACTTTTTGCTACTTCTCCACCAATTTTTCGCACTACTTCTTTGAAGGACTCGCGGTTTTCGCCTTTTTGAATGGCTTCAGCATTTGCACCAATGAGTTCAACATTGTATTTTTTCAAAATACCAGTGTCATTTAACAGCATTGCCATATTCAATGCTGTTTGCCCTCCAAGGGTTGGTAGCAATGCATCAGGACGTTCTTTGGCAATTATGGCTTCACATATTTCAAGTGTTATTGGCTCTACATAGGTGGCATCAGCAAAATCTGGATCGGTCATGATGGTAGCTGGATTGCTGTTCAATAGAATCACTCGGATGCCTTCGCTTTGCAACACGCGGCATGCTTGCGTTCCCGAATAATCAAATTCACATGCTTGGCCAATGACAATTGGTCCAGATCCAATAACCATTACGGATTTTATATCAGCTCTTCGAGGCATGTTATTTTCTTTTCCTATTAAGTTTAATCATCTCAAAAAATTTATCAAACAAATATTCAGCATCGTGAGGACCAGCTGCAGCTTCGGGGTGATATTGCACGCTGAATGCTGGTTTGCTAATTAATTCAATGCCTTCGACAACATCATCATTCAAGCATCGGTGAGTTACTATTCCTGGCCCGTACAAACTATCAAATTTATTGCCACCTGGAACTGCTACCGCAAAGCCATGGTTATGTGCAGTTATTGCAACTTTACCTGTTTTCAAATCTTTAACAGGCTGGTTTATGCCGCGATGACCAAATTGCAATTTATATGTGTCCAATCCAACCGCTCTTGCAAATAATTGTTGGCCAAAGCAAATTCCAAATAGCGGTAATCCGAAATCAAGGATCGCCTTAATTTTTTCAACCGTTTCTGATGCTGTAGCAGGATCGCCTGGTCCATTGCTCAGAAAAACGCCATCATATTCTCCGGTTAAAATGTCTTTAACCGCAGTTGTGGCCGGCAGCACGTGAGTTTCTATACCCCGTTTAGCCATTAGGCGCGGAGTATTTCGCTTTATGCCAAGGTCTATTGCAGCTACTTTAAAAACAGCATCCCCAATACTTGGAACTACATAAGCTGCCTTGGTTGTAACTTTAGCTGTGAGGTTTGAGCCTTTCATACCGGGCTGACCTTGAACTTGCGCCAACATATCTTTAATCTCCGAAACTGAATCCCCCGAAAAGATTCCAGCCCGCATCGCACCTTGATCCCGCAAATGGCGAGTAATAGCTCTGGTATCAACGGCGCTTATTCCTACAATTTGTTGGTCATGCAATTCACTATCTAGGGTCCTAGTTGAACGCCAATTTGAAGCAATGCGAGCCGGATCTCTTACTACATATCCAGAAATCCAGATCTGGTCAGATTCGGCATCTTCATCATTCATTCCAGTATTACCGATATGCACAGCTGTTTGAACCAATATCTGACCGCAATATGACGGGTCTGTAATGGTTTCCTGATATCCACTCATTGGCGTTGCAAAAACAAGCTCTCCAAAGGTTTTCCCGGTTGCGCCCCAGCTTAAACCTTTAAAATGTCTACCATCTTCAAGAACTAGATACGCTGCTGTTGAATTACTCATGATTGAACCACGCCTGCTTTAACTGTTAGTTTGCCATTTAAGAAGGTAT
>JAURFT010000058.1 GCA_030834185.1 Candidatus Nanopelagicales bacterium
TGAAGCAGGCGTGGTTGCAATTGTGCAGCCTGGCGGTTCTGTTCGGGATGCTGAAGTGATTGCGGCAGCGCAAGCTGCTGGCATCACCATGTACCTCACTGGCATTCGGCATTTCTGGCATTGAGATGATTTGCCAATGAGCAAGGTTCTTAATGGCACAGCATTAGCTGCAAAAGTGAAAGCTGAGTTAAAGCAGCGAGTAGCAAAGCTGGCCACACCACCAGGACTTGCTACTGTGCTAGTAGGTGATGATCCTGCAAGTCACTCTTATGTAGCGGGTAAACATCGCGACTGTGCCGAAGTTGGAATTGCTTCCATTGAAATTGTGTTACCAGCAACTGCGACTGAAGCTCAGATAATTGCTGAAGTAGAAAAGCTAAATTCAAATCCAGTATGTACTGGCATGATTGTGCAATTACCGCTACCTAGCGCAGTGAACGTTGGCAATGTGCTTTCAGCAATTGATCCAACCAAAGATGCCGATGGTTTGCACCCAATTAATTTGGGTAATTTGGCTTTAGGAATTGACGCACCACTGCCTTGTACGCCTCGGGGAATAGTTTATCTCTTGAGCCAGAATGGCATTGAGCTTGCAGGTAAGAAAGTTGTGGTTATTGGGCGAGGCACAACTGTTGGCCGTCCGCTTGGTTTGTTATTAACTCGCAAAACTGAAAATGCAACTGTTGTGCTTTGTCATACCGGAACAAAAGACATCTCTGAATACACCAAAAGCGCAGATATTGTCATTGCAGCTGCCGGTAATCCTGGCATGGTTGATGCAGACTGGGTTAGCTCCAATTCGATATTAATAGATGTTGGGATCTCTCGATCGAGTTCAGGTTTAGTTGGAGATATTTCAGCTGCTGCAATTTCAAAGAGCGCTTGGCATGCTCCAGTTCCTGGCGGAGTTGGCCCGATGACAAGAGCGATGCTGCTACTAAACGTGGTTGAAGCTGCTGAGCGCAGATGACCAACTGGCTAAAACAGCATTTAATTTGGAGCGTAGTTGTGCTGCTGAGTTTTTTAGCGGTAATTCTGATTCTCACTGATGCTTTCAAATCTGGCGTTCTAATGCTTGCCGGTGCGGCCGCGCTGCTGGCTGCAGCTAGAGCAGTGGGTGCAACTGACAAATTATTGGCGATTCGAGCCAAACGCGTTGATGTCAGTATTTATCTGGTGTTTGCCACCTCTTTATTGGTGCTGGCTGTAGTGATCCCAACTGGCTGAAGCGCCAAAACGTATGGGGCAGGCAGGTATGCTTCAGCATTACCAATCTCAAATACCGGAGGAATTCGATGGCTCGATCTGGAGTGGTTTCAGTAATCGGCGCTGGCTTTTATGGCTCAACTACAGCGCTGCGATTAGCTGAATATGACGTTTTTGAAAAAGTAGTTTTAACTGACATCGTTGAAGGCAAAGCTGAAGGCTTAGCGCTTGATATGAACCAATCTCGCGGCATTGAAGGCTTTGAGACTTTAGTTGTGGGACAGACCACAACAGCTGAAGGTGCTGGCTACGAGGCGATAGCTGGGTCAGATGTTGTTGTAATTACTGCAGGTCTTCCTCGCAAGCCCGGCATGAGTCGGATGGACTTAATTGAAGTTAATGCCAAGATTGTTCGATCAGTAGCTGAGCAGATTGCAAAGTATGCCCCAGCCGCTGTTGTGATTGTGGTTTCCAATCCGCTGGATGAAATGACCGCACTAACCCAACTTGCAACTGGATTTTCTAAAAATAAAGTAATGGGGCAAGCAGGCATGCTAGATACTGCGCGATTTACATACTTTGTTGCAGAAACATTAAATGTGCCAGTTGGAACTGTAAAAACTTTAACTTTGGGATCACATGGTGACACCATGGTGCCGGTGCCATCAAGATGCTTGGTTAACGGCAAACCATTAAGCGATTTACTTTCTGCTGAAAAAATTGATGAGCTCGTTGTCAGAACTCGAAATGGTGGGGCAGAAATTGTGGGACTATTGAAAACTGGCTCTGCTTATTACGCTCCATCGGCTGCTGCAGCTCGAATGGCTCGTGCGGTCATTGAAAATTCAAATGCCGTAATGCCAGTTTGTGCATGGGTTGATGGCGAATACGGCATCGCTGGGGTTTATCTAGGTGTTGAAGCCAAGATTGGTCGAGGCGGAATTGTTGAAGTTGTTGAGACCGCGCTAACTCAAAGTGAAAAAGCGGAGCTATTAGTTGCAGCTGAAGCAGTTCGAAGCAAACAAGCAGATGTGCAGTCGCTGTAGCAAAACTAATATTTATAAATAAAACAAACAGGAGAGTGCAGTGAGCAAGATTAAGGTCAAAAATCCAGTCGTTGAATTAGACGGTGATGAAATGACCAGAATTATCTGGCAGTTCATTAAGGATCAATTAATCCTGCCTTACCTTGATATTGATTTAAAGTATTTTGATCTAAGCATTGAGAACCGCGATGCCACAGATGACCAAGTGACAATTGATTCAGCTAATGCGATTAAAAAATATGGCGTAGGTGTTAAGTGCGCAACGATTACACCAGATGAAGATCGAGTTAAAGAATTTGGTCTTAAAAAAATGTGGAAGTCGCCAAATGGCACAATTCGAAACATTCTTGGTGGTGTGATTTTCCGCGAACCAATCATTATTAGCAATATTCCTCGGTTAGTGCCAGGTTGGACTAAGCCAATAGTGGTTGGCAGGCATGCTTTTGGTGATCAATATCGTGCTACTGATCTAAAGGTTCCAGGCGCAGGCTCACTCACCATGACCTTCACCCCAGCAGATGGCTCGGAACCAATGGAGCTAAATGTATTTGATTTTCCAGCGGGTGGCGTGGCTATGGCTATGTATAACTTGGATGATTCAATTCGAGATTTTGCTCGTGCCTCACTGCGATATGGCTTAAATAGAAACTATCCAGTTTATCTATCAACTAAGAACACAATTTTGAAAGCTTACGATGGAAGATTTAAAGATATTTTCCAAGAAGTTTTTGAAGCCGAGTTCAAAGCAGATTTCGATAAAGCTGGAATTACCTACGAGCATCGATTGATTGATGACATGGTTGCAGCTGCCATGAAGTGGGAAGGTGGTTACGTCTGGGCATGCAAGAACTATGACGGCGACGTGCAGTCTGACACCATTGCGCAAGGCTTTGGCTCGCTTGGATTAATGACCAGCGTGCTAATGACTCCAGATGGCAAAACTGTCGAAGCAGAAGCAGCTCACGGCACAGTTACACGTCACTACCGAATGCACCAACAAGGTAAGCCAACCTCTACAAATCCAATTGCCTCAATTTTTGCATGGACGCAAGGCTTAAGTTATCGCGGTAAAATGGATGACACCCCTGAAGTTGTAAAATTTGCTGAAACCTTAGAGCAAGTTTGTGTGCAAACTGTGGAACAAGGCAAAATGACCAAGGATCTAAGTTTGCTAATTGGGCCAGCTGAGCCATATTTAACAACTCAGGAATTTCTTGCAGCTATTGCGGAAAATTTAGAGAAAGTTATGAGATAAATTTATGAATGACCCAATAAGAGATATGTTGATAGTTCTTTGTTTTGTTCTTATTGGAGGAGTTTTTGCAGCGGCTGAAATTAGTTTGATATCAATTCGTGAAAGTCAAATTTCAAAATTTACTGGCCGCAGGGCAAAGTTAGTTGCCAAACTTATTGCTGCACCTAATCGGTTCTTAGCAGCTGTACAAGTTGGCGTTACCTTCGCTGGATTTATTTCAGCGGGATTTGGAGCGTCAAGCCTTTCGCCAGATCTTGCTCCAGTGTTTGAGGAGTTTGGACTAAGTGAATCTGTTGCTCAAACCACAGCTTTCATTTTAATTACAATTGCAATTTCTTACGTATCGCTTGTCTTGGGTGAACTTGTTCCAAAAAGACTTGCACTTCAACATACAGTTGGATTTGCATTAGTTCTAGCCGTGCCCGTTGAAATTTTAGCAAGAATTTCTCGGCCGTTTATTGCCTTATTGTCGGTATCAACAAACTTGATATTACGGCTTTTTGGGGTAGACCCACATGGTAAACGCGGTGAAATTGAAGCAGATGAATTCCGCGATCTAATCACCTCCCAAGAGAGTTTGTCTGAACAAGAGCGAACAATTTTGGCTGATGTATTTTCACTTGCAGATAAAGAACTGCGCGAGATCATGATTCCAAGAACTGAGGTTGAGTTCATTGAAGCTGATCTTCCAATCTTTAAAGCTGCTCAATGGGTTAGCGACAAAGCATTTTCGAGATACCCAGTTGTTG
>JAURFT010000059.1 GCA_030834185.1 Candidatus Nanopelagicales bacterium
CAGCAGCACCTCAATTAAGGTCTTATATAAATAGCCAACCACAAGATAGTTCAGGAACTCATCAAACGAAAGTCGACCAAGGGATGCGATCATGGTGAAAACCACAGTATCAGCGAGCTGACCTACGGCAGTTGAGCTAATTAATCGCAGCCAGAGCTTTTTCTCATTGGTTTTTGCTTTGACTTTCACTAGCACCCAGGAATTTAGAAGCTGTCCTGCTAAAAATGCCAGCACGCTGGCAATTACAATTTGCGGCACAAAGCCCAAAATGGATTCAAACGCAGCCTGGTTCTCCCAGCTAGCAGCAGGGGGAGCGATCTGCACTAAGTAATAGGTAAAAGCTGCAAGCACACCAATCGCAAAGCCGGTATAAATCACGCGCTTAGCAGCTTTAAAACCATAAACCTCTGTTAATACATCGCCAACGATATAAACCAGCGGGAATAAAAATAAGCCACCATCTGTGATCAGCGGGCCAAATTCAATTAACTTAACTGCGCTGATATTTGATAGCAGCAGCAGCGCAACAAATACCGCAGCAATGATTGGAAACAAGCTCTTGCTGGAGTAGCGGATAAGTTGGTCGCTCATGAATTCGTTCCTTGCAGGTAGTGGCTGGCAGTTTTGGTAATAGCTACAGCTAATTGGTTTCAGCGTCGTAGATTAGCCTAAAGCTGCTCTGAGCTGCCTTGCTTTTATAAATCAGTGGTTTTAACTGGCCGCAAAGCCAATTAATGCGAAAATTCACCTAACGGCTAATCAGGAGCAGTTATGAAGCAGCTCGACCTAACTGCAGATTTCAAAGACTTAATTGATCGCGAATTTGCCGGGCTAATTAGCGATAGTGCTCGCAGCAGTATTAAAGGCGGCCAGGGGGCAGCTGATTTAGCGCTCGCAAATTTAGACATTACAGGTTACGCCAAAAATCGATCTGTAGTTGCGCCTGTTTCGCGCCGCGGCGCATCAATGCTTTCACCTTATATTCGCCATAACCTAATTACGCTAAGTGAGGCTTGGAATGCCGTTGCCAAAGCGCCTTATGCCGATCGCGAAAAATTTAGAGATGAGCTGCTTTGGCAAGAATATGCCAGGCATTTATATGCACGAATTGGAACTAGGTTATTTCAAAATCTGCGCTTTGAACAAAACTGGAACAATGAAATAGCTGGCTGGCCAGCTGGCATGGCTTGTACCGATTCAGTGCTCGCTGAGCTATTTGAATCAGGTTGGCTGGTTAATCAAACCAGGATGTGGTTAGCCTCGCATTGGACTGTAAGAAACCAAGCAGGTTGGTTGCTTGGGCAAGAAAAAATGTATCAACATTTAATTGATGGCTCGCGCGCTGCCAATTTACTTGGCTGGCAATGGACTGTTGGCGCTGGCACTGGTAAGCCATATGGCTTTGCCAGATGGCAGGTTGAAAAACAAGCAGCGGGATTATGTAATAGTTGTAGTTTAAAAAATAATTGTCCAATTCAAGAGTTTCCAGCCGAAACTGTTTTACCCGATGCGCAGTTTGAACCGCTATTACTAGCTGATCCAGATCCAGCTAAAACAGCCGGTCCAGCGCAACCAATTACAAATCGCAGCCCAGAATTTGTGATGCTTACTATTGATTCGCTAGGGGATAATGATGCTGCGCTAGTTGCGCATTCAGAGCTGCCGGCAGTATTTGTTTTTAATGCAGCAGCACTAGCTAAGCTGCAGTTATCAGCTAAGCGAATTTATTTCTATTTAGAGACGTTGCAAGATTTAGCAGCTCGGCGCGAGCTGCAGGTTTATCTGGGGGATCCGTATGAATTTGCCGCTGAGAATTCAGTTGCAATTACCTATGCGCCAGTTCCGAGCTTTAAGAAGTTTAAAAACCTAGCTGAGATTCATCCATATCCATGGCTGAAGCAGCCACATGGTAAATCGGTTAGGTCGTTTTCAGCCTGGCGGGGAAAAATCCAGTAATCCAAGCTCGATCAATTGAGCCCTTAATTTGCATTTCTACCCTAAACCGTCTTAAATATCCCTTAGATATATCGACCAGATACATCTAAGGGATATGAGGTTCTATGCAGTCCAGAAGAGATGCTTTGGAGTTTGCGCTGCTTGGCTTGCTTGCTGAGGGGCCGCTGCATGGCTATGAGCTAAGGCGCCGGCTAACAGCAGTGCTTGGGCCATTTCGGGCACTTTCCTTCTCCGTGATTTATCCGCAGCTACGCCGGATGGTGGAAGCGGGATTAATCACTGAGAAGCAAGAGGCAAAAGACGCCATATTGGCCAAGCGCAAACGAATCGTTTATGAAATCAGAGCTGGCGGCATGGACCGATTCACCAATCTAATCGGCAGCAGCGATGCTAAAAGCTGGGATGACGAGTTCTTTGAAGTTCATTTTGCTTTCTTTGGTCCAACTCCGCTTGCTACCAGAGTGAGAATTCTGGAAGGCAGATGGCGCCGATTAAAAGATAAAGCAGAGCTGCTGAAAAGCGATTTAGATCGCGCAGGCCAAACTGCAAACGCCTACTTATCTGAATACAAAAGACATAAATTAGAAGTTATTGATCGTGAAATCGAATGGATTGAAACCATGTTAACCGCAGAGAGGGCAAAGTAAGTGAGTAGCAATCAGGGCGAAATTAAAGTCGCCATCGTTGGAGTTGGTAACTGTGCAAACTCCTTAATCCAAGGCGTTACCTATTACAAAGATGCCGCAGCTGATGCCGAGATTCCAGGCTTGATGCATACTGTTTTAGGGGGCTACCATGTGAACTCAGTTAAGTTTGTTGCAGCATTTGATGTGGATGCTAAAAAAGTTGGTTTAGATCTAGCAGCTGCGATCTGGGCGAGCGAGAACAACACCATTAAATTTGCCGATGTAGCTACCACAGGAATAACTGTGCAGCGCGGCGTCACCCTTGATGGCCTTGGCCGTTATTACAACGAAACCATTAAGGAATCCGATGCTCCTGCTGTTGATGTGGTTAAAGCACTAAAAGATGCTCAAGTTGAGGTATTGGTTTGCTATCTACCTGTAGGTTCAGAAGCGGCAACTAAGTTTTATGCGCAGTGCGCAATTGATGCGGGCTGTGCATTTGTAAATGCGCTGCCAGTATTTATTGCATCAGATCCAGTTTGGGCAGCTAAATTCACTAAAGCTGGATTGCCCATTGTCGGCGATGACATTAAAAGTCAGGTTGGTGCAACTATCACGCATCGCATTTTGACTAAGTTGTTCCAAGATCGCGGCGTTAAAGTTGAGCGCACGCTGCAGTTAAATGTTGGTGGCAACATGGATTTCAAAAACATGTTAGAGCGCGATCGATTGGAATCAAAGAAGATCTCAAAGACGCAATCAGTAACAAGTCAGCTTGATTACGACATGGGCGAAGGCAATGTGCATATTGGCCCATCAGATTATGTCTCTTGGTTAACTGACCGAAAGTGGGCATATGTTCGCCTTGAAGGTAGAGCTTTTGGCGATGTGCCGCTAAACCTGGAATACAAGCTTGAAGTTTGGGATTCCCCAAACTCAGCAGGAGTCATAATTGATGCAGTGCGCTGCGCCAAAATCGCGCTAGATCGCGGCATTGGTGGACCACTGCTATCGCCATCAAGCTTCTTTATGAAATCTCCTCCTGAGCAGTATTCAGATGAAGAAGCCCAGAACCGCACTGAAGACTTTATTGCTGGGAAAATTGAGCGATAAGTAATTTTTATAACTAAGGGCGATCAAGCGATTGATCGCCCTTAGTTGGTTTAGAGTTAGGTTTATTGATCAACTAGATTAAAGCCATGACTAAATCAGGCGATATCTGGCGGGCAGCGCTGTCCAGTTGGGCAATTCCAGAATCGATTTTGAATCAAGCGCCAGAGTCACCTTGGATTCATCCACCACAAGTATTTGAGCTGCCAGCAGTGATTACCGATTTGCCATCCCACCAAAGAGCTAGAGAAGTTAATCCGACATCATTTTTAGATATTGGTTGTGGGGGTGGTATTGCCGCATTCGCCACCGATGCGAAATTCGTTATTGGGGTTGATCATCAAGCAGAGATGCTGGAAATGTTTAGCAATAACGCAACAGCGCGCAGTAGGGAAGTTGCGGTATTTGAGGGTTTCTGGCCCGCAATTGCGAATCAAGTGCCAAGCGCTGATGTCGCTGCTGCACATCATGTGGTTTATAACGTAGCTGAAATTGAAGAGTTTTTATTAGCATT
>JAURFT010000005.1 GCA_030834185.1 Candidatus Nanopelagicales bacterium
CAGTTGTTCCAAATAGCACACTGGCAATAACTACAAACAGAAAACCAGATTTAGCCGCATTGGACCTGGTCATTGATCGGCTGCTGCTTCGCTCTCAGTTGATACTTGGCGTTCAGCTAAAACAGTTGCCACTCGATTTCGACGTCCAACACCAGATTCTGCAGTAAGTCGCCAGCCATCAATAACAGTAATTGATCCAGGAATTGCAACTCGCTCTAGCATCAACGCCATTAGTCCTGCAACGGTATCAACCGCTTTTTCATCCTCATTTGAAAGGTTTAGATCAATTAAATTTGTGAAGTCTTCAATATTCATTCTTGAAGAAACTCGATAAGAATCTTCATTTAGTTGCACAACTTCTGGTGCGTTACTGTCAAATTCATCTGAAATTTCTCCAACAATTTCTTCAATGATGTCTTCAATTGTAATTATTCCAGCTGTACCGCCATATTCATCAACTGCAATAGCGAGGTGAATTCTGGCAACTTGTAGTTCCTTAAGCAATTCGTCAACCAACTTACTGTCTGGCACGAAATATGGAGGACGCATCAAACTTTCAACGCGTTCAGTGCTCTCTGAATCACGATGTTCAAATATGCGCTTAATTAAATCCTTAACATAAACAACGCCTACAACATCATCGCCATCTTCACCAATAACTGGGATGCGACTAAATCCTGATCTAAGCGCAAGAGAGATCGCTTGTCTTAAAGTTTTATCGCGCTCAATCCAGACCATCTCAGTTCTGGGCACCATTACTTCTCGAACATGGGTTTCGCCAAGATCAAAAACAGAGTGCAGCATCTGAGCCTCATCATCTTCAATAACCTGATCTAATTCAGCGATATCTAGCAAGTCACGCAGATGAGATGTTGAAGCAAACGGACCTTGCCTAAATCCTTTACCTGGCGTAATGGCATTGCCAAACAAAATAAGCACCGAGGTTAAAGGCGAAAGCACTTGTCCAAGCACTGCAATTGGTCTTGCAGATAGTAGTGAGATTTTTTCTGCATGTTGTCTACCAAGAGTCGATGGAGCAACACCAATAAAGACATAACCAACAAATGTGAGCAGAATTACCACCCAGAACACACTTAAGGTCCTGTTTGTTTCAATCACTAGAGTTTCAGTAGCCAAAATTGTAGCTAGCACCGTAAGTGCTAATTGCAAGAAAACTAATCCATTTACAGCAGGTGCTGGTTTGCGAATTACTTTAACCAAGCGCTTTGCAGATTTGTTACCATCGTTAGCTTTATCTTCAATTAAGGTCAGTGAGGTTGAGTCAATTGCAGTGCGCAGCATCGCTGCAACTCCGGCAAAGAAAAGCGTAATAACCACAGGGACAATTGAATATAGATTCATTAGCTGATAGCGCCCCACTCGTCTAGGATTTTCTGCTGTAGGTCAAACATTTCTTTGTGCTCTATTTCGTCTGCATGATCAAACCCAAGCAGGTGCAATAAGCCATGAACCAATAATAAATCAATCTCTGCTATAACTGGCTTATTTGCCAAGCTTGCCTGTTCTAGCGCTACCTGTGGACAGATAACAATGTCTCCAAGCAGCGAGTCCGCAGCATTCTCTGAGTTATCACCAGGTCGCAGTTCATCCATTGGAAAACTCAGAACATCTGTTGGCCCTTCTTCACCCATCCAGCGTTTATTTAGTTCAGCAATTGAATCACGATCAACAAAAATAATAGAGAGATCCGTTTGAGGATGAAGTTTCATTTTGGCAATAGTAAAAGCGGCTAAATTTGATATTTTCTCAATCGCCACATCAAAATCAGTTTCATTTAAAACTTCAACTGTCATGATTAATTGCTGTCCTTGGGATTCAAATTGCGGCGCTCATCATATGCGCTGTAGGCATCAACAATTTTTGCAACTAATTTGTGTCTCACCACATCGGTAGATGAAAGATTGCAAAATGCCACATCGTCTACGCCTTGAAGTATTTGTTTAACTACCTGAAGTCCTGAGCTCGTACCACGAGGAAGATCAACTTGAGTCACATCTCCTGTAATCACCATCGTAGATCCAAAACCTAATCGAGTTAAAAACATCTTCATTTGTTCAGGAGAGGTGTTTTGTGCTTCATCTAAAATTATGAAGGCATCATTTAACGTTCGTCCACGCATGTAAGCAAGTGGCGCAACTTCGATAGTCCCAGAAGTCATTAATCGCGGAATTTTCTCCGGTTCAATCATGTCATGCAGCGCGTCGTAAAGTGGACGCAAATATGGATCGATTTTTTCGGACAAGGTGCCAGGTAGAAATCCCAATCGCTCTCCTGCCTCAACCGCAGGACGGGTTAAAACTATTCGATTGATTCGTTTCTCTTGCAAAGCCTGAACAGCTTTTGCAACTGCTAAATATGTCTTGCCCGTTCCTGCAGGTCCTATTCCAAAAACAATAGTGTGCTGATCAATTGCATCTACATAGCGTTTTTGATTCAAGGTTTTTGCACGAATTGATTTGCCACGATTTGAAAGAATGTTTGCAGTTAAAACTTCATGAGGCCGCACATCTGATTTTTCTCGCAACCACGAAATAGACCGCTCAACAGCTTCAGGAGTTAGTCCTTGGCCAGTTCGAAGCACTGTTAGCATTTCGCTAATCAAGTTTTCAATTAAGCCAATCGATTCAGCATCGCCGCTCAATTGAATTTCATTCCCACGAGCAGTTATTCGAGTTGTTGGAAATTGCTGTTCAATGACTTTAAGAAGTTCATCGCCAGCGCCAAGCACGCCAATCATCTGAAATGCTGGTGGTATCACAATCACCGATTTGATTGGTGCTATCGGTTCAGTTGCGCCCAGTTGGGCCTCCTTGTTGCTAGTAGCCAAGGATACGGCCTAACCAGGTGGCCATTGCAGGGAACGCCCACCGAGTAGGTGGCCATGAGCGTGAAACACCGTTTGGCCAGCATCAGCCCCGGTGTTAAATACCAAGCGATATCCAGTGTCGCTGATCTTACTTAACTCGGCTGCTTGTCTTGCCAATTGCATGACAGCTTGCAGATCAGCTGCTGATGTGGCAAGTTCCCCTACATTTTCAAAGTGCTGCTTTGGGATAATCAAAAGGTGAATTGACGCTTGTGGATTAATGTCAGCAAAAGCAACTGCGCCATCGTTTTGGGCTATCAGCTCGACTTGGATCTCTCCGGTTGCAAACTTACAAAACAAGCAACTTGTTTCAGCCATTTCCCCACCTTCTCGATTTTGCTAATACCGCAGCTGCAGCTGCAATGCCAGCATGTCGGCTTCGCAAAATAGATTCTCCCATTCGAGCCTCAATCCCGCCAAGTTTTTGTAGCTGTTCTCGCTCGGAGTCAGTGATTGACCCCTCCGGGCCAATGACAATTAGGACATTTGCGGCGATCTGATTTGGTATTGCAGTTAGCGCCTCTTCATGCATCACAATTATTTGATCAAACTTGCCAGCAAGTTCAGAAACATCGTTAATTAGATCTTGAACTACTGGAAACCAAACTCGTCTTGCTTGGGCTGCAGCTGCATCAGCAGTTTGTTGCCACTTTTTCACACCTGTAATTTTTTTATCTTCATTCCAATTTGAAATGCATCTGGCTGCCTGCCATGGATAAATCTCATCAACCCCAACTTCAACCATAAGCTCTACCGCATCTAAAGCGCGGTCACCTTTTGGCAAAGCTTGTAACACCGAGATCTTCGGTGTTGGTTGGGGGTGAAAGTTGTGATCATTTAATTCAAATTTGAGCTCAGATTTAGATACAACTTCACTCACAACGCCAATTGCTGAGTTGCCAACACCATCAGTAAAGCGAACTTGTTCGCCAACGCGCAAACGCAGCGCAGCTGCGGCATGTCGACCAGCATCCCCAGAAAGCGTCAAATTAGAAGCTGGAATTGAATCAACCTTAAATAAGTGGAGCATTACTTGCCGAACGCATCTTTCAATTTAGCAAAAAATCCATCGTTTTGTAAATCAGTAGTTACATTTGCCGTTGGCACTTCTTCGCCTCTAAGTTTTGCTAGTTCTTCAAGCAGTTTCTTTTGTTTTGCATCAACTTCTTTTGGCACCTCAACCATTACATGCACTAATAAATCTCCTCGGCCAGAACCACGAAGATGCGTTGAGCCAAGTGATTTAACCGAAAGCACAGTGCCTGGCTGAATTCCCGCTGGAACTTTTAAATTTTTATTGCCATCAAGAGTAGGAATAGAAACTGAGCATCCTAAAGTTGCAGCTGTAAATGCGATAGTGATTTGCAGGTGCAAATCATCTCCACTTCGCTTTAAAGATGTATGTTCATTAACCACAATCTCAACATACAAATCTCCCGCTGGTCCGCCCCATGCGCCTACTTCACTTTGCGCTGCCAGCTTTAATCGCAGTCCAGTATCAACACCACCTGGCACGATTACTTTTACATTTCGTCGTGTTCTAACTCGGCCTTCGCCAGAGCATTCAGTGCATGGATGTTCAATAACATTTCCAAAGCCAGCACATTGCGGACATGCCCGTGTGGTGCGGACATCACCTAAAAATGAGCGCTGCACAGAACTTACTTCACCGCGACCTTTACACATAGCGCATTGAACTAATTCTGATCCGCTCGCTGATCCAGTTGCATCACACGACTTACATGCAACTGCGGTATCAACTGTTATTTCTTTCTCAACTCCAAAAACTGCCTCAGATAAATCAATGCGCAATCGAATAAGTGCATCTTGCCCACGAGTCATGCGAGCGCGTGGCCCGCGCTGATTGCCAGCACCGCCAAAAAAAGCATTTACAAAATCACCTAGATCAAACCCATTAGCGCCATAGCCACCAAACTCATCAGCACCACCACGATCATATTTTGCGCGCTGTTGGTCATCACTTAATACTTCATAAGCTGCAGTTACTTGTTTGAATCGCTCCTGCGCTGATTGATCAGGGTTCACGTCTGGATGCAGCTCACGAGCTAGCTTTCGATACGCTTTTTTGATCTCATCAGCAGTGGCTGTTTTCCCCACGCCAAGAACTCCATACAGATCAGTTGCCATTTTTGCCTTTACTTCCCTGCCAATATTGAGCCAACATACGTTGAAACTGCCAGCACCGCACCCATGGTGGTTGGGTAATCCATATGCGTGGGTCCAACCACACCTAATCGAGCAACGGTATTTTCACCAATTTGATAACCACTAGTTATAACTGACGCAGCTTCTAATCCACTTGGATTTTCAATTCCAATTTTTACAGTCATATCAGGCGCAACCGCTTCGCCTATTAGTCTAAGCAGCACAACTTGCTCTTCGAGTGCTTCTAACATCGGCCGAATAGTCGATTGATATTCATTTGCGTATCTAGCCAGATTGGCAGTGCCGCCAATTACAACTCGCTCTTCTTCTTCGCGATCTGAAAGATCAACTAAGACATCCATGATTGTGTCTGCAAAATCTCGATTTGATTCTGAGAAATGAGCTGAGATATTTTGGCGTTGTTTTTGGAAGTCTGAAAGATAAACACCAATTAATGCAGCATTCATTTTTTGTCTCATCTCTGAAATTTCTAGATCACTAATTTCAATCGGACAATCCAAGTAGCGTTGCTCAACTCTGCCTGATTCGGTCACTAAAACTAATAAAAGTTTGCGATCTGTTACTTTCACAATCTCCACATGGCGAATCGCAGCTTTGCTTAACGAGGGATACTGCACAATGGCTGCTTGTTTAGTTAGCTGAGATAAAACTTTGGTGGTTCTATTCATAACATCATCAAGGTCAGCAGCCCCGTCGAGGAAATTCATAATTGCACGCTGCTCAGCATTTGATAGCGGCTTAACGGTGCTTAGTTGGTCAACAAATAATCGATAACCTAATGAAGTTGGAATTCTGCCAGCGCTGGTATGCGGCTGCTCCAAATATCCCTCATGCTCTAGCGCCGCCATATCGTTTCTAATTGTGGCCGGCGAAACACCCAGATCATGCCGCTCCGAAAGCACTCGGGATCCAACTGGCTCATGCGTAGCTATGTAATTTTCAATAATTGCCCGCAGCACCTGCAGTTTGCGATCATCTGACATCGGACCCCCTTTCCTTAGCAGAATTGTAGGTCGAGTGCTAAAAACCGGCTCATCGCAGAATTTCAGCCGTAACTCGGTCCGCCATCAGCCGCCCGGCAGTAGTGAGCACTAATTGCCCCTGCGCCAGCGCACTGGGCTCGATCCACCCTGCAGCCTGTAACTCAGCTAGATCTGTTGCTGCTGGCAGCAGCGAGACCGGCAGCCCCTTGCGCTGCCTGATCCCGAGCATCACCTGTTCATCAAATTGCTGAGCAGTGCTAAGCAGCTCCTGGCCTGCTGCAGGTGAATGGCCTGCCGTTAACAACTGCGCCCAGGTCGCTGGATGCCTCTCATTCCACCACCTAAGGCCGCCAATATGACTATGCGCACCAGCGCCTGCGCCCCACCAGTTCGCGCTATCCCAATACAGCTGGTTGTGTCGGCAAGCGGCGCCAGCCACACCCCAGTTTGAAATTTCATACCAGTGAAAATTACGTTGGTTTAAAAATTCTTCTGCCTGTAAATATCTGGCAGCTGCAATGTCATCATCGGGCATTGGTATCTCACCGCGATTAACTTGGTTTGCAAATTTAGTGCCAGCTTCAACGATTAAGGCATAAGCTGAAATGTGGTTGATTGGTAAAGCAGTTGCAGTTGTTAGCGAATCCAGCCAGTCTTGATCTAATTCTCCTGGTGTGCCATAAATTAAATCCAAACTAATATCTCGAAAACCAACTTCAGCAGCAGTTAGCACTGCAGAGCTCACCGCGCTGGGATTATGGGTGCGATCTAATAGTTGTAACACTTTGGAAGCTGAGCTTTGCATGCCAAATGAGATTCGATTAATTCCAATATCTAAATACTGAGCTAATGAACTTTTGGTAACTGAATCTGGATTAGCTTCAATTGTAATTTCAATATCAGCTGCAAAATGATTTGATATGTTCCTAAATACTTTTTCAAAATCAGCTGCTGGTAATAATGAAGGGGTGCCGCCGCCAATAAAAATTGTTTGAATCGTTGGAAATCCACCCAACACTTTTTTTGCAAGTTGTAGCTCAGTTGTGATTTGCGCTGACCAGTCAGATTGACTAAAGCCGCCTAGCTCGGTTGCGGTGTAGGTGTTAAAGTCGCAGTACCCGCAACGCTTTGCACAAAATGGCACATGCAGATATAGCCCAAAGGTTTTTGAAGCTAAAGATTGCAGCGCAGTTGCCGGCAGCTCACCTGTCAAAGGCGGTTTAACTCCATCAGGTTGTTTTGGCACTCTCAGAGTAAATACCATCAACTAGGTCTTGGTACTTCTGCATGACCCGGGAGCGTCGCAGTTTCAGGCTAGGAGTGAGTTCAGTTGCAGCAATAGCTAAATCATTTAGCAATACTCGGAATTGTTTGACCTGCTACTTGAGATTTAGATCACCTGTGGCTTAACTAATTTTTTGCAGTTTTTGCATCACCATTGCTTGTTGCTAACGCGGCGATAAAGGCCTCTTGGGGTACCTCGACTCGACCCACCATCTTCATGCGCTTCTTGCCCTCTTTTTGCTTTTCCAGCAATTTTCGCTTTCGAGTGATATCGCCGCCGTAGCATTTAGCAAGCACGTCCTTACGAATCGCACGAATTGTTTCGCGAGCAATAATGCGTGCGCCAATTGCAGCTTGAATTGGCACTTCAAATTGTTGCCGAGGAATCAACTCTCGCAATTTGCTGGCCATCTGCACGCCGTAGGCGTAAGCCTTATCTTTATGCACAATTGCTGAGAAGGCATCAACTGGTTCACCATGTAGCAAAATATCAACTTTCACCAAATCAGCTGATTTCTCAGTTGTAAATTCATAATCCAGCGAGGCGTAACCTCGAGTTCTGGACTTTAGTGAATCAAAGAAATCAAATGCAATTTCAGCAAGTGGCAATTCGTAACGCATCTCGACACGATCTTCAGAAAGGTAATCCATTCCCAACAAATTGCCACGCCGAGATTGGCACAGCTCCATGATCGCCCCGATAAATTCAGAAGGAGAGATAACAGTTGCCCGAACCATAGGTTCAAACACCAAGCCAACTTTGCCATTTGGATACTCGCTTGGATTTGTCACTATCAACTCGCTGCCATCGTCCATCTGAACTCGATAAATTACGTTTGGTGCAGTTGAGATTAAATCTAAATTGAACTCGCGCGATAACCGCTCACGCACAATTTCTAAGTGAAGCAAGCCCAAAAATCCGCACCGAAAACCAAATCCCAGTGCTGCTGAAGTTTCAGGTTCATAACCTAAAGCTGCATCATTTAATTTCAATCGATCCAGCGCATCGCGCAGAGCTGGGTAATCAGAACCATCCATTGGGTAAAGTCCAGAGAACACCATTGGCTTAGGCTCTTGATAACCACCAAGTGAGTGAGTTGCAGGCTTGTTCAATAACGTAACCGTGTCGCCAACTTTTGATTGCCGGACATCTTTCACGCCAGTAATTAGATAGCCCACCTCGCCTGCAACTAATCCTTCGGCGACAGTTGGCTCTGGTGATATCACTCCTACCTCTAGCAATTCATGGGCTTCATGAGTAGACATCATTAAAATACGTTCGCGCGATTTAATTGCGCCATCAACTACTCGAACATAAGTTACAACGCCGCGATAAATGTCATAAACTGAATCGAAAATTAACGCGCGTGCTGGCGCATCTGGATCACCTTTAGGTGCTGGTACTAATTCCACAATTGAGTGCAATAAATCTGCAACACCTTCTCCAGTTTTTGCACTTACACGCAGCACATCAGCTGGATCACAGCCAATAATTTTTGCTATCTCTTGTGCATATTTTTCAGGCTGCGCACTTGGTAGATCAATTTTATTCAGCACTGGAATTATCTGCATGTCATTTGCTAATGCTAAATACAAATTTGCCAGCGTCTGCGCTTCGATTCCTTGCGCTGCATCTACAAGTAATACCGCACCTTCGCAGGCAGCCAATGATCTTGAAACTTCATAAGTGAAATCCACATGTCCTGGCGTATCGATCATGTTCAACACATAATCCACGCCATCGCGACCAACCCATGGCAGTCGAACTGCTTGAGATTTAATAGTGATGCCGCGTTCGCGTTCAATATCCATTCGATCCAAATACTGCTCACGCATCTGCCGCGCTTCAACAACTCCAGTTAGCTGCAGCATCCGATCGGCCAGCGTGGACTTGCCATGGTCGATATGGGCGATGATGCTGAAATTGCGCAGCACCGCCTGCTTGGTCGCCCCTGGCTTTGGATTAGTCACGGGGCGAATATTGGCATGGATTGGCTTCAGATACACTGCGCCTTGGTTCTAGAAGGCTAGAACCGCCTATCGCCTAGCGGCGATCGGACTTATCGACAAGCGAGCAGAGACACCAGTGGCAAACATCAAATCCCAGATTAAGCGAGTTAAGACCAACCGCGCTGCTGAAGAGCGCAACAAGCCAGTTCGCACTGGCCTGAAGTCAAAGATTCGTAAGTTCCGCGAAGTTGCAGCAACCGGTGACGTAGCGCAGGCTGAGGCCGCGTTTAAAGATGCCGCAAAAGCACTAGATAAAGCCGCATCAGCTGGTGTGATTCATCGAAATCAGGCAGCCAATCGCAAGTCAGCGATTGCTAACAAGCTTGCTTCGCTGAAAAAATAATTACTTTCTAGCAATATCAACTAAGAACTTCTCAACAACAGCAGTACGAGCTGTTTCATCTAACCCAATTCCCTCTGCTCCACCTTTTAGCTGCGCATCAATTTCAGCTAACCGATTCGCAAAATGTGCTAACGCAGCAGGCTTCCAACCGCGCGCCACGGTTCGCAGTGCTCGAACTTTCCAGCCCATCTTCTCGCTCCAACCAATTGATCGTGCAATTTCTTCATCACTTTGACCACCAGCTGCTCCCATAATTCGCACCATAGATCGCAGGTCAGTTGCGATGGCTGCGATCACTTGAATATTCGCTCCAGCGCCATCGTTAAGCACCATCCATCGAAACTTTTCTAATGCTTGAGCCAGATCGCCCGCCCATAATCGGTCCGAAACATGGTAGCCACGAATTTCAGCAATACCATCAAAATATTGCTCAACCATTTCTTGAGTCAGGTTACCCGTTGTAGCTGCAGTGATTTGATCTATTGCTGCTGCAAGTAATCTGATGTCATCACCAAGTGAGGTGCGAAGGGATTCAACTGCAGCAGGTGCAATTTTTCGCTTAAATTTGGCAGCTTCAGAACTAACAAAAGCTTCAACGTCGCGCTTACCGGTTATCTTATCTGCTGTAACTAAATTACATACTGGCTTTAAAGCATCAATTAATTTCTTATTCTTACGTCCATCTTGATGCCGAATAATTATCCATAATTCTGGATCATCAATCGCGGTAATCTCCAATAACTCTGCTGCCAGCTGCTCTGTTAACAGCTCAGAGCCAACAATTACAACCAGCCGGTTTCCTCCTAGCAGCGTGGCTGAAGTTGCTGCAAATAAATCACCAGGCCTGGTGTCATCTGAAATTTCGCTGACCACAAAATCAAAATCACCAGCTTTTCGAAGCGTAGATTTAATTTCAGATACAGCCCGTTCGGCTAAAAATTGTTCGGTACCAGTAATCAGAGTTAATCGGGCGCTGCTCACTGGCACAGCATGCCACGAAACTAGCGACTAACTGCGCGCAAGCCACTTGGGCTGCGCAAAATCGCAATATCGCCTGCTAAATCGGTGCGCAGCACAACGGCTTGTTGCTCCCAGTTTTGCAGCGTCTCAGCCGCTGGGTGTCCAAAGCGGTTCTCACCTACTGAAATAATCCCAAATTCAGCACGTGTCCATGCCGCAAAATATTTAGCTTGAAACTTGGAACCATGATGCGGCACTAGGGCAACATCAACATCAATATCCAGCAGCTGCATTAACGCCCCTTGGCCAGCAGGCTCTAGATCACCAGTAAATAGAAACTTAAAATTTTCCCTCTCAACTAGCAGAATCAAGCTGGCATCATTTTCATTTGTCGATACTGCTGCTGCTTGCGGCCACAGGGTTGTTATTTTTAATTCAGCGAACTGTATTTGAGTGCCCGCAGTTAAAATTTTGGGCTCAATTCCCTTTTTTGCTGCTAGGAGCTTTACGCTCTCAAACTGATATTTTGGCTCTAAATTAGGCGAGATAAATATTTGATCTACGCGGCGATCAGAGATTGCACCAGCAAGACCAGCGGCGTGATCTGCGTGAAAATGAGAGATATAGATTGCCAAAAGGTGGTTGATTCCAGCTTTAGCTAAACATTGATTAATTGCAGCAGGATCACCTCCCACATCAAAAAGCACAGCGCTGCTGGGCATTACTGGCACAGCAACTGCAGTCCCCTGTCCAACATCGCAGGCAATTAGCGCTGCATTTTTTGGTGGCCACCCATCAAACTGTCGAAAACTCGCTACTGCAACAGGCCAAAGCAAGGCAAAGCCAAGCAGTAAATACAAAGTTATCTTGGCAGCTTGAAATTTAACAATCACTAACACCACTGCAACTATCACTAGAACTAAAACAACTCGATGACTGGGCTGGGTTAACTTAATTTGCGCACCTGGTAGCGATGAAGTTTTTAAAGCAATCTGAGCGATCAACTCAGCAGGCCAGCTAGTTAAAGCGCTTAGCGGCACTGCAAGTAATGGATTTATTAATGCCAACAGCGCGGCTATTAACCCTAATACCGTTGTTACAGCAACCAGCGGTGCTGCAATTAGATTAGCCAAAATGGTAACTACCGGAATAGTTGAGGTCATTACTGCCAGCAGCGGCGCAGTTAACCAAGATGCGGCAACTGTTGCAGCAATAAGTGCGCCAGCTAATTTAAGTGGTGCCCGCCACGGAATTGCGCGCAAGATGGCAGGCGCAAACCAGATTAAGCCTGCAGTGGCGGTTGCGCTTAATAAAAACCCCCAATTTAAAAGCAGCCATGGATTAAATATACTTAAAACATATATTGCGGCAATTAAAATTTTGCCTGTGCTAATTGCATTTTTAGAGACAAAAGCAAGCAGCGTGATGCTACCCATAGCTGCAGCTCGCATCACACTGGCATCAAAACCCACAGCTAGCACATAAATTCCAAGTGCGATAACCGCAATTATCACTAAATAATTTCGAGATAACCCAAATAGCGAAAATATGGCAATAAATAAACCCAACACAATCGTTACATTGCCGCCGCTAACAGCAGTTAAATGAGCCAACCCAGAGCCGCGCATCGCCACTTCTAATTCAGTTGATTGGTTTGAGATATCCCCAAGCACCAGCCCTGGCACTAGCGCTGCGCCATTTGGTTGCGCATGGGTCATGGCTAGATGCAAATTGGCGCGAATTTTGGCAGCAAATTTAAATGCAAGATTGGCATCTGAAACTAGCTCTGGCGCTGATTTAATTTTTAATAAACAACAGCTCCGGTTTTTCTGGCTGGCCTCAATTAGCTCACCTGTTGCACGCAAAGTTTGGCCACGATAAAAATCAAACTCAGTAGTTTGAAAAGAAGCTGTCGCTGGCACACTTAGCTTGAGTTGATTTGCTGGTGTGGTGACCTTAATTAATTTAACTGCAACTGAGTGTTGGATTTGTTCTTGATCTGATGCAAAGCGAGCCAGATATTCGCGTGGTTCGCTGCGAAGTTGAAATTCAAATTCCGTTGGTTTAGTCTCTTGTAATGTTTGATTAACTTGCGCAAACCTCATTGTTTGAATCTGATATGAGGCATAAACAGTTGCAAGATAAATTACAATAAAAACCAACCAGCGCAGTTTAGTGCTGGTCATGAAACAGAGATCTGATCTTTAATCTTGCTGTAGATCGTATTCCCTATGCCAGCTACTTGTTGAATGTCAGAGATCTGTCGAAATGGGCCATTTTCATCCCGGTGCTGCAAAATTCTGGCAGCAATAACTGGACCAATGCCAGGTAGCTGCTCTAACTGCGAGCTTGTTGCTAAATTTAAATTTACCTTACCCAATTGGCTCGAATAGTTAGGTTGTAGTTGATGATCGCCAATAATTATCTGCTCCCCATCAAAAAGCACTCGAGCTAAGTTCAGATTGATTAGTTTTGCTGCCCGCAGCGGCCCACCTGCAGCGGCAATCGCATCAACAACTCGAGAGCCGGCAGCTAGTTCATAAACACCGGCTTTCGCCACATCACCAACTACATGCACAAAAATTGTGGCTACCGGGCTTTGAACTTCAGTAACTACAACTTCAGCAGGCTGCAGCTCTAGCTCAACTGGCCTGCCCTGCCACCACAGCACCAACCCAACAGCCACGCTAAGCAGCGAGATGGCAGCTGCATATCTAAATAATCGAGCATCTAGGTTTGGCAGATTTGGTATTGACATAAAGGCAATAGAGCATGCGGATTAGTGCTGAATTTTAAAATTTGCTTTGGTGTGGAAAACTAACTGGTGAGACTAAATAACTATGTTCACCAATTTAGGAGCTCGAACAATAATCTTTTTAATCTCAGCTCCAGCGAGCGAGCTTTGAATTGCAGCATCAGCTAGCGCCAGCTTCTCGAGCTGGGTATCGGTGATATCTAGCGGCACATCGATTCGTGACCTTACTTTGCCGCTAACTTGCAGCACACAAACAACTGAATCTGCAATCAACAGCGCCGGATCTACCTGCAACCAACCTGCTAGCGCAACTGAAGGCTGATGGCCTAAGTTCTCCCACATCTCTTCAGCGGTATATGGCGCAAATAATGAGATTAAAACTGCAGTAGCTTCGGCGCATTCTCGAACTGCTGGATCAGCAGCGCCGCAGCCGGTATCTATGGCTTTTCGCCCGGCATTAACCAGCTCCATAGCTTTCGCAACTGCCACATTGAATCTATAAGTTTCAACTGCTAGTTGCGCTTCGTTAATTAATTTATGAGTAATTTTGCGCAGCTCAAGATCTCCCGTTGCCAGGTCAACATTGGTTGCTGAACTTACATCTTTACTAAATCGCCAGGCGCGAGCGAGGAATTTTTTTGATCCATGCGGTGATACATCTGCCCAGTCAACATCATCTTCCGGTGGACCGGCAAAAACCATTGAGAGTCGGATTGCATCAACACCATGCTCATCTAACTCTTGCGATAATTTAACTAAATTACCTCGCGATTTACTCATCGCAGCACCATCCATCAAAACCATACCTTGATTAAGCAATCTTGTGAATGGCTCTGTAACCGTCACCATGCCTAAGTCATACATAACTTTGGTAAAAAATCTGGAGTAAAGTAGATGCAAAATTGCATGCGTTACGCCACCCACATATTGCGCAACTGGCATCCAGGCTTTTGCCAGCTCTGGATCAAAAGGTGCAGTTTCTAAGTTTGGATTTAAATAACGCAGAAAATACCAAGACGAATCCACAAATGTATCCATGGTGTCAGCATCTCGCTTAGCTGGCTGATTACATTTTGGGCAGTTGGTATTCACCCAGTTTTCAGCAGCGCCAAGCGGGCTTGAGCCTTTTGGAGTTAGGTCTAATCCAGTTGGATCTGGTAGCTCAACGGGCAGCTGCGCTAGCGGCACCGGAACTTCCCCGCAGGAATTGCAATGCACAATTGGAATCGGGGTGCCCCAATATCGCTGCCGCGAGATTAACCAATCTCGCAGTCGGTAATTTACTGCCGATTTACCCAGGCCTTGCGCTGTTAGCTGCTCAGTAATTTTTTCAATTGCAGCAGCTTTTGCCAGGCCGTTTAGATTTCCTGAATTTATTAACTTGCCATCACCACTGGTGGCAATAAAAGTTTCAGCAGGATCTGCTTCGCCGGTATCAACTACAGTAATAATTGGCAGTTTAAAAGTTTTGGCGAAATCTAAATCGCGTTGATCATGCGCTGGCACCGCCATAATCGCTCCAGTGCCATAATCAGCTAACACATAATCTGAAACATAAATAGGTAGCTTCTCGCCGTTTACTGGATTTATGGCAAACCGATTTAAAAATAATCCAGTTTTTTCGCGATCAGTTGCAAGTCGCTCAATCTCAGTTGCTTTTTTGGTTTTTTCCAAATACTGCTCAAACTCAGCAAAATGATCAGAGTCTTTAGCTAGCTCATAAGCTAAATCTGAATCTACTGCAACCACAAAAAATGTCGCACCAAATAACGTGTCAGGTCGAGTTGTGTAAATAACTACCGGATCAGTTTTGCCTTCAATTTTGAACTGCACTTCAGCGCCAACGCTGCGACCAATCCAATTTCGCTGCATTGTTAAAACTTTATCTGGCCAAGATCCACTTAGCTGGTCCATATCTGTTAATAATCGATCTGCGTAATCTGTAATTTTAAAATACCACTGCGTTAACTTCTTTTTTGTAACAGCAGAATCACAGCGCTCACATAAACCAGCAACTACTTGTTCATTAGCGAGCACCGTCTGACAGCTATTACACCAATTAACATTGCTTGCCTTGCGATAAGCCAAGCCTTTTTCATACATCTGAAGAAAGAACCATTGATTCCATTTGTAGTACTGCGGGTCTGAGGTAACTAAAACTCGATCCCAATCAAATGAACAGGCATATCGTCGCATTGATGTTTTTTGGAGCTCGATATTTTCATAAGTCCAACTGCGTGGATTTAAACCACGTTTAATTGCCGCATTTTCAGCCGGCAGCCCAAATGAATCCCAACCAATTGGATGCAGCACGTTATAGCCACGCTGCACCCAGTAACGCGCTAACACATCACCTAATGCATATGCCTCAGCATGTCCCATGTGTAAGTCACCAGATGGATAAGGAAACATATCCAGCACATATTTTTTAGGTCGATCATCATCTGTACGACCGCTCTTAAACGGCGCTAGTTCATCCCATACTGGCAACCACTTCTGCTGAAGTTGCTCTGGCGCTGGGAGCTGCGCGGTGCGGTCGTCGTTCATTTTGGCTAAACCCTAACCAATCAACTAGGCAATCGTTGGCTTCTGTTGAAGCCTTTTCGAGTTTGTGGAGCTAAGGGGATTTGAACCCCTGACCCCTTGCATGCCATGCAAGTGCTCTACCAGCTGAGCTATAGCCCCGAAAATGTGATTGAAGCGCCAATCTTAGTGCTTAGGCGTCATCGCCAATCGCTGGCTCAGGCAACGAGCCAGCGTTGTATTCGTCTAGTCGCCACTGTTGACCAGCATCTAACTGCTCAGTGAGCACGCTCCAGGCGCAGTTAGATAACACACCTAACGCTCCCCAGTTTCCGCGCGGCAGCTGCAACAGCTCAGAGATTCCTGCACGGGCAGCGCCACCATGCGTTACCACCAGCAAGGCCTGTCCTAATTGCAGCTCTGCTACATGGTTTTGCACTGATGCAACAAAGCGGTTAGCAACTTCACTGCGAGTTTCACCATTGCCGCCAGGTCGAATATCTCCGCTAGTTGACCATGCCGCTAGCGTGAGTGGATCTTCAGCATGAATTTCCGGCCAGGTTCTGCCCTGCCAAGCGCCGCAATTTGTCTCGCGTAATCCAACATCTTCAGTAACTTGCTGTTTTGTTGACTGCGCAATCAAACTTGCCGTTACTTTTGCGCGCTGCAAATCACTTGCCACTATTTTGGCAAAATTGATGTTATTTAAAATTTCACCAGCTCGTTTTGCTTGCGCAATACCCACTGAATCTAGCGGTGGATCTTCTTGACCTTGAAATCTACGCTCAGCATTCCAAGTAGTTCGACCGTGTCGCAAAATCACCACTCGTCTCGTTAGCGGATCACGACGTGATTGAGTAAATACCATTAGTTAGCCACCTAGATTTCTATTAACGCTGATCAACTGCAACTAAATCCAGTTCAACTTCTGGACAGTCTCGCCAAAGTCGCTCAAGATCATAAAAAATTCGCTCTTCAACATGCTGAATATGCACAATTACATCATTAAAATCAAGCAGCACCCAACGACCTTCAGCGATGCCTTCGGTTTGAACTGATTTAATATTTTCTTCAGCTAACTTTTCACTAATTGCATCTGCAATACTTCGAACTTGTCGATCATTTGCAGCAGTTACGATTAAGAAGATATCTGCTAACGGGAAAACATCTGATACATCAATTGCCACAATCTGGGTGCCAAGCTTGTCGGCTGCTGCTTGACCGGCAAGTTGCGCTAATTTCAATGCGCTAATTGATGCACTCACAAAATACCTGCTGATTGTGGATCTGGATTTTTATCTGCATCTAAATAGAGTCGATGTTTTTTGATGTAGAACGAAACGCCATCTGGCACGATGTAGCGAATAGGTTCACTCTTTGCTACCCGCGCGCGAACATCAGTTGAGGATATTGCTAGTGCTGGAATCTCCATTAACGTGATTGCTTCAGATGGCAACCCTGGATTCTGTAAATTATGGCCTGGTCTAGTAACTCCAATTAAATGTGCCATCTCAACAACTGCCTCATGATCTCGCCAAGTTAAAATTTTTGACAACGCATCAGCTCCAGTTATAAAAAATAGTTCTAACTCAGCACCAAACTGGAGACGCAGATCTTTAAGTGTATCTACTGTAAAAGTAGGTCCAGGTCGCTCAATATCTACTCGGCTAACTTCAAATCGAGCATCTGCTGCAGTTGCAATGACAGTCATTAAATACCGATGTTCCGCATCGGTCACATTGTGCTGCTCTTTTTGCCACGGTTGTCCAGTTGGCACAAAGAGCACCTGATCTAAATTGAAGCGGTGCGCAACCTCTGACGCTGCAACTAAGTGGCCATTATGGATTGGATCGAAAGTGCCGCCCATGATTCCAAGGCGTTTGGTCCTTGGATCAAGCGAATAGGCCATTAACGATCCTTATTCATTCGAGTGATAGCAATAGCTAAAGCTGAAAACACAACCATGGCTGCGATTCCGTATTGCAGCGGCGTCCAAGGCAGCTCATAAACAACTTTCTCACCTGAGCTCAGTATTAACTCTTTCATGCACTCTCCTTTTAGCTAATCTTAATTGCGAACTTGTCCAGTGCCAGTAACTACATACTTAATGGCTGTAAGTTCATTGAGCCCCATAGGTCCCCTGGCATGTAACTTCTGGGTTGAGATGCCAATCTCTGCGCCAAACCCAAACTCGCCGCCATCCACAAACCTGGTGGAGGCATTAATCACAATCGCAGCCGCATCAAGTTCATTTGCAAATCTGGCTGCGTTTTCAGCATTAGTAGTCACGATTGCTTCCGTATGCCCGGTGGAATACTTTTTAATATGCGCAATTGCATCATCAAATGAATCCACAATTCCTGCAGCCAGATCTAAGCTGTAATACTCCTGGTGCCAATCTGCTTCAGTTACATCTGAAAATTCAATTCCTGCAGGCTCTGCATATTTTTTAACTAAATCATCACCATGAATTATGACTTTTTTGGCTTTAAGCGCAGCTAGTAATTTTGGCATTACGCTAGCTGCAGCAGCTTTATGAACTAAAAGTGTTTCAGCCGCATTACACACACTCACCCGCTGAGTTTTTGAATTTAAAACAATATCAATTGCCATCTCAACATCTAATTGTTCATCAAGATATACATGGCAATTTCCAACCCCTGTTTCAATAACTGGCACAATTGAATTAGTTACCACCGATTCAATTAAGCCAGCACTGCCGCGAGGAATCACCACATCAACTAAACCGCGCGCTTGAATCAAATGCGTAACTGCTTCATGCGATTTACCTGGGACTTTGACAATGCAATCTGCTGGTAATTTTGCTGCAACTAAGGCATCTCGTAATACATTTACTAATACTTCATTTGTTCGATCCCCAGTAGAGCTACCTCGAAGCAGCGCAACATTTCCACTTTTCAAACAAAGCGCAGCAGCATCAACTGTGACATTTGGCCTGGCTTCATAAATCATGGCAATCACGCCAAGCGGAACCCGACGTTGTTCAAACTTAAGCCCGTTTGGCATCTCCCAGGTTTTTAACACTACTCCGATTGGATCTGGCAATTCAATTAATTCCAGCACCGCAGCTGAGATTGCTGCAATTCGATCAGGAGTGAGGGTTAAGCGATCAATTAATGCTGGTGCAATTTTTTCAGTTTCTGCTTGCGCTATATCTAACTGATTTATCTTTACAATCTCATCAGTTCGATCAATCAAGGCCTTAGCAATTAGTTGTAGTGCCTGATTTTTCTGCGCAGTTGATGCGATCGCCAACGCCCCGGCTGCAGCTTTCGCGGCAGTTGCAGCTTGCAGCACTGCAGCTTTAATCTCGCTCATGGCTTAAGGCTATTGGATGGGTCATCAAGCAGCACAAGATCATCTCGATGAACTGCAGGTCGAGCAAATTCTTCACCCATAACTTGAGCTAATTGCGCTGTGGATTTACCCATCATCTGCAATAAATCATCACTGCCAAAACTTGCCAGCCCCCTAGCCACGCTGACCCCTTGCGCAGTAACTACATCAATGGGTTCACCAGCATCAAAAGCGCCAACAACTTCGGTTACACCTGCAGCTAGCAGTGATGCGCCACGATCTTTAAGCGCCGCAACTGCGCCAGCATCAATTACAACTTTGCCACGAGCAACTGAGGCGTGCGCTAACCAAAGTGATCTTGCGCTGTTATTGATAGTGCTGGCATGAAATAACGTGCCAATTGATTCGCCAGCTAAAGCTGCAGCTAGCTGATCAACATGGCAGATTAAAGTTGGCACACCGCCAGAAGCTGCAATTGCTGCAGCCTCCAGCTTGCTTCGCATCCCACCGCTGCCAACTTTTGATCTTTGGTTGGTATCAATTCCAAGCGCTTCAAAATCAGCAAGTGACTCAAGTTCAGCAATTCGATTACTTGCAGGATCTGCAGGAGACCCATCCATAAGTCCGGCCACATCGGTTAAAATTAAAAATGCATCTGCGTCAACTAAATGAGTTACTAGTGCTGCAATTCGATCATTGTCGCCATATTTCAGCTCGGCAGTAGCAACTACATCGTTCTCATTAACTATTGGCAGCACCTTAAGTTGCAACAGCGCTTCAAAAGTTTGTTTTGCATTTCGATAGTTGCTGCGTCTAGTGATGTCTTCTTGGGTCAACAGCACCTGACCTACAGCAAAACCTTGCGCTGCAGCCGCTGCTGCATATTGCGCAATTAACAAACCTTGTCCAATGCTTGCAGCTGCTTGCTGCTGGGCTAAATCTGTTGGTCGAGTGGTTAATTTAAGCGCTGGCAAACCTGCTGCTACTGCGCCGCTGGAAACTAAAACTACCTGCACCGAGTTTGCCTGCGCTGCAGCAATGGCCGCAATGATGCTTTGAACTCGTTCAATATTTAAGCCGCCACCAGCTGAAGTAAGTGAGGATGAACCAACTTTAATCACTAAGCGCTTAGCGCTTACTATTTCAGCTCGACTGCTCATCAAAATCATCCTCAACTAGACCAAAATCAGCTTCGTCTAATCTTCTATCAGTGCCGCGCGGACCAGCGGTTGGCTCGCCGGCAACAATGCTTGGCACCCAATCAAAAATCACACCATCATCTTGGTTGCCAATAATTACTTCAGCTCCAGCTTTGGCACCAAGTTTGGTCAACTCAGATTCAACACCAAGCCGAGCTAATCGATCAGCTAAATAGCCAACTGCTTCTTCGTTGGTGAAATCTGTCTGTTTAACCCAGCGCTCTGGTCGCGCTCCAGTAACGACAAAACGATCTCCAGATTTGCTTACCTTAAAGCCAGTGTCATCAACAGCAGCAGGTCGAATCACAATTCGAGTTCGCTCTGGAGCTGCTGTAGCTGCTTTTAATTGCACCAACATCTCACCTAAGGTCAGTAACAATTCTCGCAAACCTGATTTTGTAACAGATGAAACTTTAAAAACTCGAAGTCCCAGCTGTTTGAAATGCGCTTCTACCATTTCAGCTAGCACTAGGCCGTCGGGAATATCTGTTTTATGAAGCACCACAACTCGAGGCTTATCAGTAAGGCCGCCATATGCTGCAAGTTCAGCTTCAATCACTTCATAATCTTTAATTGGATCGCGATCCATCTCAAGAGTGGCGGTATCAATGACATGCACCAACACAGCGCAGCGCTCAATATGTCGTAAAAACTCCAGTCCCAGTCCTTTACCGCTGCTAGCGCCTGGAATTAACCCTGGCACATCTGCAATTGTGTATGAATATGAATCAATTCCAACTACACCAAGATTAGGAACTAACGTTGTAAAAGGGTAATCGGCAATTTTTGGGCGAGCAGCAGATGCCGATGCAATCAAACTAGATTTTCCAGCACTTGGAAATCCAACCAAGGCAGCATCCGCTACAGATTTAAGTTCCAGCACAAAATCACCAGTGCTACCTGGCTCACCTCGCAGTGCGAAGCCAGGTGCTTTACGGCGACTTGAAGACAGCGCAGCATTTCCCAATCCACCACGGCCACCTTGGAGCATCGCAAATCGAGTTCCATTGCCAACTAGATCAATAATAAATTCGCCAGCTTTAGTTGTAACCACAGTGCCATCTGGAACTTTGAGAATTAAATCTTCGCCATCTGAACCATTTTTAAAATCACCTTGACCAGCTTTACCGTTGGTAGCTAAATAATGTGGTCGATGATGAAACTCAATCAGCGTATTTACTGAGTTATCGACAACTAAAATTACATCTCCGCCGCGACCGCCATTGCCACCATCAGGGCCTGCTAGTGGACGGAATTTTTCTCTTTTTACTGATGAACAACCATCGCCACCTTTTCCAGCTGACACATGCAGCACAACGCGATCAACAAACGTTGTCATTGCTGCCTCCTAGCTAGATAAAATAAAAACGGAGCGAGCCAAAGCCCGCTCCGTCGCGAAAATCGAAGTTGCTTAAATTATGCAAGTACGTTGATAACTCGGCGACCACGTGCGGTGCCAAATTCAACTTTGCCTGCAGCTAAAGCAAACAAGGTGTCATCTTTTCCGCGACCAACATTTTGGCCCGGGTGAAAGTGAGTGCCGCGCTGACGAACCAAAATCTCGCCTGCGCCAACTTCTTGACCACCAAAACGCTTAACGCCAAGACGCTGAGCATTTGAGTCGCGACCGTTACGGGTGCTGGAAACGCCTTTTTTGGATGCCATTTGGTTACTTCCCTGCGCTAATTCCGGTAACTCGTAGTCGAGTTAGATCTTGACGATGACCTAGTCGACGGCGATAACCAGTTTTGTTCTTGTATTTTAAAATTATGATTTTCTTGCCACGCTCTTCAGCTAGTACTTCAGCTTTCACGCTAGCTTTTGCAGCAGCATCGCCGGTAACAACAGCATCACCATCTACCAACATGATTACTGGCAGCTCAATAGAAGCGCCTGGCTTATCAGTTAGTCGGTTTACCAACAGCACGTCGCCAACTGCGACTTTCTCCTGGCGACCACTGGTCTTTACTACTGCGTACATGATGTGTTTCCTGACTTCATTCAGCTGGCTATTGCACCAAGGCCGAAGGCGTAGATTACTTCATACCCGCCCATGGGGCGGAATCCCCCCTAGCTAGGCGGGCCAGCTGGCCTGCTAGCTGCCTTTCGATTTCGTCGCCCCGCTGGCTTAGCTGGCGCTTCCGCCTGTTCACCACGAGGGGCAAAAGCTGGCGCAGCATCGCTTTGGGCTGCAGTTGCAATCAATTCTGGCTCCGCTTTGGCTGCTGCCTGCTGGCGGGATTGTGCTTTGGCCTGATCTGCTGACTTAGCTTTTGGTGCCTCAGCTGGTTGGGACTCGCGAGCTGGTTTCGCATTTTGGTGCTTAACCCCTGGGGCGTCCATTCTGACTTTAACGCCGCGACCATTGCAAATCTCGCATGGCTCAGAGAACATTTCAAGCAACCCTTGCCCGATACGCTTTCGAGTCATCTGCACTAATCCAAGCGAAGACACCTCTGCTACTTGATGCTTTGTTCGATCGCGACCTAAACATTCAACTAATCGTCGAACCACTTTGTCGCGGTTAGCTTCAAGAACCATATCAATAAAGTCAATCACAATGATGCCACCGATATCGCGCAACCTAAGTTGGCGAACAATCTCTTCTGCTGCTTCAAGGTTATTTTGGGTAACAGTTTCTTCAAGATTTCCAGTGCTGCCAATAAAGCGGCCAGTATTTACATCCACAACTGTCATAGCTTCAGTTCGATCAATTACTAATGATCCACCCGAAGGTAGATAAACTTTTCGATCCAAAGCTTTAGTTAGCTGCGCGTCGATATCAAAATTGCTAAACACATCCTCAGCTGCAGTCCACTTTTCAAGTCTTTCCAATAACTCTGGAGCTAGATATCGCACATAATCTTCAATAGTGTTCCAAGCATCAGCACCAGCCACTGTGACCTTACTAAAATCTTCATTAAACACATCTCTTACAGTTCTAATTGCAAGATCAGGTTCGCTGTAAAGCAAAGTTGGTGGATCTACTTGCGCAAGCTTTTGCTGAATGTCTTCCCATTGGGCTTTTAAGCGAGCAACATCTTTTTCTAACTCATCTTCAGCTGCACCTTCAGCTGCAGTTCGAACAATTACTCCTGCACCTTCTGGGATCACGTTACGCAAAATACGCTTTAATCTGATGCGTTCATTTTCTGGCAGTTTTCTTGAGATGCCAGTCATAGAACCATCTGGCACATAAACCAGATAGCGACCAGGTAGTGAGACCTGACTTGTTAAGCGAGCACCTTTTTGACCAATTGGATCTTTTGTTACCTGCACCAAAATTGGATCTCCAACTGAAAGTGCTAACTCAATTCGTTTTGGCTGTCCTTCAAGTCCAGCAAGATCCCAGTTAACTTCACCGGCGTATAAAACTGCATTTCGACCTTTGCCAATATCAATAAATGCCGCTTCCATGCCAGGCAATACGTTTTGTACTCGCCCTAAATAAACGTTTCCAATTAATGATGAAGCTGATGATGAACCAACATAGTGTTCAACCAAAATCTTGTCTTCTAAAATTGCAACCTGGGTTTTATCTTGCACTTGTCGGATCACCATTTGGCGATCAACAGCTTCCCGGCGTGCTAAAAATTGGGCTTCAGTTATCAACGGTGAACGGCGACGATTCTCGCGAGGATCGCGTCGACGTTGTCGCTTCGCATTAATTCGAGTTGAGCTTCGATCATCAACTACAGCACTTGGCGCATCGGTTGATGTTGTGGTTGCCTCAGTTGTTGCAGAAGTTCTGCCACCGCGGCGACGGCGGCGGCGGCGATTTGCTGCATCTGCTGCCGATTCAACTGGCTTTGTGGTTGTGCTGGTTGCTGTTTCAGTTGCTGGCTTAACTGCAGTAGTTATTGCTTCAGCTGCAGGTTTAACTCCACCTCTGCCACGGCCACCTCGACGGCGACGTCGTCCGTTTCGATCATCTGCTTCTGCTACGGCAGCAGCTGCGCTCTTAGCGGGTGGCTTTGGTTTAGTTTTAGTTGACTTAGCTACAGTTTTTTTAGCTGCCACATCAGCTTTAACCGCAGCAGCTTTTGGAGCAGTTGTTGCTGGCGCCACAAATGCTGGCGCAAGTGCTGCTTTCTTTACAGCTTTTTTAACTGACTTCTCTGGCAGTGCTGCTTTAGTGCCTTTTTTAACAGCTTTTTTTACAGCTTTTTTGGCTGGTTTTTCAGCGCTGTTTTTATCAGCGCTGCCAGCACTCGATCGAGTACTCACAAAAAACTCCTGTAACCCCAATGGGCCTAAGTAAGACGCTTGGCTGCGGCGCAACTAAGCGTGAAGCTTGTGGTGGGGCTGCTACCTAGGTAGGTCTGCGTGAGGGGTTCCTCAGCGACACGGCCTGGCGGTGCCTCCAATACGGGCGATATTGCTACCGCTTGCCCGAAGTATCGCACACTACCTGTGGTTAATAGCTCCGCTTGGTCGAATCCAGGTTCAAAATGATCCCAATCCCCAGCCATAACGCCATCATTGAGGAGCCGCCATAGGACACAAAAGGCAACGGCACCCCAGTTACTGGCAGCAGCTCTAAATTCATTCCAATGTTTTGAAAGCCCTGAATAGCGATCCAGGCTGCCATTCCAACGGCGACAAGTCGACCAAATAGATCTTCAGCACGAGCTGCAATTCGAAGTAGTCGCCAAGTGATAAAAAGCATTAATAGCAAAATGATTGCGGAGCCAATAAAACCCAGCTCTTCGCCTGCAACTGAAAATATAAAATCTGTTCGTTGCTCCGGCACAAACTGTCCTGCCGTTTGAGAACCTTGAAACAGGCCATTACCAAATAGCCCACCACTGCCAATTGCAATTTCAGCTTGGCGTACGTTGTAGCTAACGCCAAGTGGATCTGAATTGGGATTTAAAAACGCGGTAAACCGATCAATTTGGTATTGCGCAAGCACGCCTGCAGCAAGAATAATTCCAACTGCTGTACCAGCTGCAGCAACAAGTCCAATTAACCAATATCGACTTACGCCAGAAACCGCCAAAATTGCAAACAGCGTAGCTAAAATCATTAAAACAGTTCCTAGATCAGGCTGTAATAAAATCAATACGACTGGAATTGCAGCAACAGCTAGTGCTGCCACCACAATTAAATGCAGCGGTTGATTTTCAGCATCGCGCTTTTCTGCCAGCAGCGTTGCTGAAATAACAATAATTGAAACTTTTACAAATTCCGCTGGCTGCACCGTGAAGCCAGCCACTGCGATCCAAGACTTTGCACCATTAACTACAGTGCCAACAAGCAGCACTGCAACAAGACCAACAAGCGACAATACATAAACCGCTGGTGCATATGCCTGCACTAAGCGGTGACTTACCTGGGAGGCGATTAAGCACAAAATTAATCCCAGCAGGAGATTTAACAAATGCCGCTTCAGGAAAAATATTGGATCACCAGATTCGCCAGCTGTGATTCGGGTTGATGACCAAATCAATAATCCACCCAGTAGTGATAGTGATAGCGCTGCCAAAACTAGCGGGAAGTCATAATGTCGGTATTTTCTAATTTGTGAAACTCCCGCAACTTTGCGCCAAATCGCAGAAGCATCTCTAATTGAGTTACTCATCTGCTTGCCCTAACTGCTGGTTGATTTAACTCAATCGGCGAACCACTTGGATCAATAGCGGGCAGCTCGCGATTTGGTCTTCCAGTTGGAAAAATTGCATTTGCTGGATTGATTGTGCTTCCTTGCACGCCAAAAATTGCTTCGTAGATTCGGCGAACGCTAGGTCCGCCTGTGCCAGAGCCAGTTCCACCTTGCGAAACCATCATCACTACTGCATAACGGGGTTTATCTGCTGGTGCAAAAGTTGCTAGCCAGGATGTGCTTTGTTTATTAAACACCTGTCCGGTGCCAGTCTTACTTGCAATCGGAATCTGCTCTAACGGAAAGCCATTAAACACCCATGCAGTGGTGCCAGAAATCGCTGTGCCAGTGAGTGCCGTTCTAATGTAATCCAGCACATTTTTTGAGGTATTTATTTTTCCAACAATTTTTGGTGTCATGGCTTGAACAACATTGCCTTTGGTATCGATGATTGCTTTGGCTATTTGTGGTTGAAACACCGTGCCGCCATTTGCAATTGCTGCATAAGAAACTGCAACCTGTAATGGAGTAACAACCGTATCCCCTTGGCCAATTGCGATATTTACAGCATCACCTGCTCGGAATAAATAACCATCAGCGCAATTTTCGACAGCGTATTGGCGTAACGTTTCAGCCCAAACTGGGTCACGTTTAGCAGTTTCTGGGTATCCAGTTTTTGCTCGCTTGCACCACACTTCTTGATTGCGCTCCCAGTTTTCACGCTTCCAAGCTCTGCCACCAATTCGACCTGCATACTCACTTGGTAGATCAATTCCAGTTATCTGCCCTAGCCCAAATGATCGCGCCATCTGATCAATTGGATCGCGGCCAGTTTTGATTTGATCTTTTCCACTTCTATCCCATAGATCATTTGCGATTCGATAAAAAACTGTATTACATGAAACCTCTAAGGCGCGAGATAACGAAATAGGTCCATATGACCTACTTTCATAGTTACGAAAAATTCTTGATGAGATAGTCACATCAGGTGAGCAGTTGTAGTTGCCTTTAAGCGGCATGCCAGCCTTCTCGGCAGCGGCTGTCATTACAACTTTAAAAGTTGATGCTGGCGCATAAAGCCCCTGAGTTGGTCGATACAGCAACGGCACACCGTTCGCTTCTGAAATTAGTGATTTGTATTCACTATTAGTTAAGCCATCCAACCAGATCTCTGGGTCATATTCTGGATAGGACGCCATCGCTAGCACTTGACCATTTCGTACATCAAGCACAACGACCGCGCCACTATCCGCTTTAAAATTATTCGATCTGGCGCGATTTATAGCATTTTGGAGCTCAGTTTCAACCACTGCTTGCAGGTTGGCATCGATAGATGTGACTAAATAATTGCCAGGCGTGGAAGCAGATTCGCCAATTTGACCTACTACATTTCCAGCTCGATCAACGGTAAATTGTTTTTTGCCATCTGTACCACGTAAAGCTAAGTCGTATTGCTTTTCTAATCCAGCACGACCAACCACACTGGTGCGCTTGTAGCCAGAATTAGGTTCAGCTGCCGCAAGTTCATCAGCACTTATTGGTCCGATATATCCAAGCAAATGTGCAGCATTAGCACCAAAGGGTGCTGGATAAACACGCTCTGCCGCAACTTCGGCATTAACTCCTGGAAATCGCAATGAGTTTTCCATAATGCGCAGCGCCAATTTTGAATCTACATCTCTCGCTACTGGAATTGGTTGAATTGGAGATCCATTCCAACAAATCGGTGGTGGCGCACTCCCAGTAGCGCCGCATGGCGTAATGCGATCTCGGATATCCTGCACTGTCATTTTTAACTGAGTTGCCAACCGACTTAAAACATCTTCGCCTTGATCGGGTAACTTACGAAGTACTTCTCGATCAATCGTAACTACAAGTGAAGTTCGATTAGCTACCAATGCTCTGCCAGCTTGATCAACAATTAATCCTCGCACCGCCTGAGTTGAAGCCTCTCTAATGCGATTGTTATCTGCAAGCGCTGCAAAATCTTCGCCTGTTAACACTTGGATAAAAAATAATCTGGCTAGCAAAGTTACCAGAAGTGCTGTAGTGAACCACTTAAACACCTGCAGTCGTAGCATTGACTGATCCCTCATGACCGCACCCTTAGCGGAAGTGAATCTCGATAAAGTGGTTTATCAATCAAATCAATTATTGGCACCAAGAATGTTGCAAAAATTGCGCCAGTAATTAACTGCCAACCAATAAACGCTGGTAGCTGAGAAAGTGAAATAGACTGCATCGTTAGCAGTAGCACTACTGCTCGCACAATTACAGCAGCAACTGGAGCTAAAGCAGCAGATAACACAGGTTTCCATGCTGAATTATGAGGTGCTACAACATATCGATTTACAAAAAGTGCAATTAATAAATAGCTGATGCTTGAAACTCCAAAAATACCCGTTGCAGGTGAAGCAAGATCAACCACGATGCCTGCAGATATGGCAATGACAGCGCTTAGTCGCATTGAGCGGGTGAATGATTGCGCTGCCACAATAACTGCAACTATGTCAGGCATATAAATCGTTATCCCTAAACTAAATAACAAGCTAGGTTGCAGCACCGCAAAGGCAATGATTAAAAATGAGATGTATCCAAATTTGCGCATAATTAATCGCCCTGTGGCTTAAGTGGATCGCGCAACACATCTCGCTTGGCTGAAAGCACCAAACCAACTATCTCAAGGTTGGAGATATCAGCACTTGGAATAACAGTTGCTGTGCGATTTAACTGTCCAGCTGATCCTTCAACCGAAGCTATTCGACCAATCGCTAGCCCTGGCATATAGGGCTTTCCAGTATCTGATCCCCACGAAATAACTCTGGCTCCAATTGGCATCTTGGCGTACGGATCAAACAGCTGCAGTGACAACTTATCTATCGCCCCAGTTCCTGAGATAAATCCAATCTCAGCTGATCCCTCCAGCCGAACTCCAACTTTTACATTTGGGTCAATCAATAATGATGCAATTGAGTAGTTGTCATTCACCTGAACAATTCGACCAACAAGTCCGGTGCCTGAAACAACTGTGGTATTTAACGTAACACCATCTATGGAACCTGCATCAACTGTGATGGTCCATCGGAAATCTCCAGTATTGCCAATCGCTGTTACTTGTGCTGGAATCACTTTGTAATTTTGCGGTGGCACGATTCGAAGTAATTGATCTAGTGCAACTGCTTTTCGGCGTAGATCTGCAGATTGTGAGAGCTTGAACTTTAATTCTTCATTTTCAACCTGTAATGCTTTTAGCTGGTCATCACGTGAGGTAACTCTTGATAAATTTTCTGCCACAACTCTAAAAGTTTCCCCGAGTGAAGTTGCTCCACTTTGAACTGGACCGGTAATTTGCAAAGTTGAAGACCGAAGCGCAGAAATCAACCCAGCTTCGCCAGACCTAATACCGATTGCCAGAAGCGATATCGAAACTAAAAATAGCAGCGCTAAAACCAAGCGCAGTCGCCCGGAATCGCGCATTACAAACTAACCTCGAGGGTTTGAAACCAAAACGCGGTTAAGCGCTTCGAATTCTTCGACAGTTCGGCCAGATCCAAGCACTACGCAGTTCAGTGGATTCTCAGCAATTACAACTGGCATTCCAGTTTCGTGCCGCAATCTCTCATCAAGGCCGCGTAGCAGCGCGCCGCCACCAGTGAGCATGATGCCGCGATCCATAATGTCGCCAGATAGCTCAGGTGGCGTGCGATCTAGGGTGCTTTTAACTGCATCAACAATTGCTTGAATTGGCTCTTCTAGTGCTTTGCGAATTTCTTCTGCTGGCAAAATCACAGTTCGAGGTAGGCCGGTAATTAAATCGCGACCACGCAGCTCAGCCTCAGGTTCATTTGGAAGCGGGAATGCCGATCCAACTCGCATCTTGATATCTTCAGCAGTTCGCTCACCTAGTAATAGTGAATATTCGCGCTTTACATAGGCAATGATTGCTTCATCAAGTTCGTCGCCACCAACTCGAATTGAAACTGAAACCACAATTCCACCAAGCGAAATGACCGCAATCTCAGTTGTACCGCCACCAATATCAACAACCATGTTTCCGGTTGGCTCGTGGATTGGCATTCCAGAACCAATTGCAGCAGCCATTGGTTCTTCAATTATAAATACTTTTCGGGCGCCAGCTTTATAACCAGCTTCTTCAACTGCACGACGCTCAACACCAGTAATGCCACTTGGCACACAAATTACTAATCGTGGTTTTGCTAAAAATCGTCGCTTATGTACTTTTTGAATAAAGTAACGAAGCATGCGCTCTGTGGTGTCAAAGTCAGCAATCACACCATCTCTAAGGGGTCTAACTGCAACAATGTTTCCAGGGGTTCTGCCAATCATTCGTTTGGCTTCAGTACCAACAGCCAAGATGCTGCCATTATCTGAATTGATTGCCACAACTGAGGGCTCATTCAACACAATTCCAGCACCGCGCACATATACCAATGTGTTAGCAGTTCCAAGATCAACTGCCATATCTCGTCCAATGAAGCTATTACCCATTACGTGCCTTTCAGTTACGTGCTGTTACTTGTTTAAGTTTGGAAAAAATAAAGAAATTTCACGTGCTGCACTTTCCTCAGAATCAGATCCGTGCGTCACATTAAATTGAGTTTCAGTTGCAAGATCAAATCTAATTGTGCCAGGTGCGGCATTAGCTGGATTTGTTGCGCCCATCATGGTGCGCCAGCTTGCTATGACATCAGAGCCTTCAACAACAGCAGCAACTAGCGGAGAGGAGGTGATGAAATCAACCAAGGGTGCAAAAAATGGTTTGTCTTTATGTTCGGCGTAATGAGCTTCTGCGGTTGCTTTATCTAAGGTTCGCAGCTCAAGTGCGACTAGCTGCCACCCTTTAGTTTCAATCCGAGAAAGAATTTCACCTACCAAGCCACGAGCTACCCCATCAGGCTTGATTAAAACCAATGTCCGTTGCACAAATATCTCCTGTTCGTGGGCAAGAGTAGTGGACTCTTACTGTGGCCCGAACCGCTGATTGCGAATTTGGTCAGCCCGTCGCACCAAAAACAGCCCACCGGCCCATAGCCCGGCAAAAAGTCCCCCAATAAACAGCATCTCAATTACCCAAAAGGCCGTTACCAGCACAAATGGTTGCAAAACTGAGCCAGCTATCACCGCCCAGCCACGGCGAAATCCTGCTGGAATTAAAACTGCCAGCACCCCAAGGGTGCCGCCAACTGCAATTGCGATGGTTGGATCAATATTGTGATTTTGAATTGCAACTGGAATTGCAAGCCAGATTGCAATAGCTTCAAAAATTAAAACACTAGAGCCAATTATGCGTTGACCTTTATTCATTGCTGCTCGCAAACTTTGCCCTAGCAGCTCCAGCCACAGTTGCAGAGCCAGTTATTAAAACACCGCTACCTGCACCATATGAATCTGCATTTGCAATTGCCACTTCAAACGCCGCGCCAAGGTTAGGTTCTAACTGTACGCGCTGCGAACCAACAACTGCGGCAACCTCAAGTGCTAACTCAGCAGCGGCGATTGCGCGCTCGCTTGGTGCTGTTGTAACAATCCAATTGTCAACTAGCGGCGCTAGCGCTGTCACAATTCCAGCTGCATCTTTATCATCCAGCGCTCCAAACACACAAGTTAAATTATTAAAGTTCATAGCTGAAGCAAGTCCGGTTGCCAACACTTGGGCACCTGCTGGATTATGGGCAATGTCGATTACAACAGTTGGTGAGCGATGCACCACTTCTAGCCTGCCGGGCATTCTAAAATTCTCCAGCGCATATCCAATTGCCGCAGGATTTAGTGGATCATCATCACCAAGTAGATTTTCAACGGCAACAAGCGCAGTTGCCGCATTAACTGCCTGATGCGCACCATGCAAGCCAAGAAATAGATCCTGATAATGCTCTCGCGGAGTTTGGATATTAATTAATTGTCCACCCACTGCAGTTGTGCTGGTTACAGAAAAATCTCTACCTTCAAGCAGCATCGTTGCCTGCATCTGCGCTGCGGTTAGCTCGATTACCTCTAATGCATCTGGTAATTGTTTTTGCACAACTGTAATTGCGCCTGGCTTGATAACACCAGCTTTGTTACCAGCAATAGAAGTAATGGTGTCGCCAAGCCAATATTGGTGATCAAAATCAATAGATGTAATGGCAGTTACTGCTGCATCAACCACATTTACAGCATCCCAAGTTCCACCAATGCCAATCTCAAGTGCTGCCATATGAATTGGAGTTGCAGCAAATTCACTTAATGCTAAAACTGTTATTAGCTCAAATCCAGTTAGCTTTTCACCAATTCGCTCTTCCATCATCAAAATAATTGGAAAGATCTCATTTAAAGCAGCCACCATTCGTTCGTCTGCAATTGGTAAGCCATCAATCAAAATTCGTTCAGTAACGCTGACTAAATGCGGCGAGGTGTAAGCGCCAGATCTGATGCCATGAGTTCGGGCAATTGCATCAGCCATTTTGGTGGTTGAGCTTTTGCCGTTGGTGCCGGCAATCACAATTGATGGGAACATTCCCTGTGGGTCGCCTAACGCATCAAGCACCGCTCGAACTCGGTCCAGCGAGGGGTTGATGCGGTGTTCGGAAGCCCGTTGCGCAAACGTGGCAGTGATGTCAGCAAGATCTTTGAGCACGTGCCGCAGTGTAGAGAAGGTTCCTGTTTAGGATCTGACCTGTGACCCTCGAATCTAAGTATCCGCTGCTGCCAGCCAAGCCCGGCCTTGATGGCCTTGAGCTGCGCTGGGACCAAGCCTGGGAAGCGGCAGGGCTTTATAAATTTGATGTCAATCACTCTCGCGACCAGGTCTTCTCCATTGATACCCCTCCACCAACCGCAAGTGGATCGCTGCATATTGGGCATGTGTTTTCGTACACCCACACCGATTGTGTGGCTCGCTATAAACGGATGGCTGGTTATGAAGTTTTTTATCCAATGGGCTGGGATGACAATGGCTTACCAACTGAACGCCGAGTGCAGAACTACTACGGCATCAAATGCGATCCAAGTTTGCCCTATGACCCACACTTTGAACCACCAGCGGAACCAGGAAAAGATCAAATTGCAGTTTCTAGACGAAATTTTGTTGAACTGTGTTTGAAGTTAACCACCGAAGATGAACGCGCCTTTGAATCAACTTGGCGCTTTTTGGGTTTATCAGTTGATTGGTCACTGACTTATCAAACAATTGATGACAACTGTCGCGCACTTTCACAGCGAGCGTTTTTAAAGAATTTAGAACGCGGTGAGGCATATCAATCTGAAGCACCAACGCTATGGGATGTCACATTTCAAACTGCAGTTGCACAAGCAGAGCTTGAAGACCGAGAACGCCCTGGCGCATATCACCGCGTTTCATTTAAAAAATTAGATGGCAGCGATATATTTATTGAAACTACTCGGCCAGAATTAATTGTTGCCTGTGTAGCGTTAGTAGCGCATCCTGATGATGAGCGTTATCAGGAATTATTTGGCACAAACGTTGTCAGCCCGATTTTTGGTGTAACAGTTCCAGTGGTTGCGCATCCGCTTGCTGATCCTGAAAAAGGATCTGGCGCTGCGATGGTTTGTACATTTGGTGATCTAACCGACGTAATCTGGTGGCGGGAATTGCAGCTAGAAACTCGACCAGTAATTGGTTGGGATGGCAGGTTCACGCAAACCACACCAGCATGGCTAACTGAATCAACTGCAGCCCAACGCTATGACCGATTAGCTGGCAAAACCGTTCATACTGCGCGTGAGCAAACTGTGGAAATGTTAATTGAAACGGGTAATTTGCATGGCGAACCAAAACCAATTACGCACCCTGTTAAATTCTTCGAAAAAGGCGATAAGCCATTAGAAATTGTTACCACCAGACAGTGGTATATCAAAAATGGTGGTCGCGATTTGCAGCTGCGAGATGCGCTGATAAAACTTGGTGACGACATTAATTGGCATCCAGAATTTATGCAGGCCCGCTACAGCGATTGGGTGGCTGGGCTAAATGGCGATTGGTTAATTTCTCGCCAGCGATATTTTGGAGTGCCGATTCCACTTTGGTATGGCATCTCTGAAACTGGCGAACTTAATTATGACAACATCTTGGTGCCAGCTGCAGCAGCGCTGCCGGTAGATCCAAGCGTGGACTGCCCACCTGGCTACACACCAGATCAACGAAATCAACCAAATGGTTTTGCGGCAGATCCAGATGTAATGGACACCTGGGCAACTTCATCGCTAACGCCACAAATTGTTAGTGGTTGGAGCAGTGATGAAGATTTGTTCAGCAAAATTTTTCCCATGGATCTTCGTCCACAAGGACATGACATTATTCGCACCTGGCTATTTGCCACCATGGTTCGCTCGTATTTGGAATTTGGAGTCGCGCCATGGCGAAATGCAGCGCTATCAGGTTGGATCTTGGATCCAGATCGCAAAAAAATGTCAAAATCAAAAGGTAATGTCGTAACACCAATTGCGTTATTTGAGGAGCATGGCAGCGATGCGGTGCGTTATTGGGCAGCTAGTGGTCGGCCAGGCACTGACACTGCTTTTGATGTTGGTCAGATGAAAATAGGACGACGCTTAGCCATCAAGCTGCTCAATGCTTCTAAATTTGTGCTTGGACTTGGTGCTGCACCTGATAAAACTAAAATCACAGAGCCATTAGATAAAGCTATGTTGGCAGCGCTGAGCGATGTTATTGCAGCTGCTACTAAGGCTTATGAAGATTTCAACTACACCAAGGCATTAGAAGTGACAGAGCAGTTCTTCTGGACTTTTACTGATGATTATGTGGAATTGGTTAAAGAACGTGCTTATCGCGAGAATGATCCAACTGCAGAATCAGCCAAAGCTGCACTTGCGGAAGCATTAATGATTATGTTGCGGCTATTTGCGCCAGTTATGCCGTTTGTAACTGAAGAAGTTTGGTCCTGGTGGCAGAGCGGATCTGTGCATGCCCAAAGCTGGCCTACAACTGCCGAGTTAACAACAGTTGCAACTGCTGCCCAGCTACATGTCGAGATGGGCAGCGTGATTGCCGATCTGCGCCGAGTGAAAACTGATGCCAAGCAATCTATGAAAGCGCGAATTGCCCTTGCAACTATTTTTGCTCCAGCTGATGTGCTAACTCGACTGCAAAGCGCTCAAGCTGATTTAATCTCAGCTGGCGGCATTGATCAGATCAGCTGGGAAATTAGTGACATCGTAAAAGTTGAAGCAAAACTAGCTGAATAACAAAAGTTACTATTTCTGCTAAATCTAAATTGATCTAGCAGCACCGTTTAAGCAGAGCGTTCTTTTGATCCTGCGCCACCGCGATGGACAACTTTTGGTGGCTGCGAATGAGTAACGGTTGCGCTTTCAATAATAATTTTCTCGATATCAGTTCGACTTGGCATCTCATACATCACATCAAGCAGCACACCTTCTAATATCGAGCGCAGACCACGAGCTCCAGTACCGCGAGCAAGAGCTAAATCAGCAATCGCATCAACAGCGCCTGGTCCAAATTCCAGCTGCACCTCATCAAGTTCAAACAGTCGCTCAAATTGCCGCACTAACGCATTTCGCGGTTCAGTAAGCACTCGAACTAACGATTCACGAGTTAACCCAGCTACTGAAGTCACAATTGGTAATCGACCAACAAATTCTGGGATCATGCCAAACTTCAGCAGATCTTCTGGCAGCACATGGGAGAAAATTGTGGCTGGATCTGTTTCTTGGCGAGCTTCAATTAAATCTGAAGTAAAGCCCAAACTAGATCGACCAACTCGTTGCTCAATGATGGAATCTAAACCAGCGAAAGCACCACCAACAATAAATAACACATTAGTGGTATCGATTTGTAAGAATTCTTGATGCGGGTGCTTGCGGCCACCTTGTGGTGGCACTGAAGCTGTGGTGCCTTCTAAAATTTTTAACAGTGCTTGCTGCACACCTTCGCCAGAGACATCGCGAGTAATTGAGGTGTTCTCGCTTTTTCGAGCGATTTTATCAATCTCATCAATATAAATAATTCCCTGCTCAGCACGCTTAACATCAAAATCAGCAGCTTGAATAAGTTTTAATAAAATGTTCTCAACATCTTCGCCAACATAGCCTGCTTCAGTTAGCGCGGTAGCATCTGCGATTGCAAATGGCACATTAAGCATTCGAGCTAAAGTTTGAGCGAGCAAAGTTTTGCCAGAGCCAGTTGGTCCAAGCAATAAAATATTTGATTTAGCTAATTCAACTAAGTCTTCGCTGCGACGCAGTTGCTCCCCTGATCGAACTCGTTTGTAATGGTTATACACCGCAACTGAAAGTGTTTTTTTGGCTAGCTCTTGACCGATAACATAGTTATCCAGAAACGCATAAATTTCATTTGGTTTTGGCAGTTCGGCCATGCTAGTTGAGCTAGTTTCGATCTGCTCTTCTTCAATGATCTCGTTACAAAGCTCGATACATTCGTCACAGATATAAACACCTGGGCCGGCAATTAGTTTTTTAACCTGCTTCTGGCTTTTGCCGCAGAAAGAGCATTTAAGTAAATCTGTGCCATCGCCAAGCCGAGCCATCGAGGTTCCTCTCGTAGGGGAAGAGTGAGCGCAACATTAAGCGCTGCCCCCCACAGCTGAGCTCATATTTGCCAGGCGTTCGCCCAGAGCGCAATTCCCACACCCGGAGCTAGCCAATCCATGCGAACGGACCGCTAAACCAACAGATCCCTTAACCAATTGGTCGAGGGATCTGTTGGTTTAGTAATTTGAAATTTATGCCTGGACGATCGCGGAGATCTCAAATTCCAACTTGATCTTGTCTGAAACTAAAACGCCGCCAGTTTCAAGCACGGCATTCCATACCAACCCAAAATCAGTGCGGTTAATCTCTGCTTCACCTTCAAGGCCTACACGCTTATTTCCAAATGGGTCAGTTGCAGCACCGGTGTATTCAAACTCAATAGTTAGCGGCTTGGTTACATCTTTAATGGTTAGCTCACCAGTAACGGCAAATTCATCGGCTCCAGTTTGAGTAACTGAGGTCGAGACAAACTTCAGCTGCGGGAAAGCAGCTGCATTAAAGAAGTCTTCGCTTTTTAGGTGCGCATCGCGATCAGCTTGGCGAGTATCGATTGAATCAGCTTGCATAACTACTTCAAGCGAAACCTGACCATCGGCAATACTGCCCGTTCCGGCAAAGTCATTAAATGAACCACGAACTTTGGTGATCACAGCATGACGAGCTGAGAAGCCAATTCGGGAGTGCGTTGGATCAATAACATAGCTCCCAGCAGGGATGGCTGTTACTGCAGACATGAGTCTCCTTAGATTTAGTTGAATTTTCAACTATCTAAGGTTAGCAGCAGTAGCAAGGAGCTTAGGTATGGGGCAGTTAGGTTACTTTTCCTAGCACTTTTCGAGATGCAATTACCTGATCCACAATGCCGTATTCCTTAGCCATATCGGCGGTTAGAATTTTGTCACGCTCAATATCCTCGCGAACCTGTTCTAGCGTTCTGCCGGTATGCAGCGACAAAATCCCTTCCATCTCTTCGCGCATGCGCAAAATTTCATTAGCCTGAATCTCAATATCTGAGCCCTGACCGCCGCCTTCGCTGTATGGCTGGTGAATCAAGATGCGCGAATGCGGCAGCGCAAAGCGCTTACCTGGCGCTCCTGCAGCTAGCAGCAACGCTGCTGCTGATGCAGCTTGTCCCAAGCAGATAGTTTGTACTTCTGGCTTAACAAATTGCATCGTGTCGTAAATTGCAGTCATCGCGGTGTATGAACCACCTGGTGAGTTAATGTAAATTGAGATATCACGCTCAGGATCAAGGGATTCGAGCACCAACAACTGCGCCATTACGTCATCAGCTGATGCATCATCAATTTGCACGCCAAGAAAAATAATACGCTCTTCAAAAAGTTTGGTGTATGGATTATGAACTCTCTCACCAGCTGCAGTGCGCTCTCTAAATTCTGGCAGGATGTATCTAGCCTGTGGTTGGAATGTCATTATTTGCCACCCTTTCCACTTGTACCGCCGCTACCTGTGACATCAGATGCGCGAGTTACCACATGATCAATAAAGCCGTATGTTTTTGCTTCAGCTGAGCTGTACCACTTATCGCGATCAGAATCTTCTTTAATCTGAGTCACGCTCTGACCGGTGTGCTTAGCAATTAACTCTGCCATCTGGTTTTTCACAAACAGCATTTGTTCAGCTTGAATTCGAATATCAGATGCGGTACCACCAATTCCACCTGATGGCTGATGCATCATGATCCGAGCATGCGGTAGCGCATAGCGCTTTCCTGGTTCACCAGCAGTAAGCAAGAACTGCCCCATTGATGCGGCAAGCCCCATTGCAACTGTGGCAACATCATTTTGCACATATTGCATAGTGTCATAAATAGCCATACCTGCAGAAATAGATCCACCGGGGGAGTTGATATACAAATAGATGTCGCGGTTTGGATCTTCAGCAGCTAGCAGCAAAATCTGACCGCAGATCAGATTAGCAATCTGATCATCTACTCCTGAGCCTAGAAAAACAATTCGCTCGCGCAATAAGCGCTGAAATACATCCTCAGCTCCAGGCAGGCCGCCTGCTGCAGCTCGCATGGCTGGCGTTGTTAACTCGCTCACCGAATTTCCCTTCGTTTGATGAACAGACTTTAGCGCGGCTTTAGGTTTTCGCACCTCTCCTGTTCGCCGCAGGCGAAATTAGGACGGTTCGGCACCAATAAATTCAGATAAATCCACAACTTCGCCGCTAGCAGTCTTAACACTGGCTTTTCCGACAACCACGCTTAAGGCTTTACCGCGGCGAACTTCATTTAGAGCAAGCCCCAACGAATCGTTCTTTACTAACTGATCAGCTAGCTGCTCTGGGGTAACGCCATACCGAGGAGCTGAACGAATCAGCCATTCAGATAGCTCAGCTTCATTAACCTGAATTTTCTCGTTGTCAGCAATTTTATCCAAAATCAACTGGCTCTTTAAATTCTTAGCTGTCTCTGCAATAAATTCTTCGCGATGCGCATCATCACCATGTCCATCCATAAAATGCGATTCAACCTCACGGTTGATCACATTTTCAGGTAGATCAATGCTTATGCTTTCTAGTAATACGTCAAATATTTTTTCGCGAGCACCAATGGCCTGTTCGGCAACGCGCACTCGTCGAATTCGCTCAGCAAGATCAGCTTTTAGTTCAGCAACTGTGTCAAACTCAGAAGCCATCTGGGCAAATTCATCATTTGCCGCTGGCAGTTCGCGCTCGCGAACACCGGTGCAAGTAAAAGTTACCTTTACCTTCTTGCCTTGATGTGGTCCATCGCTTGGTTCAAATTCAATCTCACGTGATTGATCAATCCCAATACCAGCAAGTGCTTCGTCTGCCCCAGGAACTAAACCATCAGTGCCCAGCTCGTAATTTAAAGCAGTTGCGGTGTAATCATCTGACTCTTCACCAGCAACAGTGCCAATCGCATCTAAAATTATTACATCATTAATTGTGCTAGCTCGCTCTACAACTTTTAGTGTTGCAAATCGCTTGCGTAGCAGCTCAAACTGCTCAGCGACAAATTCTTCATTGATCTCAATGGCATCAACAACAGCTTCTAGTTTAGAAAACTCTGGTAGCTCAAATTCTGGACGAATATCAACTTCAGCTGTGAAAGTAATGGATTCGCCATCTTTAAGTTCAGCCACATTTACCTCTGGTGGGCCAAATGGATCAACATCATGCTCTTTTATTGACTCGGCATAGGTGCGAGGGAGCACTGAGTTCACAACTTCTTCTAACACTGCTGCACGACCAACACGCTGATCAATGATTGCAGTTGGGACTTTGCCTTTACGAAATCCTGGAATTGCGATCGAATTAGCAATTGCCTTGTAGGCAGTTTTAAAATCAGGTTGAAGTTCTTCAAACGGAACATGAATTGTTAACTTGATTCGGGTTGGGGTTAAAACTTCCTTCTCGGATTTCACGCATGCTCCTAAAATTTGGATTGGTCGGGGCGGGGAGATTCGAACTCCCGATCTCCTGCTCCCAAAGCAGGCGCGCTAGCCACTACGCTACGCCCCGATGACTTAATAAATCGTCAAATCGGTTCCAAGACCGCGTAATCGTAGTCTGCGAAGCCGGCAGGTCGTGACTGGGATCAGCCTCACGGATACGACCTAGTAGATTTCGCACCAATGCGGGTGTAGCTCAATGGTAGAGTTCTAGCCTTCCAAGCTAGCTGTGCGGGTTCGATTCCCGTCACCCGCTCCAATTTTTCAATTCGTGCTAATTGCTTTCATATTCTGAAATCTGACCAATTCGGCGCAGATGTCGCTCATCTGCTGGAAATTTAGTTTCAACAAATGCCGTTGCAATAGTTTTTAGCGCTGATTCATCGTGCATTCGAGCCCCAATACCAACCACATTGGCGTTGTTATGCTCTCGAGCTAACTGGGCAGTTTCAACTGACCATGCCAACGCCGCCCGAATTCCCTTAACCTTGTTTGCCGCTATCTGCTCGCCATTTCCAGAGCCCCCCAGCACAATGCCAATTGAGCTGGGATCAGCTGCTACGGCAGTTGCCGCTGCAATACAAAAAGCCGGATAGTCAGCTGAAGCTTCCGAGTTGGTGCCATGATCTATTAATTCATGGCCAAGCAATGACAGGTGCTCAACTAATATTTGCTTTGCCAGAAAGCCGGCATGATCTGATGCAATGTGTATTTTCATTTCTCCACCTAGTCAAAAATAGGGCCAACGGTTCGAGATCGCTTTAACTCAAAAAATCCAGGATATTGCGCGCAAGCAAGAACGCCATCCCATAACTTTCCAGCAGCTTCACCTTTTGGCGCTGGTGAAATTACCGGTCCAAAAAATGCCGCACCTGCAACTGCAATCACCGGAGTGCCAACATCTTTTCCAACTTGATCCATCCCAGCATGATGACTTAACTTCACCGCTTCATCCCAAGCCGTATCAGTTGCTGCAGTGGCAAGCTCGGCTGGTAATCCAACTTGGGCTAAAACTAATTTATGTAGTTCAGCTGAGATCTCATTTTTTTGTAAATGAATTAAATCGCCATACGCGTTATACAGCGGCAGCACCACGCTATCGCCGTGTGCTGCTTTAGCTGCGCAAATAATTCGAACCGGTCCCCAGGCTGCAAGCAGTTTGGCTTTGTATTGCTCTGAAACTTCCTTATTGGAATTTAAATATGCCAAACTCATTATCTGCCACGAAACCTGCACGTCGCGCACCTGCTCAACTTCTAAGATCCAGCGCGAAGTAAGCCAAGCCCAAGGGCACGCTGGATCAAACCAGAAATCTGCCTGCATAAGTTTCCTCTCGATACCAGTACACCCTAAGGTTTATGCCACAACAGATGCGACTTGAACCAGGAAGGACTTTTGGTGACTCTAGCGAACTTCACGCAAGCCCAAGCCCAAGCCCGCGCCGCTTTGATTAAAAATGTGAACTACCAAATTGAGCTAGACCTGCTAGATCATCAGGCAACCCAATTTGGCAGCAAAACCACAGTTGAATTCAGCGCAGCAGCTGGAGCTAGCACCTGGATAGATCTAATCGCACCAGCGGTTAGCTCAATTGAGCTAAATGGTGAGGCTGTATTGGCTACGGCATTTAATGGATTTCGCATTGAGCTTACAAATCTAAAGGCTGAAAATAAACTGGTCATAACTGCTAACTGCGCATACTCAACTACCGGTGAAGGACTGCACCGATTTATTGATCCAGTTGATAATGAACGCTACCTATACAGCCAATTTGAAACTGCAGATGCAAGACGCGCATATGCCTGCTTTGATCAACCAGATATTAAAGCTCGCTATTTATTCACCATGAAAGCACCAAAGCATTGGGTGGTGCTTTCAAACACTGCAACTGAGCCAACCGATGCTGGTGAATTTAACCTCTGGCGGTTTCCAAAAACTGAGATCATCTCTACTTATATCACCGCAATTGTGGCGGGTAACTATCACCAAACTCATGACAACTATGTTGGTGAGTTTGGTTCATACCCGCTTCGCGTGCTATGCCGGCAATCATTAAAAGATCATCTGAATTACAAGTTTATGTTTGAGACCGTTAAGCATGGCTTTAAAGTTTTTGAGCGCGATTTCAATGTTGGTTATCCGTTTGGAAAATATGACCAAATCTTTGTGCCAGAATTTAATGCTGGTGCAATGGAGAATGCCGGCTGCGTAACGTTCCGCGATGACTACATCTGGCGGGGCAAAGTAACTGCATTTGAACATCACTGGCTATCAAATGTAGTGCTGCACGAATTAGCCCATATGTGGTTTGGCAATTATGTAACGATGCAATGGTGGAATGATTTATGGCTTAATGAGTCATTTGCTGAATGGGCTGCCTACCATGCCCAGCAAGAGCAGCCTGGCTTTAGTGATGCCTGGGTTAATTTCTTAACCACCAGAAAAAGCTGGGGCTACCGGCAGACGCAGCTGCCATCAACTCATCCAATTGCAACAGATGTATCTGATTTGGAATCGGTCTGGGATAACTTCGATGGCATCTCTTATGCGATGGGAGCGTCAGTGCTGCGACAGTTAACTGTGGCAGTGGGTATTGATAAATTCCTTAAGGGATTGCAAATTTATTTTTCTCGTCACGCTTTAGGCAATGCGAAATTTGAAGATCTGTTGGCTGCAGTTGGGCAAGCTGCTGGAACTGACTTAACGAATTGGGCTGAGGTTTGGATTCGCAAAGCTGGCGTCACCACACTTCGCACCAGCGCTGAACTTGATGGCGATAACTACAAATCAGTTACCATCAATCAAGAACCACCTGCAGCACCAGCTGGGCTTGAGCCGGTGCTGCGTCCGCATAGATTTGCAATTGGTCACTATGACCTAATAAATGGCAAATTGATTCGCACCAAGCAGGAAATGATTGATCTAGCTGGCAGCAGCACAAAAATTGAATCGCTTACTGCAAGCAAAGTACCAAGCGTGCTGCTGCTTAATGATGATGACTTCACTTTCGCCAAAATTCGCTTAGATCAAAATTCTTGGCGCAATGTAATTGAGCATTTTGGCAAACTAGAAGACACGTTAGCTCGCGGTTTAATCTGGGATGCAGCGTGGGATGTCACCCGTGATGCTGAAGGCAGCGCGAGCGATTATGTCTCACTTGCGCTAAATGGTATGGCAAGTGAACCGGATTCCTCAACTATTGCCATAGCTGTTAGAAATTTAAAAACTGCAGTTGATCTGTATGCAAAACCAGCAAACCAAAATAAATACCGACAACAAATCGCTGGAACATTATTGGAATACGCATTAACAGCACCAGCAAGTTCAGATCACCAGTTGGCATTTGTGCGCGGACTATGCGCTTTTGCCTCACCAGGCTATGGGCTTGAAGAGCTGATTAATTGGTATCACGGCAGCAGCATTCCAGCTGGATTACAAGTGGATACTGACCTGCGTTGGACGCTGCTAAATCGAATGGTGCGCCAAGGTGTTGCGGCCCTAAATGAAATTGCAGCTGAGCTAGAAATTGATAACTCCTCTAAAGGGCATGAAGAATCTGTTCGACTAAAAGCTGCTATTCCAACTGCAACGGCTAAAGCTGAAGCATGGGATTCAATTGTTAATAAATCAGATGCCTCTAACGCAATTGTTGAGAACACTATTGCTGGCTTTAATGATTATGAGAATCCAGATCTACACGCTGAGTTCATTGCTAAGTACTTTGAAATGTTGCCAACGCTATGGCAAGGAGATCGCGGTTATCATGTCGCACAGAACATCACAATTGGGCTTTATCCAATGCCACTGGTTAATAATGAATTAGTAACGGCAACGCAGGCGTTTTTGGCGCAAGCTGATATTGAGCCAAGTGCGAGAAGATTTGTTAGCGAACAGTTAGCGAATTTAAATCGCGCAATTGCTGCTAGAGCGATTGATTAATCAGAATTGATAAATCAAAACTAAAAGTAGCTGAGTTATTGCTGCCGCATCATTTAACGATAAAAGCAGCAGGTTTAGTAATTGCTGATCTGAGTTGATTTGCTGCGACCTCGACTTGGCGCCCAGATCAAAATCATCAACAGCAACGAGACTGCAAGAGGAATACCACCAAAAATAAGGGCAGCATCACCAATACTCATCACCGTGCCAGGCTCATCGCCGTCATCACGCTTTGTTGCAGCCGCTGCAGCAGCAAGGTTCAACCAGCTAACACCAAGCGTGGCAGCTAGGTAAATAAAAGCTTTAAGGGATGTATTCACTCGCAAAGCCTACCAAGCCTGCTGCAATTTGCTCTACGATTACCTAACAAATAGCAAACGAGGCGAAGATGACCGATTTCATCGATCAGATTATCGAAAGCACGCCGCTGCAATTATTAATTTTGCTAATCAGCGCAATTGTGCTTGATCTTGTAATTCGGCGAGTGGTTCGTCGCGCTGTTAAGCGAGCTGTTGCAAAAGCCGATGCGCGCCGAGATGACGTGCAGCCGGTTGCTACCTCTACCGCTGCGCTTTCGGTGCTTCGAATTAGCGAACGCACTAAACAGCGAGCTGCGGCAATTGGATCGCTGTTTACTGGAATTACCTCGTTGGTGATCTGGATTGCAACTGTTGTGCTTGGACTGCAGATCATGGGATTTGATCTTCTGCCGCTAATTGCCTCAGCTGGATTTATTGGTGCGGCAATTTCCTTTGGTGCGCAGCACTCAATACGCGATGTATTAAGTGGTGTTTCCATTATTTTAGAAGATGAGTTTGGTGTTGGTGACTTTGTTGATGTTGGTCCAGCAATTGGCACAGTGCTAGAAATTGGGCTGCGCACAACCAGATTGCGCGATGCCGCAGGGGTTATCTGGCATGTTCGAAATGGTGAGATCACTCGCGTAGCGAATCGCTCGCAAGGCTGGATGCTGGCAACAGTTGATCTACCAGTTGTAATTGATACTGATCTAGCCCAATTGCGCGACGTGGTTGAGATTGTGGCTGCCAAAATGTCAACTGATACCCAGATCAGTAATTGGTTGCTTGGCAGCGTGAAATACGCTGGTGTGGAATCTGTAACAGCTGAGACGATTGTGGTGCGAATCTCGGTTAGAACAGTGCCCGATGGCACAGCTGCGGTTTCCCGTGCCCTGCGCGAAGAGCTAACTCGAGCACTGCTGAAAAGCGGAATTCGGCTATCTCATGGCGGTAGCACTGAGTCATATCCTTCACCGTCTTAACCAATTCGCGCTTTAGCGCAATTAGCTGCAAACTTAAGCCATGCGAACTCCATGTGCGGCCGATCTGCCGGTGCTAAAAACTGCCGCTGGTGAGCCAGCGCTTTGTCTAGTAACTGGTGCTACTGGCTATATCGGTGGGCGCTTAATTCGCGAGCTGCTGCTAAGTGGCTATCGAGTGCGAGTGCTAGCTCGTGGCGCAGAGCGATTGCGTGATCATGAGTGGATTAACTCAGTTGAAGTTATAGATGGCGATGCTCGAGATCCCAAGGCATTAGCAGCTGCGCTAGCTGGTGTTGATGTTGCTTACTACTTGCTGCATGCGTTAATGAGCTCTACTAATTTTGAACAAGAAGAAAACCTCACGGCAGAATTATTTGCAGCTGCTGCAAAATCAAATAACGTTAAACGCATTGTGTATTTAGGTGGATTGGCTCCAGCACATCAAGAGCTTTCAGATCATTTGCGCTCACGCGTTGAAACTGGACGAATACTGCGTGATTCTGGAGTGCCAACAATTGAGCTGCGTGCTGGAGTTGTAATTGGTTCAGGCTCAGCATCGTTTGAGATGCTGCGTTATCTAACCGAGCGCTTGCCTGCGATGATCACACCAAAATGGGTTAACACTCGAATCCAACCAATTGCAGTAAGAGATGTGCTGCGTTATTTAGTTGGGTCAGCAGCAATTGATAGCAGCATCAGTGATGCCTATGACATTGGCGGACCAGACGTATTTACTTATGTCCAGATGATGCAGGCATACGCCAAAGCTGCCGGGTTACGAAAACGTATCATTGTGCCAGTGCCAGTGCTAACCCCAAATCTTTCCTCGGGCTGGGTTGGGCTGGTTACTCCAGTGCCGTTAACGCTAGCTCGACGATTAGTTGAGAGCTTAAAGAACGAAGTTATCTGTAAAGATGATCGAATTCGCAGTTTAATTCCCGATCCACCACAGGGGCTTACAAATTTTCATGACGCAGTTGAGTTAGCGCTAACTCGAATTAAAGAAGCTGATGTCGCAACCAGATGGACTAACGCATCTACCCCAGGCGCCCCATCTGAAGCGTTACCAACAGATCCCGATTGGGCTGGCGGCACGCTTTATTCAGATATCCGAGAAGTGCAATCCAGCGCAACGCCAGCGCAGCTATGGAAATTTGTGGAAAGTATCGGCGGCGAGCATGGTTATTACACCGCCACATTTGCCTGGGAACTACGCGGCTTTTTAGATCGAATTGTTGGCGGTGCTGGGCTGCGTCGTGGCCGCCGCGATGCAGAGCATCTACGCGAAGGTGATGCGCTGGATTTTTGGCGAGTAGAAGCGCTGGAGCGACCAAAACTGCTGCGACTTCGAGCTGAGATGAAACTGCCAGGGCTGGCTTGGTTGGAGTTTGTAATTGAGCCCACAGAAACTGGTAGTAAATTAATTCAGCGCGCGCTGTTTGTACCAAAAGGATTGTTTGGGCATGCGTATTGGTGGAGCATCTCGCCACTTCATGGTTTTGTTTTCCCTGGCATGGCAAAGCACCTAGTTCAAGCAGCTGAAAAAGCTGCAGCAACAACTACCGTTTAAACTAAAGCTATGAGCGAGATCAGTGTGCATGAATATCTGGGCTCTGATTTCTTTTATCAATTAGCTGAAAAATTTTATGATCGAGTTCAGTTAGATCCAGAACTTAAAGCGCTGTATCCAGAAGCAGATCTAAAACCAGCACAGCAGCGACTTGCGTTGTTTTTAATTCAATATTGGGGCGGACCCGATACCTATTCAGAGCAACGCGGCCACCCAAGATTGCGTATGCGCCATGAGCCTTATCCAATTAATCACAATATGCGCGAAAAATGGTTGCACTGCATGCTCGGTGCGTTAGATGAACTGGCACCAGCAGATCCACCTGGTGCAATGATGCGAAAATATTTTGAGCAAGCAGCCCTAGCTATGGTTAATACGCATATCGAATAACTTTAAATTTAACGAACTACAGATAGCGGCAATCTTGGACCAGAGTCACCAGGGCGCACATAAAGCGTGCCACCAGGAGCTTGCATTCGCTTCCAGCCAGCACAAGTGCCAGTTGTTAGCTGCGCCATTGGCACTGACAGAAAGCCAAGCAAATAGGCAGCATGCAGCACCCGCAGATTTAGCCCGCCCCAGCCCGCACGCTCCCAGATCTCATTGGCAACGCTCTCGGAAACTTCGCGGCTGGGATTTGCGCCTAGCGATTGCATTTTCAATTTAAATTCGGCAATTGCAGTTTGCACTTTTGGAGCTAAATCGCCAGCAATGCCGCGCTCCCCTTGCTGCCATGGTCCCTCTGGCGGTTTAGCGCCTAAGCCAAATGGTTCAAAGTCCGCAATCAACGGCACCTTTACTGGTTCAGCTTGACTTAATAACTGCGTTAATAACTCATCAACTCGCATCACGTTATCAATTAACGGAGTAACTGCAAAAGCTGGAAACAAGAAATGCGCAATCACTTTAAACGGCGGCTCAACATAAAAACCAATCGCATCATCTTTAGTGATAACTCGGGTATAGGCATTTTGATCCCAACGCATGATGCGCTTTAGCAGCGCAACTAACCGCGTGCCATCGCTTGGCTCAAGCTGCGCGATTGTTGGGTAGTTAGCCACGCGTTAACTTTCGATAAGTTGCACGATGTGGTCGAGCAGCTTCAGCACCTAAGCGTTCGATTTTATTTTTTTCATAGCCTTCAAAGTTTCCTTCAAACCAGAACCATTGCGAATCGCCTTCGTAGGCCAAAATGTGGGTTGCAACTTTGTCCAAGAACCAGCGATCGTGACTGATGACCACAGCGCAGCCTGGAAATTCCAGCAGCGCATTTTCTAAACTTCCTAAAGTTTCCACATCAAGATCATTAGTTGGCTCATCGAGCAGCAATAGATTTCCGCCCAGCTTTAAAGTTAACGCAAGATTTAAACGGTTTCGCTCACCACCAGATAAGACCCCTGCTGCTTTTTGTTGATCTGGGCCTTTAAAACCAAATGCGCCAACGTATGCACGCGATGGCATCTCAACTTGGCCAACCTTGATGTAGTCAAGGCCATCTGAAACTACTTCCCAAACTGATTTAGCAGCATCAATACCGGCGCGATTTTGATCTACATAGGCAATTGAAACTGTCTCGCCAACTTTTATCTCACCGGTATCTGGAGTTTCATTGCCAGTGATCATTTTGAACAGCGTAGTTTTTCCAACACCGTTTGGACCAATAACTCCAACAATGCCATTTCTAGGCAGCGAGAAACTCAGCTCATCGATCAGGATTCGCTCACCAAAGCCCTTAGTTAATTTATCAACTTCAACAACTATTGATCCCAGTCGCGGACCTGGTGGAATCTGAATTTCTTCAAAATCAAGTTTGCGGAATTTGTCAGCTTCAGCTGCCATCTCTTCGTATTTTGCTAAGCGAGCTTTACTTTTTGATTGTCGCGCCTTAGGAGAAGAGCGAACCCAATCGAGCTCATCTTGTAATCTTTTGCGCAACTTGACATCTTTTGCACCTTCGACTTTTAATCGATTCTGTTTGGCTTCAAGATATGTTGAGTAATTACCTTCATATGGATAACAGCGGCCGCGGTCAAGTTCCAAAATCCATTGCGCAACGTTATCTAGGAAATATCTATCGTGAGTAATGGCAATTACTGTTCCTGGATATTTTTCTAGATGTTGCTCAAGCCATAACACGCTCTCAGCATCTAAATGGTTAGTTGGCTCATCAAGTAGTAATAGATCAGGTTGTTTTAAAAGTAGCTGACACAGCGCAACTCGGCGCTTCTCGCCACCAGAAAGCACGCTGACATCTGCATCACCTGGTGGGCAGCGCAGCGCATCCATGGCTTGCTCAATCTGGGAATCTAAATCCCAAGCATTTCGGTGATCTAGCGCTTCTTGTAATTTGCCCATCTCAGCTAACAACGTTTCGTAATCAGCTTCCGGATCTGCCAGCGCGGCTGAGATCTCATTGAATCGATCCAGCATCTGCTTGGTCTCACCCATGCCCAGCTCAACGTTCTCAAGCACAGTTTTAGTTTCATCAAGTTTTGGCTCTTGCTCCAAAATTCCAACCGAGTAGCCAGGAGTTAAAAACGCTTCACCATTAGAGACAGTTTCAGTGCCAGCCATGATTCGCAGCAGCGTTGATTTACCAGATCCGTTCGGACCCACCACGCCAATTTTGGCGCCAGGTAAAAATGCCAGCGTCACGTTATCAAGCACAACTTTGTCGCCATGTGCTTTTCGAGCTTTTTGTAGGGTATAAATGTATTCAGCCATATCCCTAATCCTACCTGAGCGAGCTATGCGGCTGATGAACTCTGTTCAACGCTCCAATAATCCAGCCCAGCCAGCGGTTCTTGATTTAACTCATCAGTGCTGCGCCGGGTGCGCGTAAAGCTGGCTGTGCCACGCGTTAAATCATGACCCACGCTAATTGCATCAATCTCAACCGTGGTCCCTTGCCGATCCCCGTTCTCCCAGCGACGAATTCGCATTCGGCCGAACACCAAAATTGGATCACCTTTGGCGATGCTCAAACTGGCATTTGTCGCAAGTGATCGCCAGCAAGTTACGTTAACAAACATCGCCTCGCCATCAACCCATCTTGCGCTGCTGCGATCGTATCTGCGCGGATTAACTGCTAGCCGAAAATTAGTAACTAAGGCACCGCTTTCAAGTTCGCGCTGCTGCGGATCTGAAACCACATTTCCTGCTAGTGAAACTGTTACATCATTCATTGCTCCCCCTTGTTGGCTAAGCATGAACCCCGCGGCATCTCAGCGAATGGGTAATTACTAGGTTGTGGATTACTAGCTGCTGAGGGTTACGGCAGAATACGCCTACCGCTCGTAGCTCAATGGATAGAGCATCCGGTTTCTACCCGGACGGTTGGGGGTTCGAGTCCCTCCGAGCGGGCCAAGTTATTTTTTTGGCCCAGGTTGCTTTGCGATTGAAATTGTAAAATCGGCAGCATCATTGACTAATTGAATTGAAAAGTCATGATTAATATTGACAAACTGCCACTTACCACAAGTTGTTGATCGAGGACCTGATTGATAAATCACTAAATTTGCACCTCGATTAACTAACTGCACTCGGTAATCTGCATCGTAAGTTACAACTTTAACTCTACCTACTAAGTATTTTCCATTGTATAAACATTTAGACCAATCAGTTTTTGCAACTGCTGCGCTATCAGTAGCTCCAAGGGCAGCTTCGCGCTCTGCTTGAGATTTGAAAACTGTAACTGTAAATAGCTTTGGCATCTGCCCTAATCCAACAGTGCGCATTAACATTTTGGTGTATTTGGCAGCTGGTTCAACAGATTGATAGCCGGCAGGAACTTTAAATTTATAACTATGCTTAAAGGGCAAATTTCGATCTTTGCAATATGAACTATCTCTAACTACTGAACTAGTAGCTAACCAAACCCAGAATCTATCCATCCGATAAGAAAGCCTTGCGCCACGATTTGCTCTTGAGCACTCAGTTAACTCAACCCGCTCTCCCACTACCATGATTAAGTTATCTGATCCACGAATAGGTTCAGCATGTGCAGCTGCGTTGCCTAGGAAAATAAAAGCGCCAATTAAAATTGAGGTCAGAGTTTTACTCATCTAGTTGCACTCCCAGCGGCAAGGTAATTTCAATGCGTAAACCACCAGTAGGGGCTGCTGCTAAGCGAACTTCACCTGCGTGCGATTTAACAATTGCTAATAAAATTGCAAGTCCAAGTCCAAAGCCACCAGTTTCTCGAGTTCGAGATTCATCTAATCGATGAAAGCGTTGAAAGACGCTTTGACGTTCACTTGCTGAAATACCGCTACCAAAATCATCAATCAAAATTCGAAGTGATGCGGCAGTTGGCTCTAAGGTGATTCGGGCGCCGCCTGTGGTGTGTTGTTTAACGTTAGAGAGCGCATTTAGCAGCACCTGAGTTAGCTGCTGTTTATCTGCATTAATCAATATTTGAGCTGGCGAAACAATCTCAACGTTGCGATCTGGATTTGCAACTTCAAAATCACCTAGAACTGCAGTTGTTAACTCCACAAAATCAAAAATTTCAGGGGTAGCTAATTTACCTTCATCAAGTTTGGCTAGATTTAACAGATCAAGCACTAGCCGCTCCATTCGAGCACTCTCGGCAGCAATTCGCTGCGCTGCTCGCTGTCGCTGGTCTGCGGTTGTTGTTGCATCGCTGTTCAAAATTTCAGCGTAACCTCGAATCACAGTTAACGGCGTGCGCAGCTCATGCGATGCATCTCCTAAAAATCTGCGCATCTGCTGCTCTGATTCGGCTCGCTGCGAAACCGAGTACTGCAGCGAGCTAATCATGCGGTTTAACGCAGATGCTAGAACTCCAATTTCTGAGCCAGGTTCAGTCTGCGGCACTCGCCGGTTTAAATCCCCACCGGCGATTGCATCTGCTGTAGAGACCATCTCGGATACTGGAGCTAGATTCGTGGAAACAAACCACCAAACTAAAACACCTGCAATGATTGAGATGAAAATTACGGCTAGCGCAGTTCGCCACAGCAATAAGTTAATTTGCTCTTGCACTGAGCTCAGCGGAGCTGCTGCAATTAGATCAACACCAGGGCCGCCTTCGGCAACTAAAACTCGATAATTTGGGCTAGAGCTAAGCACCGTAATTGGCTTACTTTGGGCTTCACCTAGCTGCGTAGTTGTAAGTTCTGGAAACGGCAGTGGTTCATATACAGATCCTGCTGCTCGAACTACTGCAATTGAACCATCATTAAGCACCACGCCAAGTGCGACCGGCACAATTACATCATCAGCAAAAAAATTTAGCGCACCTTTGGCGAATAGCACTTCATCGCGAGGTGCAGCGAGCACTTGTCGCAGCCCAGCATCGATCTCGGTAATGGAGTTTTGATAGGCGGTAGTCACGCTAAAGGTACCAATCAACCCACTTGCAACTGTAATTACTGCAGTAACAGTTGCTACTAACCGAGTGCGTAACTTCATGCTGCGCTCTTAGGATCCTTAAATTGAAATCCAACTCCGCGAACAGTTTTAATCAAACCAAGCCCTTGCGAGTCAATTTTTTTACGCAGGTAAGAAATATAAGTGTCGAGCACTGTGGTTTCAGATTCGTAATTAATTCCCCAAACATTGCTTAGCAACTGCTGTTTGGTTAAAACCCGATTTTTATTCTGGATCAAATAGCTAAGCAGCTTAAATTCAGTTGGTGACAAATTAACCTCTTTGCCATCCAGTGTTACTTGGTGATTTTGAAAATCTATCTCAATTGGGCCAGCGGCAAGAATGTTTACGGTTTCAGGCTCTCGTTGAGTGCGGCGTAAAACTGCTTGCACGCGCAGAATTAATTCATCAACTCCAAATGGTTTTGTGACATAGTCATCAGCTCCAAGCTGTAAGCCATGTAATTCATCATCGCGATCATCTCTTGCTGTTAAAAACAAAACTGGAGTGTCATTTCCGCGCTCACGTAATCGCTCTAATACTTCAAAGCCATTCATTAACGGCATATTGATATCTAAAAGCAATAAGTCAGGTGACTTCTCGCGAACCAGGCGCAGCGCTTCCATGCCATTGGCTGCCCGAAGCGTTTGATATCCGCCTAGCGTTAAGGCATCTTCAAGTAAGTCTGCGACCGCGACCTCGTCGTCAACGACCAGAACAAGCTGTTGTTCTAGTTGCATGCTTACCCCTTTCGTTCCTATTCTCCCTTAAATCTGGCAACCGGGTGGATCTGCGCTGTTAAAACATCAGATCCACCCGATCTAGCCAGCGTGAATTGGCCCTTAGTTCGCTAAGAGCGCATTGCTTTGCGACCTTCGCCTTTAAAGCCATGCCCAGCCCCAGCGTTGCTAGCTCTGCCATGGCTTGATTTCATTCCAGGTCTTTTTGACTTATGTGCTTCAGCTTTTGCTGCTATCGCAGCATTAATAGCTTCAGCTTTAACAGTTGTAAGTTTGCCATCAGCAACTAATTTTGCTGTAACTGTTGCAACAACATTTTTCATTACACCTGCAGCAGGGCGATCAGCAATCATCGCTGCTCTAACGGCAGCTAGCTGCGCATAGGTCACAGTTCCAGCTTGC
>JAURFT010000060.1:0-3885 GCA_030834185.1 Candidatus Nanopelagicales bacterium
GGGTTGAAATAAGGCCAAGTCTGCTTTCATGGCAAAATACTTCACAGTATTAGCTTCTTTTGCAAGGACCATTGCCAAGGAAGTTAGTTTCTTCTAACAATCGAAAGAGGAATTAATGATAAAAAGAAGCATCTTGCGAAAGGGCTCAATTCTTGGCGCACTTTCGCTGATATTTGCGCTAGGTGTCTCAACAACACCAGCTATGGCATCAACCGGTCCAGATATCAATCCACAACCAGTTTCAAAGTTGAAGCAGGGTGGTACTTTTGTTTGGGCAGTCAATCAGATGCCAGATAACTTCAATACCAGTCATATAGATGGTAATGAAGTTGGTGCCTCATACATGATGGGTGGAGCTCTTCCAAGCTTCTTCTATGTAGATAATAAAGGCGCTTTGCAACTTGATAAGAATTATGCAACCAGCGTTACCTTAGTGAAACAGAAACCTCAGACGGTTTCATATGTAATCAATCCAAATGCAAAGTGGAGTGATGGCAAGCCAGTTGGATTAGCTGACTTCGTTGGACAATGGAAAGCTCAAAACGGCAGTAATGAAGCTTTCGAGGTAGTTAGCACTACTGGATACGAAGACATTAAGTCAGTGAAAAAAGGTAAAAAATCTGGCGAAGTTGTTGTAGTTTTCAGCAAGTTGTATCCAGATTGGAAGGGTCTTTTCGGGGGGCTGCTTCCAGCAGCCGTAACTGCAAACCCAACTGCATTTAATTCCTCGTGGAAAACCGCACCAAACCTATCTGCTGGACCATTTAAGTATCAGAGCAGGGATGATGTAGCTAAAACTGTAACAATGGTCAGAAATCCAGCGTGGTGGGGACCAAAACCAGTTTTGGATAAAATTGTTTACCGCTCACTTACTGTAGCAACTCAGCTTGACGCGCTACGTAATGGTGAGGTTGATTACATTGACATAGGCCCAGATGCAAACAAATTCAAGCAAGCTAAAACTCTGAAGGATATTCGCGTTGATGTCTCAGTTGCACCGAATTATCGTCATATGACATTTGGTACTGCATCTGAATTCATGAAGAATGTGAAAGTTCGCCAGGCGCTAACTGTTGCAATGGATAGATCAACTATCGCCAAAGCAATGATTGGTCCGATGAATCCAAAAATTACTTCATTGGATAATCACATTTTTGTACAAGGCCTTGCTTGCTACAAAAATAACACCGGCAAACTTGGTAAATACAATCTGCAGTTAGCAGATCAATTGCTAGATGACGCTGGCTGGACCGATCAGGGTGGAGTGCGTAAGAATGCTGCAGGCCAAGAAATGAAGCTTGCAATAACAATTCCGGCTGGAGTGCCAACTTCGGCTCAAGAAGCGCAGTTAATTCAGTCGATGTACAAGCCACTGGGAATCAACCTAGAAATCAAGGTAGTACCTGCCGCTGATTTCTTCGGCAAATACATCCTTCCTGGAGCGTATGATATGACGCTATTTACTTGGCTTGGAACCATTTTCCCAATCTCTAGTACTAAGTCAATCTTAGGAGTTGAAGGCGGCCAGAACTTTGGCAAGATTGGGACAGCAGCAATCGACAAACTTCTAGATAAAGCAAATTCAACTCTTGATGAGAAGAAGCGCTGCGAATTTGCCAACAAAGCTGATGCGTTAACTTGGCAGAATGGCCATTCAGTCATTATGTACCAGCGACCAAATATCACAGCTGCAGATTCCAAACTTGCCAACATAGGTGCGTTTGGATTTAGTTCGCTTGATTATCTAACGGTTGGGTTCGTAAAGTAATACAACGATACAAAAAAGAGGCGGCCAGTAAATCGGCCGCCTCTTTTTTCATGCGCCTTCCCTGGCCTAAACCTCTTTTACATTGGGAAAACGAAATTTGTAATAGATTTGATCCGGCAATTGGAGTATTTGGTGAGGTTAGATATGAGATATTTTTTGTGGATGGTGCCTATTACGCGTATTTTTCGTGAAATTCCTTTCCACTTTCGACCATGAGCCCTAAGCATTATTGACCCATAAATTCATTGAATTGATTTTTGTCAGGGTATTGAATCCACCCAAGCTTAGATAATTAGTGATGGACTTCACTTCATTGCTATGTGTTCACAGTAACCAAAAGGTTCGAGATCTGGGCTCTGTCTTTTGACTTATGGCTTGCATCAGTGTCTGCCACAGATAGAAGACATTATTTTCATTCTTACTGTTGGCAAAAGGCTGGTCTTTATCGACCCACAGTAGTTAGTGTTCCTAGCAGTAGACCAAACCTTGCCATATGTCATGTGCAGGTTGTTGGAAAAGGCTTCAGCAGCGCTAGCCTAAATCTTTGTCGCCAAACTTATGATCCGTCGGCCGCGGGTTTGAGCCCCGCCCACCCCACACTAATTTCAGGTTTTAGGCGTACCATGAAGGTATGGATAAAACTCCGAACCGGTTACTTGCTGCAATTGTGGGAACTGTTTTAGTAGCAGCGCTGGCTTCGATTGCAATAACATCATCACAGCAAAATGCCGAATTGAGCAGCGGAACTCCCGAATGGGTGGTACAAAGTTACCTAGTTGCTATGTTTGATGGGGAAACAGATAAAGCGCTAGCGTTTTTAGCTGATTCAAGTCCTTGCAATATTACGCACTTAGATCAAGCCTGGATAAACCGGAATGCAAATATTGATCTTCTGAAATCTGAAATTTCTGGCGCAACAGCAAAAGTTGAGATTGCAGTTGAATTTGGAAATTCAGATTTGTTTAACTCCTCATATGTGGAATCTCATACTTATCGACTAGAAAAAGTTCTGACAGAATGGTTAATCACTGGTATTCCTTGGCCAGTTTATGACTGTGGGGTGATCTCCAAATGATAGTTAGTTTGGTATTTTTGGCAATCATCACAGCTTTAATTTTTTTTGGCATTAAAAAACTTGCAGCTAAGGGCGCAGGTGGTGCAGTATCAGGACATTCAGTTCGGCGCTTTTTTCAGTATGGATTGCAGTTTGGCCTAGTTGTTGTAGTTGCCATTGGTATTGCTGGACTCCTTGGTCGATTTATAAGTCCAGCAACGTTGCTGGTAGCAGATCAGGTCTCATTAGCTAGAAACTTTTCTTTTATTTTGGTTGGACTACCGGTATTAATTGGAGTGCTGAGCTGGACTAAACGCACTGTTAAATCTGACTCAACCGAAGTTAGCTCATTTGGGTGGGCGGCATATATATTTTTAGCAACCGTGACTTCGCTTGCGGTGGCGATGTTTGCGCTATTTGATTTGCTATCTTGGGCGGTGGGAGTTGAGGAATTCAGAAGTTATGCAGTTGCTCAATTCTTGATTTGGGGCTTGATCTGGGCTGCTCATTTTGAGATAAATCGCAGAGCAACACCGATCAATCGCAGTAAGTTTTTGTTTTTATTTAATTCATTGATTGGACTTATCACTTCTGTTGTGGGTATTGCGGTAATTGTTAGCGCGATTGCAAAGAGGTTCATCGGCGCAAGTGGTAAAGAGATTTTATTTGGGGGAGCTGACCCCATAAAAACTGGCCTGGTCACATTTGCTGTTGGTGTGCCGGTCTGGCTGCTGTATTGGATCAAATTTGCAATGCGCTCTAATCGAGATGAATTGTGGCTTGGTTATGTTTTGATTGCAGGAGTTGCAGGTGGGCTGATCACCACAGTCATTTCAGCTAGCTCGCTGTTGCACAACGTCGTTGTTTGGTTTATTGGAGATCCCACTAGCACTGATTTTGTAACTCATTTCAGATCAGCGCCTGCAACCTTTGGTGCACTCGTAGCTGGATTGCTTTTATTTTGGTACCACAATTCATTTGCCAGCCAGTCTCGGTCTTCAGTAAGAAATGAAGTGCAGCGGATATATGAATATTTGATTTCAGGAATTGCGTTACTTGCCTC
>JAURFT010000060.1:3893-4187 GCA_030834185.1 Candidatus Nanopelagicales bacterium
GTTTTCAGGTAGCTCTATTGTGCGAACCACATCTTCAATCAACACCTTACTTGCAGCCTTTACGTTAATTGCAGTAGGAACTCCAATTTGGTTAATGTATTGGACGCGGATTCAGCGCATCACTAGGCGTCAACCAACAATCGAGCCAGCCTCAAGCACCAGAAGAATCTACCTTTTCTTGATTTTTGGAATTGGTGGGATAGTTGCGGTAATTACATTACTTACAGCAGTATTTGTACTGCTAGATTCATTATTTTCAGATCGAAGCTTAACGTTGTTATTGCGTGAGGTTCG
>JAURFT010000061.1 GCA_030834185.1 Candidatus Nanopelagicales bacterium
TATCTATAACGGATCTATTGTTTCAATCCTTAACCCTCGGGAAACTTCTCCTGAGCAGCTTGGCCTAGCAATGACAGGAGCAAGTAAGTCATGACCAAGAGTCGAGTTTTTTGGGCCGTTGTTGCACCCACAGCTGCAATCTTTACCTCATTGCTCTTTACTTACATTATTCTAAAGATTCGTGGAGTAGATCCAATAGAGATGTTTCGGCTAATGATTTCTTATGGTTTTGACCCTAGAAATTTAGTATCGGAGCTAAATCAAACTGTTGCTTATTACATGGCTGGAGTCGCGGCCGCAATAGGCTTTAAAATGTTGCTATTCAATATAGGTATCGATGGCCAATATCGAATGGGAGCATTTTTTGGGGCGGTCGTTGGAGCTGCAGTTAGTTTGCCCCCAATCTTGCATGTTCTCGTAATTATCCTCACTGCCATGTTGGCTGGAGGTGCATGGGCTGCTATTGCCGGATATTTGAAAGTTAAACGTGGCGTATCTGAGGTGATCAGCAATATTATGTTGAATTTTATCGCCGCCGCACTTATAGCCTTCTTACTTAGCCCTTCAATTTTTGGAATTTTGCCAGAAGGAACTCAGGTTTTGCAGACAAGAAGTATTCCAACAAGCGGCCGTATGCCTACTATCAAAGCGTTCGATGGCGAAATCTACACCTTCCTATTTTTAGCAATTTTTGTTGGCGTTGCTTATTGGATCATGTTAAATAAAACGGTGTTTGGTTTTAATTTAAGGGCTACGGGTCTTTCCTTCCGCGCCGCCAGATCTAGTGGCGTTAATGCACCAGGAATGATTTTTGTTACCACCGTACTCTCGGGAGCTATTGCAGGGTTAGTGGGAATAGGAACTCTCCTATCGGACACTCATAACTACAGCATGGCATTTCCTTCCGGATATGCATTCACAGGGCTAGCGCTGGCACTTCTTGGAAGGAATCATCCGGTGGGGATATTTTTTGCTGCATTCCTCTGGTCATTTCTGGAACGAACAGCGCCGGTACTTGAGTTCGAAGGAGTTCCACCCGAAATTATCATTGTGCTGCAAGGAACCATAGTACTTTCAATTGTCGTTGCCTATGAATTAGTATCTCGAATAAACCTCCGTCAACAGCAGAGAGCGGTTGGAAGTGTGAGCGCAGAAGTAATTGATAAAGATTCTAAGAGTGTTAAGGAGACAGAATGAAGTCAACTAGCACCAAGAGTAAAGAAAATAAGTTTGCTATGAGAACTAAAGTTTTCTTCAGATCTCCTGCCCGCATTACTTTGTTCATTGCCGGAATATTTTTCATAATATCTTTTGTTGAGCTACTTACTGGTGCCACGGATATTTCCTCACCAGGAACTTCGGGAGCAACCCTTAGATTAGCTACGCCGCTCTTAATGGCAGGTCTTGGTGGATTGTGGGCGGAGCGAGCCGGAGTAATAAATATTGGCCTAGAAGGCATGATGATTGTCGGAACTTGGACTGCGGCCTGGTTTGGTTACCTCCATGGACCATATGTCGGCATTCTGGCGGCTGCTGTATTTGGTCTGGCATCAGGTTTCTTTCATGCAATTTTGACTGTCAAGATTGGAATAGATCAAGCGGTATCTGGATTGGCGATTAATTTGATTGCAGCAGGAGCAGCACGCTATTTGTCAGGTATTTTTTTCCCGCCGGTAGGAGGAGATAGGACAGTATCTCCTCCAGTTGAGAGTATGCCAAAATTTAGTATTCCTTTTGTAGCGCCATTTTTTAAAAGCATAGATGAGAAGGAAATCTTCTTAATTTCAAATGTTTCAGGACTGATTTATGGCGTAACCACAGATCTCTCGGTAATGACGGTTGCACTATTGCTACTTGTGCCTCTAACTTCATGGATTCTCTGGCGCAGCAAGTTTGGACTGCGAATGAGGTTTTGTGGTGAAAATCCGATGGCGGCGGAATCGCTAGGCATTAACGTTTATCGCACTCGCTATATTGCAATCTCAATCTCAGGCATGTTTGCCTCCTTGGGAGGGGCTTATCTGGCGATAGTTGCCTCATCTGTCTATCGCGAAGGCCAAACTGGAGGGCGAGGTTTTATCGGTCTTGCGACAGTAATCTTTGGAAACTGGAGACCAAGTGGCGTCTTTGCTGGCTCAATACTTTTTGGCTTCACAGATGCTCTTCGTCTACGTCAAAGTGAATCTGTTATGGCGTTGATTATGATAGTAGGAATAGCATCTCTTCTGTTAGCAATCTTTTATTCAGTATCAAGGAACTGGAAATTAGGCGGCACCTATTTCGGAATGGCACTCTTTGCTCTCTGGGTTAATCAAAGAGTCGAAGTTATCCCACAAGAGTTTGTAACTGCATTCCCGTACTTTGCCACCCTAATAGTTCTTACTCTCTTAGCTCAGCGCTTAACACCTCCGGCGATGGTGGGTTTACCTTTCAAGCGTGGCTCTGAGTAAGTAATCGAATTAATGTCGGTTAACTGGAATTCTCCTGTTCTAAAAAGCTTGGAGCCCGTAATACGTAATTCTAAGCTAGTTAGGATTAATGAAGAGAAGTTAGTTGAAGTGGCCAATTGGATGGCATATGAAGAGTTTCAAAAACCTGATGGTTCTATGCTCTTTGATTTTGGTAATGATCCCGATGTATTGATGGACTTCACAATGGTGGTAAACACCATGAACTTTGCATTTACTGACTTTAACTCCGGAATCAAATTTGAAACTGACTACTTAGGAAAACGCTGGTGTGACAGCGAAGCCATGCTTGCCTCTATTCACCGAGCTATTGGCGCTGGGATACCGTTTTTTTCAGGAGAGTTCCTATCAAAGTTGACCAAAGATCAATTCAGCTCAATTTTTTCAGGAACAATAGAGATGCCAATGATTGAGCAGAGAGTAAAAATCTTTAACGAAGTCGGACAGGTTCTAGTCGATAATTACCAAGGGGCCTTTCATAATTTTGTTCGCTCTTGTTCTCCAAAACTCTATGACCAGGGAAACGGGCTATTGGAGCGCTTAGTGAGGGAATTTCCACGTTTTTATGATGTGAGCAATTACCATGGAAATCAAGTTCAAATATTTAAATTAGCTCAGCTAGGAATTTGGGGGATGCACCTTGCATTATCGCCTCGTGGTCATTGGCGCTTAGAGGATCCAGAGCAGTTGACCGCATTTGCTGACTACATAGTGCCCGTGGGCTTGAGGGTGATGGGAATTTTTGAATATGCGCCAGAGCTTGAGAGACAGATTAATTCTCTAGAGGAGATAACCCGCGACAGTGATGCCGAAATTGAACTTAGAGCTGGTTCTATCTACTGCATTGCTTTATTGACTGAGAAGATTAATGCGCTCAGGCCTAACATGGAACCATTATTAATGCCTCAGGTAGATTTTCGATTCTGGAAAACTTACCACGCCACGCATTGGCCTCATCACTTAACAAAAACAGTGATGTACTAAATCTTATTTCCTATTTCTGATTTCCAAGTTCGCAAGATCTCAATTGCTTTGTCAAATTTATCAACAACCTGACCTACATCTTCAATGCAGCCTCTTACGAATAGATTTATACCTTTACCGTCAATCATGTTGCGATCTCTAATGACTCTAGTGTCGGTAACTAATCCAACAATTCCTTTTTTGGATGGGTCACTTTGCATTGCAGCCCAAAATATTCCAATCTCACTAGCTGTCCCGTCATCAACCATCGGGCCATCTAAGAGCGCAAGTACGGCGTTGGATGTCATTACTTCTTTGGAATCAACTGAGAAGATAAATTCTGCGGTAACAGGATCAGGAAGTGGAATCTCATGAGGAACAAAAACTTCAAATCCTTCGCCGCGGAGTTGAGCAGCGCATTGATCAATGAAGCTTCGCTCATAAGGAGTGAATAAAGGACCTGCGAAGTAAATTTTTATTGTGCAACACCTCCTCTGTTATTGGACGAGAGTAGTCTTTCTAGGTAGATTTCCGCAATCGATTTAATTCATAATCTATAAAGTCTTGATGGAGAGAGAGCTTTGCTTACCTCAT
>JAURFT010000062.1 GCA_030834185.1 Candidatus Nanopelagicales bacterium
CCCCAACCGAGTTACTTGAAGTATTAACTGAATTAGGTATTAATGCCCAAGTTGAATATTGGGATGGCAAACTGCGCAATTCTGTTTCACTTGAAGATCAAGTTCGATTTAATCGAATTAGATTATGTCTACCGGCAGATCGAGATCACGAAGTTCTAGAATTCATGTTGGCAAATCCAAGCGACGGAGTGCGACCTTTGGCCACAATATGGTGGGATATTAATTAGTTTGATCAACTACCTGCCAAGCACGCACGCCACCAACTAGTGCTGCGCTGTTTGGCACAATCACCACATCATCACCTAGTTTTTCAACAATTTCAGATTTAATCATTCGAGCGTTACCGCCACCTAAATACAATCTATCCCAAACAAATACTGGTCTTAAGCCATCGATAAGTTTTCTAACTCGTCTAGACCAGAACAAATCACCTAAGCGTTTGCGCTCAGTTTCGCCAACGTAAGTGTCATAAGTTTGTTGAAATCTAACTGGTGCTTGAGATAACTCTAAGTGAGGCGCAAGTTTGCCGCCATCAAAAAGCGCATACCCCAAGCCAGTGCCCAAAGTTAAAACAACTTCTAAACCACTACCTGCAACAACTCCAGCGCCATGTATTTCAGCATCATTAAGCACCAAAGTTGGAATTCCAAGTCGCTCCGAAAGCTGAGTTTGAGCATCAAAGCCGCTCCATTGCTCAACCAACTCTGGCAGCACTAAAGATCGAGGTCCAGTTTTTGTTACATAGTGCGGGGTAGAGATAACAACCCCGTGGCGGATCATCCCAGGGATGCCAACGGTGGCGCGGTCTGCTTTTGGTAGTTGATCTGCTAATTGTTTTAGGGTTTGTAAAAACAGCTCAGTTGATAACGGATATGGCGTTGGAACTCGAATGGGCTGAGAGCGCATAGTTCCGCCGGCATCCAGCACGGCAGCTTTAATGCCACCGCCACCGCAGTCAATAGTTAAGGTCGTTTGCACGGGTTAAGCATGCCCTATTGGCAAGGCTGGCTATTACTCAGTCACCTTAGCTCTGCGATCAGCTCGCCAGGTTCTAAAGCCGGCGATCAAGGATGCGGTGATGAAAAAGGCAGCAATTAGATAGGCCACAGATTTAACCGCAGGGTTGCTGGCTGCGTAATAGCCAACCAGTGTGATCCCAACCCCCCAGGCCAGCGCACCGGTTAGGTTTGAAGATAAAAACTTGTAGTAATTCATATTTCCAATTCCAGCTACCGCTGGAATAAAAACTCGCGCCCATGGCATAAAGCGCGCAATAACAACCGACCACCAACCATATTTTTGATAGAAGCTTTCAGTTTTAGCGATCGCGGTTTGAATTTTTGGTCCACCTCGGCGGGTGAGATAAGGGCGGCCATAGTGTCTACCCAGAATAAAGCCAACTTGATCGCCAATAAAAGCAGCAAGTCCAATGCCAATTACTAATATTTGAATGTTTATGTTATTTGAAGTGGCAGCAATAATGCCCGCTGCAAACAGCAGCGAATCGCCAGTAATAAATGGAATGAAAGCGCCGATAAATAAACCTGTGCCAGCAAACACCAAACCCCAAATTACAAGGTAAAAAATTATCGCGCCGGTGTCATTAAGCAGATTGGTTAAGTTGCCATCTAGCGCTGCAGTGTAAACCAAAATTCCTCCTGTGAAACCCAGTTTAAAGGAAATAGTTTTTTACGGCGCAGCCAAGCAGCTTACTGCTCAGTGAGTTGAATCACGCTTAGTAACAAACTTCGCATAACCATGAGGGAGCAGCTCAATTACGCTAAGCGCAATCATGATGCCAGCAACAACTGTTAATAACTTGGCAATCAGTAGCTGATTTAGCAGCTGCACCTCCACAAAAACAATGCCGCTACCTAATATCTCAGCACCAGCTGCAATCACCACAAATAACAGCGCCCGTGATTTGCTGTAGCCGGCAGCAAGCGCTGCTGCTGCAATAGCAAGTCCTTCTGGAACATTATGAATTGCAATGGCAATTGAAGTTGCGATGCCCGCATTTAAATCCTGCACAGTAGCGGCAATCGCAGCGGCGCCTTCAGGCAGATTATGCGCTGTTACTGCAGCTGCAACTAATACGGCTGAAGATTTAAGCGAATCTAAATCACTGAATTTATTTCCTAGCCAGCGCAGCGAAACTACAATTAAAAATCCAATACCAAGCCAGAGAAATAAACTGTTGGTGGTGAAATTAGCATCATATGCTTGTGGAATTAACTGGGTGAAGCTAACATAAAGCATCGCCAGCGCTGCAATAATGAGCGCAGCGCCAATCGCGCGATCAGATACTTGTTTGCGGCCGGCAACAATTACCCAGCCTAAAAGCGTGGCGCTAGCAGCAGCGGTAGCTAACCAAAAACCCAGCAGGGCATTTGCAGTATCCATTAATCCTTCCGGTTTTCAATCGGGACAATCTGGGTTGAGATATGTTTAAAGCCGTGTTTCTGATACAAATTTAGCGCAACCGCATTAGGAGCATCAACATAAATGATGGCTTCGTTAAAGCCGTTTTTAAATATCTGATTTAGGCCATGCGCTAGCACTGCTTTGCCCAGGCCTTTAAGTTGATGCTGCTGCACCAGCCCAATTAGATAGATCTCAGCATCTGGCACTAAGCGCTCTATATGCACTTTGATCCAGACAAATCCAGCAATTTTTTGGTTATGGTCTTTTAATAAATAAAAATCTGCTGCATTAAACCAAGGTTCGTTAAATCGCTGGGTTAAATCTGCGAGCTGCCATAACCCTTGCTCTGGGTGGCCGGCAAATGCATCGGCGTTTGCAGCTAAAAATTCAGCTTCATCAACACCAACTTGAAAGTTGTGCCAAGAAAATTCGGCTGGCACAACTTCTGTAAGTTCATTAAGCAGCTGCGTGCGCATTAGCCAGATCTCACGAGTGTTGGGAGCTGACATCTTGGTCCTAAAGCTTGGGGTGAGTGACGGGACTTGAACCCGCGACATCCGCGACCACAACGCGGCGCTCTACCAGCTGAGCTACACCCACCATGCATAACGCTGCAGGTAGCAACGAATACTGGCGAAGTCTACTCAAGCGATTGATCAGGGCTGCGCCTAGTGTTAATTTCACCAGCAACCTCTTTTACCCGCTGGCTGCTTGGCCCTGGGTCTGGCTGAAAAATCAGCTCCCGATAAAACCGCAGCTCTTCAATGGACTCTTTAATATCGCTTAGCGCGCGATGATTTCCCACTTTCGCTGGCGTGCCAAAATAAACCCGCGGATACCAACGTCGCGCAATTTCTTTAACCGATGACACATCAAGTAATCGATAATGCAGGTGCGCATCAACTTCTGGCATATCTCTAATTAAAAACCCGCGGTCCACATAAACACTAGAGCCAGCTAACGGAGATTTACGCGGCTCTGGAATGTGCTGCTTGATATAGGCCAGCAGTTGTTCCTGCGCAGCTTGCAACGAGATGCCGAGGGGAATTTCAGTTAGCAGTCCAGAATCGGTGTGCATTTTGTGCACAACTTCAATCATTTCATCGAGCACGCTGAGATCAGCGGGGCAAATTACTACCTGAAAGCCATCATCTAGCTCAGTTAGATCAGCTTCAGTGACGATGCAGGCAACTTCAACTAAAGCATCTTTAGTGAGGTCAAGTCCGGTCATTTCGCAATCAATCCAGACAATGCGCTCGCTG
>JAURFT010000063.1 GCA_030834185.1 Candidatus Nanopelagicales bacterium
ATTTGCATGTCAACACTCTGGGGAGGCATTGCTTTAGCAATTTTGCTTCGTAATTCTTTGGTGTATTGAACACTTTCAAAGTCAATCAACTTGATTGATATGACTCCATCACTTTCTTTTAAATCCACTAAGGCAACGTCTATTCCATCAAATGAAGTACCTGAGATCATTCCTATAACTTTCACTTTACTACCTCCGAACAAGCCACACTTTGGCTACTTTTGATTGGGAGCAGCTGTGGAATCATCTTTGAGCAGTTAGGGACAGCAATTGGGCATCGAACATGGAATGCACATCCTAACGGGATATTAGTTGGGCTTGGTACTTCACCCTCCAAGCTAACTGTTAAATCCATTTGTCCTACCTGGCTATGATCAGGAATAGCAGCGATGAGAGCTTTGGTGTAAGGATGCTGTGGATTATCGAGCACCTCATCCCAAGTTCCAAGCTCTACCACTCGGCCTAAATACATCACGGCAATCACATCGCTGATGTGGCGAACCATCGACAAGTCATGACTAATGAATAGATAAGTTAGACCGAATTCTTTCCTTAAATCAACGAGTAAATTCATGACATCTGCTCTAACTGAAACATCAAGAGCTGATACAGGTTCATCAAGAATAAGTAGTTCAGGTTCAGCTGCCAGAGCTCTGGCGATTGAGACTCTCTGTCTTTGACCTCCAGATAATTGATGTGGGTAGCGATTTTTCATATCTTCCGACATTCCTACTACTTTGAGTAGCTCAGTAACACGAGAATCAATCTCTTCTTTTTGGCGCAAGTTGTGAGCCACAATAACTTCCTTTATGCATTCCCCAATTCGCTGTCTAGGATTTAATGAAGAGTAGGGGTCTTGAAAAACTAATTGAGCAGGTGATAAATGATTTCGCCATTGATTTTTTGAACCTCGTAATAAAACATTGTCGCGCCAAGTAATAGCGCCTTGAGTCGGAGATTCTAAGCCAACTATTAATCGCGCAAGGGTTGATTTGCCACATCCACTTTCGCCTACAATCCCTAAAGTTTGCCCTTTTGAAATATTGAGTGAAATCCCATTTAGCGCATTGACCACTGACTTGCTCTGCCGAATAGGATACTTCTTAATAACATTATCAATTACAAGAGTCATATTGAGCTCGCTATCGGATAGAAGCAGGCAACAGATTTAGTGCCACGTGCATCAAGTAATGGAAGACTTTCTCGACATTTTTTATGTGCAAATTGGCAACGATCTGCGAAAGAGCAGCTCTGTCCCACCAACCAAGGTTTTGGTGGGACACCTGGTATCGAGGCTAAACGATTTCTACTACGTGAACTTGCGACAGGTAGAGATGCCAACAAACCTTGAGTGTAAGGATGCTGCGGAGAGTTAAAAATTTGCTTTGTAGTGCCCACCTCTACGATTCTTCCCGCATACATCACAGCAACTCGGTCCACAAGGTTTGCAACAACACCAAGGTCATGAGTTATCCATAACATAGACATTTGCCTTCGAGAGCGTTGCCTGGAAACTAGCGAGAGAATCTGTCTTTGAATTGTGACATCCAAGGCAGTTGTTGGCTCATCTGCAATTAATAACTTAGGAGAGAGAAGTAGGCTCATAGCAATAACAACTCTCTGTCTCATTCCACCTGAAAACTCATGGGGATAGCTCTTTAGCGCGCGATCTGGATCTGGGATTCCGACCTCAATCAAACTCTGCTTAACGTGAGACTCAGGGTCCTTAACATCATGATTATGGCAATCCAAAACCTCCAGTAATTGATTCCCTACCGTCATTACTGGATTAAGAGCGGTCATTGGGTCCTGGTAGACCATGGAGATTTCTTTGCCCCTAATTCCCCGTAATCTCTCTGGGTCAATTGACAATAAGTTTTCGCCGTTAAAATTAATCTCACCTGAAGCAACTTCTACGCCTCTAGGCAATAGACCAAGAATCGATAGCGCAGTTAAAGTCTTTCCTGAGCCACTCTCGCCCACAATTCCTAAAGCTTCACCTTCGATAAGTGAAATGTTTACATCAGATGTTAATGACCGCCCATCAGAGCTGGTCTTAATTGAGAGACCTTGAAGAGAAATAAGACTTCTCACGAGGTACTCCTTCTAGCAGGATCAAGAGCATCTCGTAGGCCATCGCCAACAAGATTTAATCCAATTACTACTATCGTAATGAAGATAGAGGGGAATGCGAGTGACCACCATGCAAAAGCAGCTAAAGCTTGAGCTTCAGAAACCATCAATCCTAAAGAAGCATCTGGAGGTTGTGTTCCAAGTCCAAGAAAACTCAATCCTGACTCTGTCAAAATTGCCCAAGAAAGGGAGAGAGCTACCTGAACAACAACTGGAGCAAAAACATTAGGCAGAATATGTCGACCTAGAATTCTTGGCGAAGAATAACCTAAGACTCTAGCTGACTTGATGTAATCCATCTCTTTAACCGACAGCACTGGTCCTCTAGCCACTCTTATGAAAATAGGCGTATAAACAATTGCGATCGCTATAGAAGTGTCAATCCAGGAATTCCCAAGACTATTTACGATTGCGAGAGCCAAAAGTATTGCTGGAAATGCAAAAATTACATCACTAGCTCGCACGACAATATTGTCTATCCAACGCCCCAAATAGCCGCCAACAACGCCTAGTGTTACTCCAAATAGAGTTGCTAGTCCTACAGATAACAGTGCCACACTAAGTGACCTGCGCATTCCATCAATTGAACGCGAAAAAATATCTCTGCCAAACTGATCTGTTCCAAACCAATATGTTCCATTTGGTCCTTGTAATGCATCCATTGGATTTTGCTCCAGTGGATCATGAGGTGCGAGACCAAAAGCTGAAATTAAAGATAGGGTAATCATGATGAGCACCAAGACTGCTCCCACAATGCCACTAGTACTTTGTAGATAGTAATTAATCCAAGTTCTCTCTCGCTTCATTTGATTCTCGGATCAATTCTTCGATAAATCAAATCTGTTATTAAATTTATTGTGACAAACAAAATAGCAAACACCATAATACTGCTTTGTACTGTCGCATATTCTCGCTTATTTATTGCGTCAAGGATTTGACGGCCCATTCCTGGGAGAGCAAATATTTTTTCTACTATTACTGCTCCACCGAGTAGATACCCAAACTGTATTCCAGTCATAGTTACAATAGGGATCAAGGAGTTACGTAATATGTGCCTTAACCGCACAGCCTTAGCAGTAACTCCCTTGCCAATCGCTGTTCGCACAAAGTCTTTATCAACTGTCTCTAAAAGGGCTGAGCGCGTCGTTCGCATAACAGGGGCAGCAACAGCAATTCCAAGAACTAAACTAGGAAATAGCATTTGCTGGAGGTTCATCCAGAGATCTTCAACTGGTGACATGTATTCGTTTCCATTTGGAAAATACTGAAACTTATTGGCCATGACCGTAACTATTGTTGTGCTAAGCACAAAGCCAGGAATTGCCAAGGCAAGTAGCCCAAAGAACTGTCCTAGAAAATCCCTAAGGCTTCCAGGTTTGCGTGCGCTAAACATTCCAACGGAAATACCCAGAAATACCCCAAGAGTGGTGCCTAAAAGGGCCAGTTCCATAGTGACTAATAGAGCTGACTTGGTTAGTTGCAAGACTGGGGCCCCTGTGGAATAAGAAAAGCCGAGATCCCCTTGAATAAAACTT
>JAURFT010000064.1 GCA_030834185.1 Candidatus Nanopelagicales bacterium
TGGGACATCAGCGCATCGGTTTAATTGCAGAATCGCCGCTGCAACCAATGTCATTCACCGCTCCACGAGATCGACGCACGGGGTTTCTAAACGCTCATTTTGATGCTGGTCTGACCTTTGATCCAGCCCTTGAAGCATTTGGTTCATTCACAATTGAAAGCGGCGAGCGAGCTATGGATGAACTCCTTGCTCGTCCACATCCGCCAACCGCAGTTTTTTGTGAATCTGATGAAATGGCATTTGGCGCCATGAGTGCGATTAGACGGCACGGTTTGCGAGTGCCTGAAGATATTTCAATTGTGGGTTTTGACGATCATGATCTAGCTAAATATTTGAATCTAACTACGGTTTCGCAATCAGTGCAGACAATGGGTGAAACTGCAGCATGGATAATTTTGGATCAACTAAAAAATGAATCCAATGAACCAAAGTCTGTAGTTATGCCAACCCAATTAGTTGTGCGAGCAAGCACCGCCCGAGTTCATTAAAAGCTTTTTGACCAAAAACTAAAAAGATGGAGCCAGCAGCGCCAGCCCCATCTTTTTAGTTTAAGCAATTAATTTAGTCGAGGTCCTTCTTCAGTTGCATCAAAGAAATGCATAGAAGTTGGGCGAACCTTAATTTTGTCGCCTCTTCGAATATTCGAATCAGATCCAACTCGAACTGTGATGTCCTTGCCCTGAGCATCATCAATTGTGCCGTACAGATATTCATCTGAACCTAGCTCTTCAACCAAGTTAACAGTCATAGCAATTCCATCGCTGCTTACTTCTAAGTGCTCTGGTCGAACTCCAAGCACAATTCGCTTTGTAGAAGCTTTGCTTGCGGTAGCTTGGTCAATTGGCAATGTGTATCCGCCAACGCTGACAGAGCTTCCGTTTAAGTCGCCTTCAAGCAGATTCATAGCAGGGGAGCCAATAAAGCCCGCCACAAAGGAGTTGGCTGGCTTGTCATACAAAGCTCGAGGTGTGTCTACTTGCTGCAACAAGCCAAACTTCAAAACTGCAACACGATCACCCATAGTCATAGCCTCAACCTGATCGTGTGTTACATAAATTGTGGTAACTCCAAGGCGCTTTTGCAACGCTGCAATCTGAGTTCTAGTTTGAACGCGCAATTTGGCATCTAGGTTTGAAAGTGGTTCATCCATTAGGAACACCTGGGGTTCACGAACAATTGCGCGACCCATTGCCACACGTTGACGGTGCCCACCGGAGAGTGCTTTTGGTTTTCGATCTAGGTATTCACCAAGATCCAACAGCTTGGCAGCTTCCTCTACTCGCCGACGGATCTCATCTTTAGCAACTCCGGCGATTTGTAAAGCAAAACCCATGTTGGCAGCAACTGTCATATGCGGATACAACGCATAGTTTTGAAATACCATTGCAATATCTCGATCTTTTGGCGCAACATCTGTGACGTCGCGATCTCCAATTAAAATCGATCCTTGATCGCATGGCTCTAAGCCGGCAATCATTCGTAACGCAGTTGATTTACCGCAGCCTGAAGGTCCAACTAGAACCAGAAATTCACCATCACTGACAGTTAGATCTAGTGCTGAAACTGCTGGTCGGTCGCCCGCTGTGTAAATGCGCGATGCTCCGCTAAATGTTACTGGTGCCATTTGACTCCTTCATGATTTGGCCTGCGAACAGGCGGCTTGTGCGGCAGGTGTCCCCGGCCGTTCGGGGTGATGGGGTAAACCTATCGCAGCAGGGCTAGAAGGGATAGGGCAACTTTGCCGGTGAAATGCATCTGAGTGATGAACATATTTCACTTTGATTCAAAAATATCGCGCTCCTAGTATCACTCCAGCCCGCCGCATGAGCTGCCGCTTCATCGGTTGCATCCAGCGGCACTGGCAGACTTGCAGCGATTTCGCGGCACCAAGAAATGGTGACTCGCTTCTGATTAACAGTTGCCGATCCGCCTAGCTGGGCAAAGGAGGCAGCACAAAGATCTTCTGAACCAGTAAAGAATGCCGACCTCAATGCAGCTTCATCTGTTCCAAGCCCGGGTTCAAACTCCATAAGCTCATCATCAGAATGCTGATCGGTGTTGGCAGCATTCTCATCATCTAATTCTTGCTGGGCTAATTCTTGGTCAAAAGGCGGCGCGCTCTCAGGTGGCGTTACAGGTAATGGGAACGACGCAGTTTGGTCGGTACCGCAAGCAGTTAGTAGCGCGGTGATGATTAAAAGTCCAACTCGTAGTTTCACTGCAAAAGAGTGGCAACCTAAATTTAGAAATGCTTGCGACACGCAGAGCAAATAACCCATTACTGAAAGCTTTAAGCGTAATTTGCAATCACAGTTATTTGAGATAACTCTAACTCTCAACCTGAGAATTAGAGTTTCATCAACGGAGGAACCATGGCAGCACCACAGAATTATCTAGCAGTTATCAAGGTTGTTGGTGTCGGCGGTGGAGGCGTAAACGCCGTTAATCGAATGATTGATGTTGGTCTAAAGGGCGTGGAATTTGTTGCCATCAATACTGACGCACAAGCGCTATTAATGAGCGATGCTGATGTAAAGCTAGATATTGGTCGAGACCTAACTCGCGGCTTAGGCGCAGGTGCTGATCCATCAATTGGTCGCCAAGCTGCTGAAGATCACGAAGAAGAATTGCGCGACGTGCTCCGTGGAGCGGATATGGTGTTTGTAACAGCTGGCGAAGGCGGCGGCACCGGAACTGGTGGCGCACCTGTAGTTGCAAGAGTTGCAAGGGAGCTCGGCGCTTTAACCGTTGGTGTTGTTACTCGGCCATTTGCATTTGAAGGTCGTCGAAGAGCCCAAGCTGCAGAAGATGGAATTGAAGAACTACGCGCTGAAGTAGATACGCTGATTGTTATCCCGAATGATCGCTTGTTGCAATTAAGCAACAAAGCTATAAGTGTGGTTGAAGCCTTCAAGCATGCAGATCAAGTGTTGCTACATGGTGTATCTGGAATTACAGATTTGATTACAACACCAGGCTTAATCAATCTTGATTTTGCTGATGTTAGAAGCGTGATGAAAGATGCTGGCGCAGCGCTAATGGGAATTGGTGCAGCTAGGGGTGAGAATCGAGCTCTAGCAGCTGCCGAGATGGCCGTTCGGTCACCGCTGCTAGAAGCGGGTATTGATGGTGCGCAGGGAATATTGATGAGCATTGCCGGTGGCAGCGATCTTGGTTTATTTGAGATCAACGATGCCGCCAGATTGGTGGCCGAAGCAGGTCACCCAGATGCCACAATTATTTTTGGCGCAGTTATCGATGATTCGTTGGGCGATGAAGTACGGGTAACAGTCATAGCAGCAGGTTTTGAAAATGGATTGCCAGCCGCTAGGCCAGTGCGACGTCCTGAACCAACGGCGATTACACCTACCTCGGTTTCGCCAGCGCTAGATGAAGCTTCGACTCTTCCTGAATTTGAGAATAGCGAGCTGGTGCAGAGCGAA
>JAURFT010000065.1 GCA_030834185.1 Candidatus Nanopelagicales bacterium
AGCCAAGCGTTGGTAAGAGGGAGAGCGTGAACCACAGGCACCATTGGCACAAGCTGCACCTAAGCCATGTCATTCATGCGGATTCTTTCTTCCAATCGCAGGCTCACTACGCGCAACCTTTGGCGTGTGCGCAAATGCAATTTCCCCCGATGATGCACGCGTGGTCTCTGTTGATCATGGATGCGGCGCTCACTCGGAAGCGACCTTCACTGACCTGGTGATAAACTAAAGCCCTGACCGCAACCCCCGCGGCATAAACGAAGACACGATTTAATCAAGGAGCCCTCCCCATGCCTACAGGACGCGTTAAATGGTTCTCCCTGGAAAAGGGTTTCGGTTTTATTGCAAATGATGAGGGCGAAGATGTTTATCTTGCCGCTTCATCTCTTCCAGAAGGCGTTGCAACTGTAAAGCCTGGAACAAAGCTTGAATTCAGCATCGCTGATTCACGTCGTGGACCACAAGCACTTTCAGTACACATCATTGATGCACCTCCATCACTTGCTGAAAACTCACGTGCTAACACTGATGATTTAGCTGCGATGATTGAAGACACAATCAAGATTTTGGATCGTGTTGGAAATGGTTTACGCCAAGGCCGCCATCCATCAGCAGCTGAAGCAGAGCGTTTAGGCCGCGTATTGCGCGGCATTGCATCTGCTCTAGAGGCTTAAATTCCGCTGCGCTTATTGCGGCGAATTGAATACCGAATTCCAGTTAGGCCTAGACCTGCTCCAAATAGGCATGTCCAAATGACTTTGGCATCTGCGCCAACTGCTAAAGCAATGACAAAGGCAATCACCCAGCAAATTACGCCAATAGATACTAGGGTTACAACAGAACCGATATTTGATGCCATGAGAGAAGAGTAATGGGATTTAACGTAAAAGTGGATGGTAATTGGCGATCATTTCGCCATCGAAATTATCGGATACTTTTTCCTGCCAATACCATCTCCAATATTGGAAGTTGGGCGCAGCGCGTTGCCCAAGACTGGCTCGTTCTAGAACTAACTAACAGTGGAACATATCTAGGAATTGTTACCGCAATTCAGTTCACACCAGTTCTCTTCTTCTCACTCCATGGCGGTGCGCTAGCTGATCGCTTTGATAAACGTAAACTTTTAATTGGCACAAATGCCCTAGGTGCATTTTCGGCAATGGCGCTAGGAATTCTTGTGATGACAGATCAGATTATGTTGTGGCATGTCTTTGCATTAGCTGCAGTACTTGGAATTTCAACTGCGATAGATGCACCAGTTCGCCAAGCATTTGCCGGTGAAATTGTGGGCCATGATGATTTGCCCAATGCAGTCAGTCTTAACTCTGCAAACTTTAATGCTGGGCGACTTGTGGGACCTGCGTTATCAGGCTTACTTATCGCAGCTTTTGGCACTGGGCCTTCATTTATAGTAAATGGAATTTCTTATCTCTTTGCCATTGGTGCGCTAATGGCAATGAATAAAAAAGAGTTCTTCCACCAAGATCAGCCAAAATCCATGACAAATGTTCAAGAAGGCCTGCGCTATGCACTCGCCCGGCCTGATATTTATGTGGTTATGTTGATGGTTTTCTTCCTTGGCACCTTTGGTCTTAACTTTCAAATCTTTAACGCACTTATGGCAACACAAGAGTTTGGCAAAGGCCCAGCCTCTTATGGCTTACTTGGAACTTTTGTTGCTATCGGATCATTTTCAGGTGCCATTGCATCAGCGCGTTTGGAGCGCTTTCGCAAGACCCGCTTTGTGATTTTAGCTGGAGGAACTTTTGCCAGCGCTATCCTCATTCTTTCAATCATGCCTAGCTACACCACTTATGCGATCTTTCTACCTATTTGTGGTGTTACAGCGCTAACAACGATGATTACCGCTAACTCAATCGTTCAAGTTAATAGCGACCCTGCAATTCGAGGCAGAGTCATGGGAATTTATCTTTTGATTTTCATGGGTGGAACTCCAGTTGGATCACCGCTTATTGGTGTGATGGCTGAGGTAATTGGAATCAGATCCACAATTGCTGCTTGCGGTGCTATTTGTTTGATTTCAACAACAATTATTTGGTTGAAATACAAGGATCGAGTTGATGTGCCAGCAGATATTTCTGTTGATGCGGTTCTAAAGTCCACTAATCGCAATTAAGAGGATTAAACCAAAGAGCACAACAAGGGTCACGATGCGGCGGGTTTTATAGCTCATCATTCATGCCTTCTCGCTGTGTGATGGTGTCAGTAGGATAATTACAAATGCGATTGCAATAAGTATTGGCACCATGATGTAAGCGCGGGAGATACCGAAATTATCGCCTAAGAAACCCAGTAAAAATGGGGCTCCTGCAATAGCAATTCCAGCTGCAAGAGATGCTTTACCGACAGCCAAATCTGGTCGATTATCACTAAAACCCACTAAGCGAATTGCAGATAATGCGAACTGCATCGAGATTCCCAAGCCAATGACAAAGAGACAGATCAGGCTGATAATCATTGAATGAGACAACCAGAAAGCAGTAAAGCCAAAAAACTGTAGGCTGACTATTCCTAAAAGTTGATTATCGAGTTTGAAGTTTTTTAGTACTAAACCACCAAACCACCGGCCAATTCCCATTCCAGTTCCAAGTGCAACTATGGCAACGGTGGAGATTGCAGCCGTTGATCCAACACGATCTTTTAATAACGCCGCAGCCCAGAACGATGTTGCAAATTCAGATGAAATCACTACAAATATAAATACATCTGTATCTATCAATGCGATCAGCAATGATACAGATATTGATAGCGACGCTCTTACTATATCTTCTGCTAGTGCTAACAGTGGAACTGTTGTTATTCAAAATG
>JAURFT010000066.1 GCA_030834185.1 Candidatus Nanopelagicales bacterium
AGGTAAGCAGTAATGTTTTAGTAGTTTGAACCACAACTTCAGCTGAAGTGGTATTTGCAATTAATTCAAAATCTGGCTCCCGGGTGAAACGAACAACTCCCTGCGGTGCTGCAACCCAATTAACTTGATGCGTACCACCAAGACCTGGATGCGATTTTCGAATTTTTAACATCTCTTGATACATACGAAGCGCGCTGCTTGAATCTGTCTGTTGCTTGGCAACGCTTAGATCCTGCCAATTTGCAGGTAGCGGCAGCCAAGAGTTTTGTTCTGAAAAACCAAAGGGTGGCTCATCCCCTTCCCATGGAATAGGAACTCGAACACCGTCTCGGCCTAACTGCGTGCCGTTAGTGCGGTGATAAATTGGATCTTGACGATGCTCAGCTGCTACCGGTGCATCTTCTAACCCCAGCTCTTCGCCTTGGTAGATATAAACATTGCCAGGGAGCGCATGAGTTAGTAACGCCAAAGCTCTCGCTTTTGCCAAGCCATAATTTCCACCGCCAAGCCTGGTTACAACACGTGGACAGTCATGATTGCAAAGCACCCAAGTTGGCGGCGCCTGCACTGCACCAAGTTCATCAAGGGTGCGATCAATTGCTACCTTGATGCTTTCAGCATCCCAAGCAACAGTTAAAAAATCAAAATTGAAAATTTGATGCAGCTCATCAGACCTTACATATCTAGCAGCCCGATTTGATGGGTACACCCAAGCTTCAGCAACAAAAAATTGGTCACCTGGATAGCTATCAAGTAGTTTGCGCCAGCCCCGATAAATTTCATGTACGCCATCATTATCAAAAAATGGAATATTGGTTAACAACTCTTTGCGATATTGTGGGTCAAAATCAGTTATATCAAGTCGCATAGCCGCAGTTAATCCCGCTGGATCTGGATGATCCTGATAGATCTCTTCTTTTGCCAAGCCGTGAGCAACGTCAATTCGAAAACCACTGACACCAAGGTCTAACCAAAATTTTATGGTTGTCTCAAAGTCTTCATTTACTTCAGGGTTATTCCAATTCAAATCTGGTTGGGTTGAATCAAATAAATGTAAATACCACTGCCCTAGCTTCCCATCTGGTTCCATAACTCTGGTCCAGCTAGACCCACCAAAAATTGATTGCCAGTTATTTGGTGGCAGCTCGCCATTTTCGCCACGACCATCATAAAAATGAAAACGGGAACGCTGCTTTGAGCCAGGATTAGCCTGCAGCGCAGCTTGAAACCAAACATGCTGATCGGAGAAGTGATTTGGAACCAAATCCACAACTACCTTTAGGCCAAGCTGATCGGCACGCAGTTTCATCTTCTTAAAATCACTCAAATTGCCAAAGCGCGCATCAACCTCTCGTGGATCTGAAACGTCATAGCCACCATCTTGATTCGGGGACTTATAAAATGGCGAAAACCAAACTGCATCCGCACCTAGCTTTGAAACATGCTCTAATCTCGATGTGATTCCAGCAAAATCACCCTCGCCATCATTATTGCTATCAGCAAAAGATCTTGGGTAGATCTGATACACCACAGCATCGTGCCACCAGAGTTTTTTCACATCTGCTCCATCCAAGCTGAACAATAGAGGTGAGAATTCTCAAAATACTGGCTGGCGCGGATACAAATATGCATCTAATTTTGGGTTTCTTACTTTTATTACAGAAATCGTTACATCAGTCTAGATAGAATTCCAAGCAATGCTTCTATAACCTGTATATTGGTTTTTAGCAGACTACCAATCAACGTTGTCAAACCACCAAAGCAGCTGCGCTGCCCCTTCCTCGTTGCTGTGGGTACCAACTTGAGTTCTTCACTGCTGTTGGCTTTGGAAACTGTATTGAATGGCCAGTGGTAGGGTATTTTTCAGAGAATTATTGGGAGGATAGTGAATACCACAACGTTAGAGTTTAAAAATCTAACAAAAGTTTATTCAGGGTCAAACACGATTGCCGTAGATAATCTAACCGCGGCTGTTGCGGCTGGGAAAGTTACAGGATTTTTAGGTCCAAATGGTGCTGGAAAATCCACCTCCCTGCGCTGCTTATTAAACTTAGTCACTCCTACCTCAGGCACAACCACAATTTTGGGTGTTAACTATCGGGAGTTAGTTGATCCAGTTAGAACTGTTGGTGCACTTTTGGATAGTCGTGGATTTCATCCTGGGCTAACCGCAAAACAGAATCTAGCAATAATTGCAACTGCTGCTGAAATTCCACTGTCCCAAATCAGTGAAGTTATTGAACTAGTTGATTTAGCTGGCGCAGCAAATTTGAGAACAAAAGGCTTTTCACTTGGCATGAAGCAGCGACTCTCGCTGGCAATTGCGCTTCTAGGTGATCCGGAAGTGTTGGTATTAGACGAACCAGCCAATGGTTTAGATCCACAAGGAATTGTTTGGCTGCGTGGTCTGCTAAAGAAATTAGCAAGTGAGGGTAGAACGATTTTGGTCTCATCTCACCAGCTATCTGAGATGCAAAATACGGTTGATGATGTCATTATTATAAATAAAGGAAAATTAGTAGTGGCTGATTCAATTTTAGAAATTTGTGCTGATCGCACTCTCGAAGAAGCCTTTTTAGAATTAACGGAAGCAGCTAAATAATGAAATCAATATTTATAATTTTCCATGGAATATAAATGAAATTAATTCAATAAAATTAATAGGATGTGGAACTGCTTATCATTCATGTTTAATGGCAAAATATTGGTTTGAAGAACTAACCTCATTAGATGTT
>JAURFT010000067.1 GCA_030834185.1 Candidatus Nanopelagicales bacterium
GAGCTTCTTAGCTCTCTTTGCAGCACGCTTAGCCTTGAAGTTCTGGAAAAAACTCATGGCCGATTATCTCTCAGTTTCATCAAATAAGTGTTTATAGAAGCCTACAAGAATCTCCTCAGAGCATTTATACTTAACGAGTCACCTCGCCTGGAAGAAGGTTTATGAAAAAGCGCTCTCTTGCAGAAGGTAGTTGGCTCAATCCCCCTCTCGAGTCCAAATTAAGTGATGAGGGCTTATTGGTTACAGCAAAAGAGAATTCTGACTTTTGGCAGAAGACCTCCTATGGTTTTGTGCATCATTCTGGACATGCCTTACTAAATGACTTTGAAAACGAAAGCGCTGTTGAGGCTACTTGGCTTCTTGATTACCGCCATCAATTTGATCATGCCGGTTTAATGGTCTATAGCGATGAGAAGAATTGGATAAAGGCTGGAGTGGAGTTTGCTGATGGCGCTCCGCAGCTCGGCGCGGTGGTAACCAGAGAAATCTCTGACTGGTCTGTAGCTCCAGTGCCGCTATGGATGGATAAGAAAATAGACATTCGCTTTAGCCGCTCTGGTGATGCTTTAACTATTAGAGCTAGATGCCAAGGACCTTGGCAACTTGTTCGCCTTGCTCCATTAGACATTAATAGAGAATGGAAAGTAGGAATCTTCTGCGCAAGTCCTCTTCGCTCTGGGCTCTCGGTTTTATTTACTGATTTAAAGACTGGCCCAGCAGATAGCGCGCTCCATTAATTTGCTGCCTCTTGGAATGCGGCTTGGAAATCACTACCTTTGGCTTTAAGAAACTGAGAGGAATTTGAAAAATGGTGATTACTGCAATTTTTGAAGCAAAACCTGGCAAGGTCGATCAACTGCGCAAAGAGCTAGAAAATGGCGCCCGTCAATCTTGGCAAGAGGCGGGGGTTTTAAGTTATGCCGTGCATGAGTTAAGTGATAAACCGGGAGTATTTATGAATATCGAGGTCTATCGAGATGAGGATGCCTTTAAATCTCATCTGGATTCTCCTCATGTAAAAGCGTTTTTAGGAATGCTTGATGACTTATTGGCTAATCCTCTTACGGTTTATCAAGCAAAGGCTCTCTTTGCTGGAGAAAATCCTAAATCGAGCATTTGAAGGATTTGACGATGAGACGACTACTCTCAATTGAGCGCCATCAGAAAATATTAGAGCGCGTTGCTTCAGAGGGAGCGGTTGACTTCATAAGTTTGGCTGAAGAATTGGGCGTTTCATCAATGACAGTTCGGCGAGATGTCAGGGTTTTGGAAGAGAACGGTCACATCACAACAACTCGTGGTGGCGCATCTGCCCAAGTGACAAACTCGCGAGAGATACTCTCACACCCTAGGGCACAAGATCAGAGCGTTGCTAAATCACAGATTGGACAATTTGCAGCATCGCTGATTGAAAAGGGAGAGGTGATCTTTCTAGGCACTGGATCAACTACTGCAATATTTGCTCAGTTCCTTCCTGCAAATTTAGATCTGACGGTGATAACTCCATCCTTGCCTCATGCCTCAGTCCTAGCATCTAGAGGAATTAAAGTTATTAGCACCGGTGGCCTAATTGCGACAGCGGATCTAGCTCAGACTGGAGTGATCGCTCAGGATGCCTTAACTAGATTTTTTGCCACCCGGACAGTAATTGGATCCGGGGGAGTTTCAAAAAGTGGTGGGCTTAGTGAATTTGATCAGGTAGTTGCTGACTTAAACCGAGTGATGATTGAACGAAGCGAGGAGACAGTAGTTCTAGTTGATCCTTCAAAGATCGGCGTTAATGCGCCATATCGAGTAGCTGGAATTGAAGTTGTTGAAGAATTCATCACTTCAGATAGCGGAAAGACTCTCTTTCGAAAGGAGCTCGGAGCAAAAGCTAGGATCTTGGCACCAAAGTCATAACATTTTGTTACAATTTATGTGTTATTATATGTGCCCAACGAAAGGGCAGAGTCTTGGCAATCGCGTTATCCTCCATTTTTTCGGCAAGAAAACCAATTATCGGAATGGTTCACCTGCCTGCATCCCCCGGCCAAGCGCAGGCACAGAGCCAGCCAGATCTCAAGCAAGTTATTGCCTCTGTTCGAGCTGATGTTGTTGCCCTGCAAGATGGCGGGATCGATGGACTGCTATTTTGTAATGAGTCTGATCTTCCATACACCACAAAACTCAGCTCAGAGGTTGGTGCTTGGACTAACTTTCTAATCGGAGCCCTCTACGATGAGATAAAGATTCCTTACGGCGTCAATCTTCTTTGGGATCCAATTGCTTCAATTGAAGCGGCTGCAGGATGTGGCGCTTCATTTGTCCGTGAAGTTATGTGTGGCTCTTTCGTTAGTGAAATGGGCCCGTTAACACCAAATCCAGCTTTAATAGCTCAAACTAGAACTAGGTTGAGAGCAGAGCACATTGCGCTCTTTACCAACATTGTCCCTGAATTTGCATCAGCTTCAGAAGCAAGAAGTGTCGAGCAGAGAGCCAAAGCTGCTGAGTATTTTGGTTTTGATGCCATTTTGATTTCAGGGCCAGTTGCTGGAGTTGCCTTTAGCGATGCTGACTTACTTGCTGCTAAATCCACAGCAAAGCAAATACCTGTTTTTGCAAATACTGGGGTAAATGCCAAAAATATTGCTAAAACTCTTGAGGTTGCTGATGGGGTT
>JAURFT010000068.1 GCA_030834185.1 Candidatus Nanopelagicales bacterium
TCTGACCATCTTTATCGGTAAGGCCAGCTTCAGCGCTGATTGCCGTCATAGTTCCCATGGTGTCAAAGAAGTCGGTAATTAAAAGTGAAAATACCAACAGGCCTGCGGTAAGAACTCCAGCAGTGGCAAAGCCGCCAAGTAGATCAAATTGGCCAAGCAGCCCAAAATCAGGAGTTGCTACAAATGAATCTGGAATTGATGGCACATTTAGACCCCAACCACTTGGGTTGTTTTCTTCTGGCGATACAAATGCAGGACCGATCTTGTAAACGGCTTCTAAAATAACAGCAAGCACGGTTGCGCCAACTACACCAATCAAAATTGCACCGCGAACCTTGCGAGCATAAAGAACTGCAATTGTTAGCACGCCAAGGATAAATACCAACACTGGCCAACCAACAAGCTTGTCTCCAGCACCAAGAGTTAGTGGTGGAACTGCTGATTGCGTCCAGCGCACAAAGCCAGCATCTACTAAACCAATTAATGCGATGAACAATCCAATACCAACTGAGATTGCAATTTTTAGCTGTCTTGGAATTGCTTTAAAGACTGCAACGCGGAAGCCAGTTAAAACTAGAACGGTAATAATTAATCCTTCTAGTACAACTAGTCCCATTACTTCAGACCAAGACATGTAATTGGCTGCAATACGTGCAACGAATGCATTAATGCCCAATCCAGTTGCAAGCGCAAGTGGGAAATTAGCTAGCGTTCCCATCAATATTGTTAGCACACCGGCAACCAATGCAGTTGCAGCTGCGATCATCGCAAGATTAGGAGCATCACCACCAGCTAAAAATTTACCATTGATATCTGGGGTGTAGCCAAGAATTAGCGGATTGAGCACAATGATGTAAGCCATTGTTAAAAATGTGACAAGACCACCGCGGATCTCGGTTCCAACTGTGGTGCCACGTTCTTTGATTTTAAACAAACTATCCAGCACGGGTCCTCCTGGGACTTCTCGTAGAGTGGAAACCGAATGGGTCAGGGAAGACCGGTTTTGGGTGAGCCTACGACTTAATGGGTGCTACTTGCTGGTTGAACAGGTGGGTGGCGTGTAAATTGCAGATTTCATCCGCTTAGATAGGGGCAAGATGCTTACCTTTGATCAGATTAAGACCCTACCTAAGGCCGTGCTGCACGATCACCTTGATGGGGGACTTCGCCCAGCAACGGTGGCTGAGCTTGCCGCTGATGAGGGCTACCAGAATCTGCCAACTACTGATCCTGCTGCTTTAGCAAAATGGATTAAAGATGCCTGTGATTCAGGCTCACTTGAAGCATATCTAGAAACTTTTCAGCACACAGTTGGTGTGATGCAAAGTTTTGCAGCAATCGAACGCGTCGCGTATGAATGCGCAGTTGACCATGCCAACGATGGTGTGGTTTATGCCGAAATTCGATTTGCACCAGAACTACATCAATTAAATGGCTTATCGCTAGATGAAATTGTGCAGGCAGTTATTACTGGCTTTGCTCGAGGGGAAGCTGAAATGGCTAACCTTGGAAAGCCCATAGTGATGCGCACGCTGCTTACGGCAATGCGAACTGCAGCTAGATCTACTGAGATTGCTCAACTTGCAATTAGATGGCGCGGCAAAGGCGTGGTTGGTTTTGATATTGCTGGTAAAGAAGCAGGGTTTCCACCATCGCGTCATTTAGATGCTTTTGATGAAATTCACCGAGCAAATTTTCATATGACAATCCATGCTGGTGAAGCTTTTGGTCTGCCATCGATCTGGGAGGCAGTTCAGGTTTGTGGTGCGGATCGACTTGGCCATGGTGTTCGAATCATCGATGACATCACTCAGAACGCTGATGGCTCATATGAATTAGGTGAGCTAGCTCATTATGTGCGCGATCGCCGAGTTCCGCTGGAGTTATGTCCAGTATCAAATGTGCATACCGGTGCTGCTAAAAGTATTGCTGAACATCCAATCACCACATTAACCAAATTGGGTTTTAGAGCAACTGTTAACACTGATAATCGATTGATGTCACAAACATCCATGACCAATGAAATGCACTTATTACATACCCAAGCAGGCTTTACGATTGAGCAGCTGCGCTGGTTAACCATAAATGCGATGAAAAGCGCATTTATCCCATTTGATCAGCGGCTTGCCATTATTAATGATGTAGTTAAACCGCGCTATGCCAAAGCGATCGAGCAGTTCAGCTAAAACCCTTGGGGA
>JAURFT010000069.1 GCA_030834185.1 Candidatus Nanopelagicales bacterium
AGCTAATGAAATTTCACCATTTGCATAAAGACTTGCACCAATTAGCAGCACTGCAGCTAATGGGGCAATATAAGAAAATGAAACAGCTGGAAACCATCGAGTACGCAATCGCATTGTGTACTGCTCCCACTGCACCCAGCGACCGATTGCAGATCTGGTTCTGATCAATCGATCTTCACCAAGCTGCAGCGCTTCGATGGTTCTGCCACCTTCAGCAGTTTCTACTAGCACTGAATTTACTTGGGAATAAAGGGATGTTTCCACCCGATAAGCCTGCGGTGAACGACGAAGATACCAACGCGTTAGCGCCACTACAAATGGTAATGTGATCAATGCAGCTGCTAAAAAGATTGGTGCTGTAAAAAAGATACCTAAGCTAATAATCACAATCTCAGAAACGCAGATAGTAATCACCGGTAGCGCATCTCGCACTGCCCAGGTGACATGGTTTATATCTGTTGTGGTTCGATTCAAGAGCTCACCAGATCCAGCACGCTCAATCGCGTCAGGAGGCAGTTGAACTGCACGTTGCACAAATCTTTCACGCAACGAAGAGAGCACAAATTCGCCCAAAATGGCAGCTTTAGTTCTGGTGAAATATGCAAAAACTGTTTGTACTACCAGCGCAACTGCAATAACAGTTACAGTTGTAACAACTGCTGATCTACCTGCACCATCTTTTAAAGACTCTAACAGGTTTCCAAATGCTCGAGGTGCAACTAGCGCAGCTAGCACTGTTAGCACCTGCAAAAATGCCACAACTGCAAACTCAACTTTATGCTGCGAAAACAGCGTCATTAATTCCCGATTAACAGTTTTTTCAGTGGCAATTGGCAATCTTGCTTTAGCTCGATCCAAACCAAAATCTTTTGCAACTCTTGAGGTATTCATTGGAGGTGGATCAAATGTTGCAATACCTAGTTTTGTGCTATCAAAATGCTTCATTCGCCACGCACCACCATGGATCGATACAACTCGTTGGTATTTAGTAAATCTTGATGTTTGCCAACTGCTACAACTTTATTGTCTTGTAGCAAGGCAACTTTTGACGCGGTATCTAATATCAGCGGACTTGAAGAGATTATGACAGTGGTTTTTGCTGCCCTAAGCGCTTTGATTCGGCTTGCGATTCTTGCTTCCGAATGAGCATCAACAGCACTTGTTGGCTCATCAAGAATAAGCAGATCACTATCTACATACAAACTTCGAGCTAGCGCAAGCCGTTGCCGTTGCCCACCTGAAAGCGTGCGCCCACGCTCAATTATTTCAGCTGTCATACCCTGGCCATCTAAAGAATCCAAGATGTCTTGGGCTGAAGCTGCATTTAGTGCTTCAGATACTTGCACTTCGCCAGAATTAATCACTGCGAAATGAGTTTCAACGGTTCCAGAAAGAATAGTTGGATCCTTTTCTTGCACTAATACTTTTGCCCGCACACTTTGCTTTTGGTATTCACTCATTTTTGTCGAGTTAATCTCAACTGAATTGATATCCAGATAACCGCCAATGCGATCTACCAGCTCATCGATATTAGTGCCGTTATCGCTTACTACTACTAAATAATCGCCAGCATTAATTTCAAGTCCAGATTTTAAGTCTTTAATGGAATCTACAGCTAGAAGTTCTTTACTACCCCACTCATTAGTAGGGGTAACTGAGAGTAGCTTCAAAATTCGCTTACCTGAAACCGATGCTGAAGCCCAGCGTTGAGCAAATTCCACCATAGTTTGAATTGGTAGCACCATCCAAACCGAGTAACCAGCAAAAGCTACCAATGTGCCAATCTGCAAATTTCCGGTAGCAACCAGCATCCCGCCACCCCAGACCACACCAATTAATAAAACGCCAGGAAGCAGCACTTCAAGTCCATGCAATATTGCGCGCATTCTGGCAGTGTGCACAGCTGCAACTCTTACCTCCTGTGAAGCAGCTTTAAAACGAGCAACAAAAACATCTTCACCGCCAATTCTTCCATCTATGGTGTTTGACACTGCTTCGGGCTGCTCATAGATTTCTTTTTCCATAAAGTGTCTAAAATCACCTTTGGAAGTGGCTTGGCTTGAAATATCTATATGGGTTACGTCTCTAATGA
>JAURFT010000006.1 GCA_030834185.1 Candidatus Nanopelagicales bacterium
AAAGTAAGGGTTACTGGCAAATACCGATTATTTAGTTAATCACTAAACCCCTACAATTAGGCCATCTGACCGATAGGAATTAAATGCATACTCAAACTGCAGTTTTTCACACCACCCTTGGTGATATCACGATAAATCTTTTTGGTAATCACGCGCCAAAGACCGTTAAGAACTTTATTGGTTTAGCGGATGGTTCACAGGAGTGGAGTAACCCGCGAACTGGTGAGAAACAATCTGGTCCACTTTATAAAGATGTGCCATTTCACCGAGTGATCGCTGGATTTATGATTCAAGGTGGCGACCCACTTGGAAATGGAACAGGTGGACCTGGTTATAAATTTGCTGATGAATTTCATTCAGAGTTAGTTTTTGATCGACCATATTTATTGGCAATGGCAAATGCTGGGCCAGGAACTAATGGTTCACAATTCTTTATCACGGTTGCGGCAACAAATTGGTTAAACAATAAGCACACCATTTTTGGTGAAGTGGCAGATCAAGCAAGCCGAGATGTTGTTGATGCAATCGGTGCAGCAGCAACTAATGCCCAAGATCGACCATTAACTGAAATTTTATTAACTCACGTAACCATAAGTTAATTGTGGTTAAATTTGTAAAGCGAAGGCCACAATCAACTGCCATAGTGCAGCTGATTGTGCTTTTGAATACATCTATTTTTTTATACTCTTGGCTAAATGGTCAGGTTAATGAATTTGCTTTTGATTTTGGTTTACATCCACCTGCAGTTGCATTTAATGGTGAGGTTTGGCGACTAATTACAGCAGGGTTTTTGCACGGCTCCTTCCTGCATCTGCTTTTCAATATGTATGTATTGTGGTTATTAGGCAGTGAATTAGAAGAAATACTGGGGCATTTAAAGTTCACTTCACTTTATTTAGTTTCACTAATTGGTGGCTCAACTGCTTCTTATTGGTTTTCAGACCCAGGTTCATTCTCAGTTGGCGCGTCAGGCGCGGTGTTTGGTTTGATGGGAGCATTTTTAGTGGTGGGTTCCAAGCTGCGCCAAGATGTAGGGCAGGTCGCGGTGCTGATTGCGATCAATATTGGAATTGGTTTTGTGGTGCCAAGCGTGGATTGGCGGGCACATTTAGGTGGGCTGGTAACTGGAGCTGCGCTGGCTTGGTTCCTAGCTCGCAAGCCCGACCTCACCGGTAGGTTGCTGGCGATTACTGGGGTGCTGGGGATATTTGCCTTATTACAGCAAGCCGTAGCGGCTAGAACCGAGGAGCTGCTTAGACAGTTCGGTTTTTAGCTAGTTATCCACAGGATCTCCACAAGTGTGGAGGAATTACAAGCGTGTAATTATTTCCATCTGGTGGCGAAGAAGAAACCAACTGAGATAAATGCAAATCCAATCCCAATATTTCCCAACGCTGGCAGATCTCGCATCAGCGGAACTGAATTACCAGCTAAGTAATAAGTAACAATCCAGATTAGGCCCAGAATAAAGAAAACAATCATGGCTGGGGCCAACCATCTTGGGGAATCCAGTTTTACTGGCTTTGCCTTATGAGTACCTGCTGAATCTTCTGCCATAACACCCTCCATCGATCGACCAAACCGTAGCGTATCTCTACGCTAGGAGAATGGTTGCGCGACTCCTGGTCTTTGGACTAATTGGTTTTGTATTGGTCTCAGTAGCTTCCCATGCCCAAATATCAGGTGACTTTAGAGATTCGAATGCCAGCGAGTTAAGAGAATTAATTCTGGAAAAAGTAAAAACAGTAGAGCAATACTCAAATCGCGAACAAATTTTGTTACGTCAGATTCAAGAAGCATCAACAGGACCTGCTTCAGATCGAGTGCGATCGCTGCGCGCAAAAGTAGAATCACTAGCAATCTCAGTTGATCAGAAACAAGTAACTGGACCTGGTGTAAGAATTGTTATGCAAGATGCGCCCAGAAATGTTGGCGACCCAATTCCACCAGGCGCTGTTCCAGATGATCTAATTGTTCACGAACAAGATGTGCTCGCAGCGATAAATGCCATGTGGCGCGGTGGCGCTGAAGCAGTATTAGTTATGGGAATCAGAATTGGCGTTAACTCAACAATTCTTTGCGTTGGAAACACCTTACTCGTTGAAGATCAAGTTTTTTCACCTCCATTTGTGATTCAAGGCATTGGCGATCAAGATCGATTACTTGCCGCAATTGAAACTGAGAATGGACTCAAACTTTATCGACAGTATGTTCAGTTATATCGATTGGGTTATGAAGTTTCAAGGGAATCAGAGATTGTGGCGCCAGCTTACACAGGTAGAATAACGCTTAATCGCAAAACTAAAATGCTGGAGAACTCGTGAGCAAAATTTTAGTTATTGATAACTATGATTCTTTTGTTTACAACATTGTGCAATATTTAGCGCAACTCGGCGCTGATGTTGAAGTGCTACGTAACGATGAAGTTAGCGCAGCTACAGCTTTGAAATATGACGGTGTGCTGCTCTCACCAGGACCTGGCACGCCAGAAGATGCCGGTGCATGTATCTCAATTATCCATGGTGTGGCAGATAAAATTCCAGTTTTTGGTGTTTGTTTAGGATTACAAGCAATAGCAGTTGCTGGTGGCGCAAAAGTAGATCGAGCAGCTGAACTGCTACATGGAAAAACTTCAGATATTTACCACGAACAACAAGGTGTTTTTGCTAATTTACCTTCACCATTTAAAGCAACGCGATATCACTCATTAGCTGTAAAAAGAGATACTGTGCCAGCGGAGCTGCAGATAACTGCTTGGACTGAAAATGATCTAGTAATGGGAATGCGTCACACTAAATTAGATGTAGAAGGCGTGCAATTTCATCCAGAGAGTGTTTTAACAGAACACGGCCACATGATGTTTGCAAATTGGTTAGTGCGAACTGGTGATTTATCAGCTCCAGAGCGAGCAAATTCACTAAATGCAGTTGCTGAAAATTAAGGCGCTTGGACAGGCGCCGGTGGCTCTGGTACAACCTCGCCAGCTATCGCAACTGTAATTGATACTCGCGAACCTATTTTCAATCTAGTTCCAGCAGCTGGAGATTGCGCTAAAACCGTACCTGGCAGCGCAGTTGCAGCTGGTTGATTCACAACCACAACCTGATACCCCGCAGCCCCAAGGTCGCTTCTAGCTTGAGCTTCTGGCAATCCTTCTAGCGCAGGCACGACACCAAAACCATTTGAAATCTCAATTGATACTCGAGTGCCAACGGCAACTGTTGTGCTAGCAGGTGGATTAGATGAAACTACATAACCTTCAGGTTGATCATTATCTACCGAAGTAATGTTGCCTAGCTGTAAATTAACAGAAGCTAAAACTCGTCTAGCATCTTCAGCACTAACAAGTCCAGCTAGGGTTGGCACAATAATTTGAGTTGCACCACCAGAGATCACGATATTAACTGCGCTACCTTCATCAACTCGAGCACCGCTACCTGGATTTTGTCCAATAATGGTGTTGGCTGGGCGATCTGAATCCTCTGGTGAAATACTTCCAAGCACTAAGTCATAATCACTAAGCACTGTAATTGCTGCTTCAGCACTTAAGCCAGCTAGATCTGGCACTTCTACTTTATTAGCGCCACCCGGATTAAGTGTTGAGCCATAAATCCAAACAGCTAAAGCAGAAGTTAAAATCACACCAACTGCGCTAAGCACCCAGACCCATGGATTAATTTTTTTCTTAGTAGCCACAGGCGTAACGTTAGCGGCTCTGGAATTAAATGGCACAGTTGGCAATATTGCAGTTACTCGATCGCCAGCTAGAGCGCGATCAATATCAGCTCGCATCTCACTAGCGCTTTGATAACGCTCAGCTGCATCTTTAGCTAGCGCCATCTGCACTAAAGCATCAACACTTTGATTAAGCTCTGAGTTCAGCTCACTTGGTGGGATAACAAGGCCGCTGACATGTTGGTATGCAATTGCAACAGCAGATTCACCAGTAAAAGGGGGCTTGCCAGTTAGCATTTCATATAACAAACATCCAAGTGAATAAATATCACTTCGCGTGTCAGCTTCAGCACCACGAGCTTGTTCAGGTGAAAGATATTGCGCTGTTCCCATAACAGTTTGAGAAGCCGTTAGCGTATTTCCAGAATCTGACATCGCCCGAGCAATACCAAAATCCATCACCTTGATTGCACCATTTTTCGTGATCATCACATTTGCTGGTTTGATATCGCGATGCACAATGCCATTGCGATGGCTGTAATCAAGTGCAGTTAAAACATCACGAGCAACTTGTAATGCGCGTTCAGCTGTAAAACCATTTCCGCTACGCAAAATGTCCCGCAGAGTTTGTCCTTCAACAAGCTCCATCACAATGTAAGGCAGCGAAGTAGCTTCAGTTCCGCTACCAACAAAATCTTCACCAGAGTCATAAACCGCCACAATTGTTGGGTGATTTAAACCAGCAGCAGCTTGAGCTTCGCGTCGGAATCGAGCTAGAAATAGCGGATCAGACGCAAGTTCGCGGCGCATTAATTTAATTGCAACCTTGCGACCCAATCGAATATCACTGGCCTCAATTACATCGGCCATACCACCGCGACCGATGATCGCGCCAAGTTGATAGCGCCCACCTAATAAGCGTGGCTGATCGGTCACTTGAGTACCCCTTTGATTTTCATTGCCAATCTTGCCCTATTTGCGCCCAAGTAGTTCTACCAGCAGGCGCTGGGCTATTGGTGCGGCAAGTTGATTTCCAGATATCTGGGATCCAGCTGGCTGATCTGTGGCGCCGCCACCTGCCAGCATCACCACAATGGCAACTTTTGGCGCATCAGCTGGGGCAAATGCCACAAACCAGGCATGTGGGGCAGCTCCCGATTGAGTTTCAGCAGTCCCAGTTTTACCAGCCACCTTTACCCCAGCGATTCGAGCATTACTGCCAGTTCCAAGCTCAACCACAGCCTGCATCATCTGATTTAGCGCAGCTGCAGTTGTTGGCTTGATGGCGCGGTTATAAACATTTGAATCTAAAGACTTAAGCAAAGTTAAATCTGGTGCAAATGTTTCACTTATTAACTTTGGCTGCATAACCACACCTTCATTTGCAATTGCAGCAGTTACTAATGCCATCTGAAGTGCAGTGACTCTGACATCAAACTGACCAATTGCAATTAATGCATTTTGAGCAGCGTCAGTTGTTTCAGGAACCAAACTCTTAACAACACTACCTGGTAAATCAAAATTGCTACCAAACCCAAATGCAGCAGCTACTTTTGATATTTGCTTACTGCCTAATTCAACACCTAATCGCGCAAATGCAGTATTACATGAAACCGCAATTGCTTCTTGCAGCGTAACTTCACCACTTGCACTACAAGGTGCGTTCTGCCAATTTGAAATTGTATTTTTTGTGCCCGGAATTTTATAAGTTGCAGGAGCTGGAATTTTAGTAGTTTCGGTATATCTGCCAGATTCCAATGCAGCTGCTGCTGTGATTAGTTTAAAAACTGAGCCTGGTGCCCAAGTTTCGCGATAAGCTCGATTTAAAAGTGGGTTTGTTTTATCAGCAATTAATCTGCTCCAACTTTGTTGCATCGTTTGAGCATTTGTAGTTGCTAATAAATTAGCATCAAAACTTGGGGAAGATGCGCTAATTAATATCTTGCCACTGCGCGGTTCTATCGCAACAACTGCACCTTCACGATTGCCAAGCAGCTGATAAGCCAGTAACTGCGCTGAGCTATCAAGAGTTAATGCAACTGAACCACCACGACGAGCGCCACCATCAAGTAATTGCCTAAATCGATCAACTACAAGCGAATCAGCGGTTCCAGCAAGTAATAAATTTTCAGCTTGCTCAACACCTGCTGCACCATAAATCGAGGATAAATAACCAACTGGATGAGTAAAAGCTGGTGAAACATATCGACGTTCAAATTTAAATCGACCATCCGTTTCAACCGAATATGCAACTGGTTGACCAGAAACAATAATTGCGCCGCGATCAATGTCGTATTGTTTAAATAAACTTCGCTTATTATCGGCGCGATTATTTAAACTATTTGCTTCAAACACTTGTAAATAGGTGAGATTTGCAAACAAAAGCAAGAAAACAGCACCAAACCCAATAGCTAATTTATTCAACTGAGGCTTCATAATTTAATCGCCCGAGTTTGATCATCACTAAGTGGTGTGGTGATATTTGAAAGGGCATGGTCTTGATCTTGCAATACAAACAAAATCGCTATTAATATCCAACTTGCAACCAAAGATGAACCGCCAGCGCTCAGGAAAATAGTAGTTAGCCCGGTAATTGGTAACGCCCCACTTACGCCACCAACTGTGATTAAAACTTGTAAGAACATAAAAATTGCTATACCGCTTGCAATTAATGAATTTCCTGGGCTGCGCCCAACAGCTGCAGTTTTAATAGCTTTAGTAATAACTAAGCCATAAAGCAAAATTACAGCAGCAGCGCCAACTAAACCTAGCTCTTCAGCAATAGCTGCAAAGATAAAATCAGATTCAGCATATGGAACTAAATTAGAATTTCCTTTTCCTAATCCAGTACCAAAAATGCCGCCAGCGGCAAACCCATAAATTGCCTGCACTACTTGAAATCCGCTACCTGCTACATCTGCAAACGGATCAAGCCAAATATTAAATCGTTGCTGCACATGATCAAATATCGCAGTTGCTGCAGCACCACCAAGAATAAGCAGCACAAAACCAATAACTAGCCAGCTACTTCTAGCTGTGGTGATATAAAGCAGCAATACAGCGCTTGCAAAAAATAACAGTGATGTACCAAGATCTCGCTGTCCAACCAAAATAATCAGCGAGACTGCCCAAACAATTAACAACGGCAGAATATCTTTTGCTCTAGGTAGCTCGATTCCTAAAATCTTGCGCTGAATAAAGGTGAGCTGGGATTGGTGCTTGGCTAAATACCCAGCAAAACCAATAATTAAAACAACTTTTGCAAATTCAGCTGGCTGCAAACTTAGCGGACCAACTCGTAACCACAATGTCGCACCATTAATTGTGGCCCCAATAACTGGTAAAAATGGTGCAGCTAACAGCAACAATCCAGCTAACATAAAAACTAACGGGGTTCGCAGCAGCACTCTGGTGTTAGGTAATTTTATTAAAATAACTGCAGCTGCAATTAAACTGATAAAAACCCAAATTGTTTGCTGAAGCGCTCCCGTACCACCTGTCAGGCGATAAATCATTGCAACTCCAAGCGCAGTTAAAATCGCAGCTGCTGGTAGCAGTAATTGATCTGCTGCTGGACGATATTTGACTAAAATAAAATGAAAACCAAAAAATATACCTGCTAATGCAAGCGGTATTACAAAACCAATGACTGAGAAATAACCACGAGCAGATAAATCAATAATTAAAAATGATGCCAAGTTAACAAGCGAAGTTAAAATCAATAACCGTTGTTCAGTGCGGCGCATAATTACGGCAGGCAACTATTTGGGTCACTAGCGCAAGTACTGGAGCGCTGCGCCAGTTGTTGCAGTGTTTGTTGGGCTTGCTCAAGTGATTCCACAATTACACCACGAGCTAATTGCTGTTGTTCAAATAGCGGCAGACTTGTAGCGGGAATTTTTGAAACTAGCGATGTTCGATATAGCCGCAATCCAAAAATTTCTTGCGAGATCCCTTGATTAACTACAACAACACCCGCGCTGCTAGCAACCTGCCACTGGCCCGCCCACCAACGCTGTGCGCCAAAACTAACTAGACCAATAAGTAATAAACCAACCAATCCCACCACAAATGGATTAAACCCAATATGCCGCGGCACTTTTACAGTTGGCGCACCTTCAGCAGCAGCACCGATCACTGTTACCCCACGAGCATCTGCAGCTTGAGTTGTAGCAACCACATCAGCCACAATGACGGTTACATTATCTGGCGCACCAGCAGCTTGAGCCGCTGCTACTAAATCACTAACTGCGCTATCTCGATCCTTTAGCAAAGCGCGCAACATAACGTCAGGTTCAACAACACCACTTAAGCCATCACTACAAACCAAGATTCGATCTCCTGGCTCTACCTCAACTTCAATAACATCAGGACTGATATTGCTTTGTGCATCAACTGCTTGAGTTAGTAGTGAACGCTTTGGATGTATTTTTGCTTCAGCTTCTGATATTTCACCACCATCAAGCAGCGTCTGCACATAAGTATGATCTCGAGTTAGCAGCAGCAGTGCGCCATTGTGATATCTATAAACCCGTGAATCGCCAACATGCACAACTAAAATATTATTTCCATTAACTGATACGGCGCTTACAGTTGTTCCAAGTCCGGCTCTAGTTTGATCTGATCGCGATAAATCGGCTAACGCAACTTTGGTGCGCTCAATTGCGCGAACTAAATTGTTATCACCAAGATTTCCTTTAACAGCAACTGCTGCTAGCTCACGAATAATTGTGGTGCTAGCAATTTCACCGGCAGCATGGCCACCCATGCCATCTGCAACTGCTAATAGTCGCGGCGAGATAAGTCCAGAATCTTCGTTATGGCTTCGCACTACTCCAGGGTCACTGGAGCCGACGGCTAGAAATCTCAGACTCATGCCTCAACCTTACGAATAGTTAAGGTATTTCGCCCCATTTTGATGCGAACTCCTGGTTTTATTAAAACTGGATCAAGTAACCGCTCACCCTCAACCCAGGTGCCATTGGTAGAGCCTAAATCCTCAACCACATAACCATTGGCTTGCACGCTAATTCGTAGGTGTCGACTTGAAATAAAGTCATCAGCAAGTGCCAAGTCACAAATACTTGCCCGACCAACTGTAATTGGCCGCTTAGCAATCATCACACTGCTGCCAGCTGCTGGTCCCTCCACAACAACTAATTCGCGAGGTTCTAGCTCAACTCGCTTGGGTTTAATTGCACCATAAATCCCACCGCTAACTCCTAATAAATCTGATCTCAGCACTAAAAACAATTTGATCACTGCAAACCAAAGCAGAGCTAAAAACCCAAATCGCAGCAGTGTTACTACTAAATCAGTCATTTATATTCAACTTCAATGCTGCCAAGATTAAATGTAGCGGAATTTTTTAATTCAACTTCTGAAATTCGCTCGCCATTTAGCCAAACTCCATTTGTGGAGTTCAAATCACGCAAAATAACTTCAGTGCCAATTGTGATCTCAGCATGAATTCGTGAAATTGCAGGATCGTTAATCACAATATCTGCATCAATAGATCTACCAATTCGATTAATTGGCTTACCCAACAGATGGGTTACACCTCTTATTGTGATGCTATGCCCGTTATCTTGAGGTATAGCGGTTGTTGAGCTGGTACTTGTGGCAATTTGCTCAAAACTAATTCGGAATACTCCTGCTTCAAGTTCTTTATCTTGCATTACTGTTATTACAACATCACCTGTTAAAGTGTAATTTTGAAAACTTGCATGTTGAGTTGCTAACTGTGCAAACTCGATTTCTAATGTTTTTAAATGATCTTGCATTCGAGAATAATCGTGTTTAGCTAAATCCACAATAAAGTGATTTGGTGCAATCAACCTGCCACTACTTAGTTCTTGTAGGTGCTCATCCATCTCGCGGGTAACCGCAGCAATAATTTCAACAGGTTGAACTTCATCATCAAAAGCTGCAGTTAGTGCGCCGTTGAGCAAATCATCTAAACGTTGCTCAAATTGATCTAATAGCCCCACCACACTCCTACCGTTATTGCGCTGCTGTTACAGAGATTGCTCTAAAGGTTGCCGAGCTAATCTAACTCGGAGCGGATTAATTGGCAGCACACCTGGTGGCACTGCAATTAGCTCAGGCATGCGTTGCATCAGATCAGCAAATGCATCGCTGCTGCGATGCGCATCAAGTGCTTCTTGATCTGTAAACCATTCATATAGCCAAATCACATCTTCATCACCTGGATCAAGCGCAATCATAAAAGCTTCAGTGCCAGGCTCTTGATCTAAGTTTTCGCAATAATCATTTAAAGTATCTATTAAAGCTAAGCGCTTTCCAGGGTGGGATTGAATGCGCACCAGCAGCCCAATTCGCCCCACCAATAACGCATCCATTGCATCTGACATAGGAGTAGTTTGCCCTACTTTTCTTATTCCACGAACCCGAGCCGCCGAACAGCACTCCACAATTGGATTTTGGCAGCAATATACCCGCAGCCAGCTATGAGCAAACTGCGCTATTCATGCAGCTTCTGACCAAATATGGATTCAACTGCCTGCGCGACCAAAGTTGGTAATCAATAATTGCAAAATCAGCCAAGGTGCGGCAGAGTTGTAACTAATTACCAATTTTATGGTTTAAGGAAGCTTAAATAGCGCATCTTGCAGTTGCTCAAATAAAATATTTTCCATTTAACTGAATTATTTGCATCAAAACGACAATAATGCGCCAGTGAGCACATTTCTAGGGCAGCAGCGGCCGCTAGTAATCGCACACCGCGGTGCCAGCTCGCTTGCGCCAGAAATGACGATGGCGGCATATTTAAAAGCCAGACAAGATTTAGCTGATGGTTATGAATGTGATGTGCAATTAACCAAAGATCTGCAACCGGTATGTTTTCATGATACTAATTTAAACCGAACCAGCAACGGCTTTGGTCGATTAGGCGCAAAAACCTTAGCTGAACTTAAAAGACTCGATTACGGAACTTGGTTTGGTGAACTACCAACTGAATTCACAATCGAGCAATGGTGTTCAATGTTAACCCTAAGTGAGCTTTTGGAGTTTGTTGCAGCGCAATCAACTGCTCCAATAATGTTGATTGAAACTAAACATATAAGTGCAAACGGCATCAAGTTAGAAGCTGCAACGATTGCAGCTATTAAAAAATTTGGCCTTGATAATCATGATTCAACTAAACCTAGAGCTGCGCTGATGTCATTTTCAATTCCAGCATTACGCCGAGCAAGAAGTATTGATCCTGATTTATATACGGTATTTTTGCTAGCCAAAAAACTTCCTGCGCTGGATAAGTTAAGTAATTTTGTTGGTAGCAATGCCTGGGGGCTGGGTATTCATCTGCTGCGAACAAATCCAGAGTTAGTTGAGCAAGCAAGATCAAATGGTATTCAGGTTTTTGTTTGGACTGTTAATACCCCTGAGCAAATTGAACTGTGCTTGAAATACAAGGTAGATGTGATAATTACAGATAATCCAGCTGCAACTAATCAAACCATCGCTCGGCTTGCCGCAAGCTAGTAATTGCAGGCAATTGAGTACGCTAGGCATCGCAAGGGGGATAAATGTCACTGGGATACCTAGGACCGCAAGGCACGTTTTCAGAAGCAGCAGCACTAACAGTTGCTAATGGCAAAACGCTGTATCCGTATCCAACGGTTGATCAAGCCCTAGATGCCGTGCGCCGAGATCGAGTAAAAGCAGCTGTGGTGCCAATTGAAAATTCGGTTGAAGGATCAGTTTCGGCAACGCTAGATTCTCTTGCAAGCGGAGATCCATTAGTTATAACCCAAGAAGTAGTGATCCCGGTTCGATTTGCACTGCTTAGTCGCACCCAGATTCAGTTAGATGAAATTAGACAAGTATCAACTCATCCTCATGCTCATGCGCAATGCCGCGAATGGTTAGCAAAGCACTTACCGGCAGCAAATGTTCTGCATGCAAGCTCAACAGCTGAGGCCGCCGCAATGCTTTCAGCAGGTGAAGGTCGAATTGATGCTGTAATTGCATCAAGCAGAGCAGCTGAGATTCATTCATTGCGGGTGCTTGTTGATGATATTGGTGATAACCGTGAAGCCACAACTAGATTCATCTCGGTTTCAAAACCAGGAAATATAAATCCAGTAACTGGTGCTGATAAAACTTCACTAGTGCTTTATATGAAAGAAAATCATCCAGGTGCGCTACTAGAAATTCTGACTGAATTTGCAGTGCGCGGAGTTGATTTATCTCGAATTGAATCTAGACCAACCAGAAAATCAATGGGGGATTACACCTTTTCAGTTGATTTAATTGGACACATCAACGAAGCTCGCGTTGGTGAAGCCTTGATGGGGCTACATCGAGTTTGTGCAGATGTGCGGTTTTTGGGTAGCTATCCACGCCATGACAAAGTTGCCACAATTACTAAACCTGGCACCACAGACTCTGAACATTTAGATGCAGAGCGTTGGTTAGAACAAATTCGAAATGGCGATTACTAATTAAAATTTCGCATTCGAAGTGAATTTAAAACTACAGTAATGCTTGAAAAAGCCATAGCAGAACCAGCTAGAACTGGATTTAGCATGCCAGCTGCTGCAACTGGAATTAAAACCAAATTGTAAATAAAAGCCCAAAATAAATTTTGTCTAATTGTTCTTCTGGTGCGATGCGCCAATCGAATTGCAAATGGGATTAACTTAGGATCATCGCCAATAATGGTGAGATCAGATGCTGATTGGGCAGCGTGCGTTCCAGTGCCCATTGCAATTCCAATATCAGCACTTGCCAAAGCAGCAGTGTCGTTAATGCCATCGCCCACCATGGCAACAACTTCAGTCTCACGCAATTTATTGACCATTTCATTTTTTTGTTCAGGTGTAACTGACCAATGCGCCTGATCTAATTGCAACGAACCTGAAATTGCCTTAACTGCCTGCTCGCTATCGCCAGAGAGCAAGATAGTTTTCAAATTTAGGTCTTTAAGCTCTGCAATTGCAGCGGCAGATGTTGGACGAAGCGAATCTGAAATTACTACAAAGCCATTTATATATCCAGCCCAACTTACCGCTACAACAACTCCTTGCAGTTTAAGTTTTTCATAACCAGCAAGTAAATCATCACTCATTGCAAGTTCAGCTTTGATTGGGTTACCAACAAAAACATCAGTATCTTTAACAACACCATAAATACCAACACCTGGCGTTTCCTTGATTTTGCTAGCCTGCATACTTAAATCAGCCGCAGCAATTGCTCGGGCAATTGGATGCGTGCTGCCGCGCTCAACAGCAGCAGCTACAGCTAGCACTTCTTGCGGCGAATTCATCCCAATGGCAATTACATCTGTTACCACCATCTGGTTACTGGTTAATGTGCCAGTTTTATCAAGCACAACTGCCGATAAGTCAGCTAGTTGATTTAGAGAATCTGGATTTCGAATAATGGCGCCTGCTTTAGCGCCAATTGATGCCGCCACTACCAAGCTAATTGGAACGGCAATACCCAGCGCACAAGGGCAAGCAATTACCAACACCGCAACTGCTGCAGTTATGGCAGCTTGGGTGTTGCCAGTGATGAAATACCACGCAAAAAACGTAGAGATCGCAAATAAAATAATTGCGGGTACAAATACTGCAGAAATTCGATCTGTTAATTGAGCTATTTTGGTTTTTTGACTAGTTGCTTCTCGAACTAATTTTGCAATCAGCGCAATGCGACTTGAATCTCCAGTTGAAGCAGCACTAATAATTAACACCGCTCCTAAATTAACCGTGCCAGCTGAAATGGCATCACCAATTGAAACATCAATTGGTAGCGATTCCCCAGTAATTGCAGCAGCATCTACAGATCCAATTCCTTCTACAGTTTTGCCATCAACTGCAAATCGTTCACCAGAGCGAACTACAACCAAATCTCCCACTTTAACTTCGGAAGTTTTAATTTCAATATCAGCGCCATCTTTACGTATTAAAGTTTTTTCTGGAACAGTTGCAAGTAATGCTTTAACAGCATCAGTTGCTGATCTTCGCGCCCGCACTTCTAACCATCTACCAAACAAAACTACAGTTGGAACTACAGCTGCTACTTCAAAATATATTTCAGGCATATCATGTGCAGAGCTAAATAACTTAAACATCATTCGATAACTTGCAGCTCCAGCATCACCAAGCACAATTTGCCAAGCGCTCCAAAAATATGAAACTAATACACCAAGTGAAACTAACGTATCCATAGTGGTAGTTTTATGTTTTAAATTTACGAGCGCTGCTTTATGCAGCGGAGCTGCTCCCCAGAACACAACTGGGGTTGCAAGCGCCATAGCTACCCATTGCCAATAATCAAACTGTGCTGATGGCACCATAGATAAAACTGCAACAATAAAACTTAATACCGCAGAAATTATTACTCGGGTTTTAAGTTTGGCAGTCTCATTTTGCCCAGCTGTATTTATCAAAGCATCATAACCAGTTTTAGAAATAACTTGGGAAATTTCAGTTAGATCAATTTGATTACTTGAATTTAGATGAGCAGTTTCAGTTGCAAAATCAACATAAGCTTGAATCCCAGGAATTTTATTTAATTGTTTCTCCACACGATTAGCGCATGCGGTGCAGGTCATGCCACCTATTGCTACTTCAGCTTCAAATGTCTTACTCATTTGAAAGTGAAACTAGGCGATAGCCAGCATCATCAATGGCGGCTGCAAGATCTTGTTCAGTCACCTCGCCGATAAATTGTGCTGTGCCAGCATCTGAGCTAACTTGGATATCAGTTAAATTGCCAAGCTCAGTTAGGCTTTTAGTCACGGCACCTTCACAGTGACCGCAGGTCATTCCTTCAATAATTGCTACTTTTTTACTCATTTTGGTTCCTTTGCAGGTTCCTATTCTGCCTGTTGATTCAGTATCTCGCTCAACCAGTGGGCAACGCCATCCTCTGCTGGCTTTGGCAAGATGCGATCGGCTATTGCAGCGGCAGCTGGGTGACCACCTGAAATTGTGGCGGAGCTGCCAGCCCATTCGAGCATGGATAGGTCATTTGGCATATCTCCAACAGCTGCTACCTGCGCTGCGGTTAATCCCATTGAGTGCGCAAGTTTGGCGAGTGTTGCACCTTTATTAATTCCTCTAGGTGACATCTCAATTAAAAAATCATGACTTCCAGTTGTTGTTACTTCAACTAGATCGCTTAAATCATCTTCGATTAGCGAAATTTGTTCATCAACATGCAAAGTGGGGTTTACAACTCGCAATAATATTTTCACAATTGGCTCTGGATGTTTTATCCACTCTTCAATTGATTTATATTCACTTGCTTTTGGATCACGCAAGCGCTCTTCAAATCCAGGCTCTCGTCGGTACCCTTCTAAATGTGACCACTTAGCTTCACCCTCAAATAGCACTTCAACTGCAAAAAGTGAATTTGGAACTTTTGCTCGAAGCAGCTCAACAGTTTGTGTAACAGTTGCTCTATCAATTTCACTAAACTCTAAAACTTCTCTAGTTGCAGCATCAATTAATATGCTGCCATTTGCTGCAATAATTAAATCAGCATGCATAGTTTCTTCAATAACTGTTGGTAACCATCTGGTTGGTCGTCCAGTTGCAAATACAACTTTTATACCAGCGGCAGTTGCTCGCTGAATAGTCTCGCGAGTAAAGTCACTAACTGAATGATCAGGGCGAAGCAATGTGCCATCTAAATCGGTTGCAAACAATTTAATTGTCATATGCGCTTTGCAACAGGAGTTAGCACTTCCATTCCAAGATGTGGAATTAAGGCTTTAGGAACTTTAACTGAACCATCAGCCTGTTGATGATTTTCTAGCAGCGCCACAATTGTTCTAGTAGATGCCATTAAAGTGCCATTAAGTGTTGAAACGTACTCTGCACCTTCTGATACTTTAGAGCGAATTCGCAAGCGCCGTGATTGAAATGTTGTGCAATTACTTGTAGAAGTAACCTCACGATAGGCTGACTGTGATGGTATCCAAGCTTCACAATCAAACTTGCGAATCGCGCTCATTCCCAAATCACCCGTTGCGATATCAAGCACTCGAAATGGCAGTTCTAAAGCAGTTAAAAATTCTTTCTCGAATTCTAAAAATTTAGCATGCTCAGCTGCTGCATCTTTTGGATCACAAAAAGCAAATAATTCAACTTTATCAAACCAATGCACACGAATAATTCCCTTGGTGTCTTTGCCATGTGATCCAGCTTCACGCCTAAAACATGGTGAAAATCCAGCATACCGAAGTGGCAAATCTCTACCATCTAAAATTTCATCCATATGAAATGCCGCTAGTGGCACTTCAGATGTGCCAACCAAATACAAATCATCTGCCGGCAAGTGATAAACATCAACTGCAGCTTGTCCTAAAAATCCAGTGCCTTCCATGGCCTGTGGTCGAACCAGAGCTGGCGGAATAACAGCAGTAAAGCCCCATTTAGTTGCAAAATCCATAGCCATTCGAACCAACGCAAGTTCCAACAGCGCGCCAACACCAGTTAGATAATAAAACCGAGAGCCTGACACTTTGGCACCACGCTCAATATCTATCGCTCCAAGTAATTCACCTAGCTCAATATGATCTTTTGGTTCAAAACCGGCAGCTTTAAAGTCGCGCGGAGTTCCAATGGTCTCAATAATTTTAAAATCATCTTCCCCACCGACTGGGGCATCGGCATCAACAATATTGGCAAAACCACCCATGATTTTATTAGCTGCAGCCTCAGCAGCATCTCGATCTACTGCTAGCTGAGTTAGTTCATCAGCTAGCGCTGTAGCTTTTTGCATCAACTGAGCTAATTCATCCTGCACAGCGCTATCGCCGCCTTTAAGTTTTCCTTGCAGCGGACCAATTGCTTTACTTAAATTTTTCTGCTCAGCTCGAATCAAGTCATATTTGGTGTTCAAGCTGCGCCAATTACTATCGGCAGCATGCCAAGCATCAACTAAACCCTCATCAGCGCCGCGGGCACGCTGCGAAGCCTTAACAAGCTCTGGGGTCTCACGCAGTAATTTGGGATCAAGCATTGGGTAAGACTACTTTGTCCAGATATCAATATTGCTGCCATATTCATATCTAGCGCAAACCAAGCTAGAGGTTTGGCGCCTTGAGATTGGCAGCGCAGTAGGATTTTATGGTTGATAGGAGAAAATCCTGTCCAGCCAATCAAGATGCAGGAGTAAAATGGGACAGCATGGATTAGTTCGACGACCAGCGTCAGTAATGCGTTGGGAAGGTGGAATTAAATCTGATTGGCAGTTTGTAGTTGGAAATCTGCTAATTCTTAGCTCACTTGCTGCAGGTGTGGTGCTGTTAATTACTGCTGGCATCGGCACTGACAGCGTTGATCTAGAGAGCGTGGTTGCAGGTGTGGCTTGCATTATTGCATCACAGGTGCTCGCTGCAATCATTGTGCTTTCGGCTAATAAAGTTGTAATTGATGGTGATTACATCGCCTGGCAGCCAAGATTGCATCGACGAGCGCTGCGCAAATATCGCTGGCACCAGATTAAAGATGTGCAGCTATATAACGCTAAAGGCTGGATCTGGGGTTGGGGTTTTCGGTATAACCCAAAAATTGGTTGGGGTCATATTGTTAAAAGTGGTCCGGCAATTCGGATTATTAAAAATAATGGCCGTTCATTTGTGATCACCGTAGTAGATGCCCAAACCGCGGTTGAAACTGCGCAGAATTATTTAGCCGGTAAGACTAATTAAATTCTTTAGCAACTAACTCGGCAATCTGCGCAGTATTAAGTGCGGCACCTTTGCGTAAGTTATCTCCACAAACAAAAAATGTTAGTGTATTTGGATCGTCCAAACTTGCTCTAATTCGACCAACCCAGGTTGGATCAGTTCCAACTACATCTGCTGGAGTTGGAAACTGCAAATTTTCTGGATCATCAACAACAACTATGCCTTCACTATTTCGTAATGACTCACGTGCAGCATTAACGTCAACTGGATTATCAAATCTAGCAACCACAGTTAGGCTGTGAGTTGTTATAACTGGCACTCGAACACAAGTTGCAGTTACTTTCAAATCAGCAATACCTAAAATTTTTCGTGATTCATTTCTTACTTTCAATTCTTCAGACGTGTAGCCATCATTTTTTAAGCTACCAGCCCATGGCACCACATTTAAGGCAAGCGGAGCAGGGAATGGACCAAGATCCGTAATCACTTCCCGAGAATCACCAGGCTTGCTACCAACTTGGGTACCAGCAACAAGTTTGATTTGATCTTGCAAAGCATCAATTCCAGCTTGTCCAGCTCCTGATGCTGCTTGGTATGAAGAAACAATTAATTCAGCAACACCATATTTGCGGTGCAGCGCACCAACTACCACAATCATCGAAAGGGTAGTGCAGTTTGGATTACTAATAATTCCTTTTGGTCGAAGTTTGGCATCTTCAGCATTCACTTCTGGCACTACCAGTGGAACCTCTGGATCCATTCGAAAAGCGCCAGAGTTATCAACTGCAATAGCTCCTCTAGCTGCTGCAATTGGCGCCCATTGTGCTGAGATTTCATCTGGCACATCAAATAGCGCAACATCAACACCATCAAAAACTTCGGGTGCTATTGCCTGCACAGTTACCGCTTCGCCGCGCACCATTAACTTTTTACCAGCGCTGCGAGCTGATGCAATTAATCTAATCTCTCCCCAAACATCTTCGCGTTCAGTTAACAACTCAAGCATCACGGTGCCAACAGCACCGGTTGCACCAACAACAGCAAGGGTAGGCTTTTTTGACATTATCTTCCCGTTCCAGCATAAACAACTGCTTCGCCATCTGCATCTAAACCAAATGCGGTATGAACTTCCTGCACTGCTTTATCAGTATCACTTGCACGAATTACAACTGAAATTCGAATTTCTGAAGTTGAGATTGCTTCAATGTTTACATTCGCACTTGCCAAAGCTCGGAAGAATGCTGCTGAAACTCCAGGATGTGAACGCATGCCTGCACCAATTAGCGAAACTTTGGCAATTTCTTCATCAAACTCAACTCGCTCAAATGCAATTAATGGCTTAAGTGATTCGATTGTTTTAACCGCTAATTCTCTATCTGTTTTAGGACATGTGAAAGTAATATCTGTTGAAGCTGTAGCGGCAGTTGTTACATTCTGCACAATCATGTCAATGTTTATATGTGCAGATGCAATTGCCTCAAAGATGGTAGCCGCGTTACCAGGCTTATCTGGAACACCAACAATTGTGATCTTGGCTTCGGACAGATCGTGCGCCACACCTGAAATAATTGGCTGTTCCACTTTTCGCTCCTTGATTGCAGTTTGCGATAAAACCCAGGTTCCCTCTTGATTTGAAAATGATGATCTAACGTGAATTGGTAAATCAAATCTGCGTGCGTATTCAACGCAGCGCAGATGTAAAACTTTAGCTCCCATTGCAGCAAGCTCCATCATTTCTTCATAAGTAATAAATGGCACATGAGCAGCTTTTGGAACTCTTCTTGGATCTGCGCTAAAAATTCCATCAACATCTGTGTAGATCTCACAGGCATCGGCATTAAGCGCAGCAGCAAGTGCGACTGCTGTGGTATCTGATCCACCACGACCCAGCGTGGTGATGTCTTTGGTGTCTTGCGCTACACCTTGAAAGCCAGCAACGATTGGAATTGCGCCATCATTTAGCGCAGTTTGAATTCGGCCAGGAGTAACATCAATGATTCGAGCTCTACCGTGCACTGAGTCAGTGATAACGCCAGCTTGACTTCCGGTGTAAGACCTCGCCTCAACTCCAAGATCTGAGATCGCCATTGCTAGCACCGCCATGCTGATTCGCTCACCAGCAGTGAGCAACATATCAAGCTCACGTCCTGGGGGATTAGGACTTACCTGTTCAGCTAAATCAATCAACTCATCAGTGGTATCTCCCATAGCTGAAACCACAACAACTACTTGAGTGCCAGAGTTATGAGTGTCAACAATGCGTTTTGCCACGCGCTTAATGGCCTCGGCATCAGCAACTGATGAGCCGCCATATTTCTGCACAATTAGTGGCACACATTTCCTCAATTAGATCTGAGGCGTAAGTGTAACAATTGGCAAATTACTGAACTTGTCGTCTGCCTTCAAAAGCGCGACCCAGCGTTACCTCATCGGCATATTCCAGATCCCCACCAACGGGTAATCCGCTGGCCAGCCTTGAGACCGTTATCCCTAGCGGCACCAATAATCGAGTCAGATAGGTAGCAGTGGCTTCACCTTCTAAATTGGGATCTGTAGCCACAATTACTTCCATCACGCTGCCATCGGCCAGCCTAGTTAACAGCTCTTTAATGCGCAGGTCATCTGGGCCAATACCATCAATGGGTGAGATCGCACCACCAAGGATGTGATAGCGACCTTTGAATTCGCGAGTTTTTTCAATTGCAATTACATCTTTGCTTTCTTCAACAACGCAAATAGTTTTTAGATCGCGCCTGGTATCAAGACAGATACGACATTGTTCTGCTTCACTTAAATTAAAACAAGTATTGCAAAATCTTACTTTTGCTTTAGCTTCTAATATGCTATTTGCCAATTCGGATACATCTTCTCGATCAGCTTCTAAAATCCAAAATGCAATTCGTTGCGCACTTTTTGGACCAACGCCTGGCATACGACCTAATTTTTCAATTAGGTTGCCAATTACACCCTCATACATCTTTATCCGTTATTGGTTTTGCACCAAGCTGTGCTTGCAGTAATTTCATGGTGTCAACTTCAGCTACTACTTCATCATCAATGGTTGCACCTTGATCAACTTTTTGCTCCTGCCGCCCAAGGGATGGATTAGTAGCAGATAGCAGTGAGATTTCACCATCAGATTTTGTCACTTCATTTATTGCCCGGCGCAATTTAGTTTCATGATCTGAGCCTTGCGCAAACTCCAAAACCTTTAAATCTGCAATTGCAATGGCAATTATTCCATCTTCAACTGATAAAACTTCTGATTCATGAAATGTAGTCCACGCAACTCTGGAAGTTAACTTTAAGGTTTCCATTACTGCAGGCCATAGTGCTTTTAATTTTGCTAATTCTGCTGTTGGCAAATCAGCTTCTGGTTCTGGTTGAGTTTTGGCATCGTAGCGACGTGCTGCAACGGGAATAGTTACTTTTTTAGTTTCAGTCTTTGAACTTGATTTAATTGTTGAAATTTTCGGTGGCGCACCAGTTGGTTTTGCTGCTTCCGCTACAGGTGCAGGTGCTGGCGGATTTTGAGCAGCGGCTACAGGTGTAGCTGTAGCCGTTGTGGTAACACCATTTTTCTCCAGCAGCGCTAAGCGATGTTCAATGCCAGCTATACCTTCACTTGATGCAGCTAGCAGCAATCGGGCGGCTAACAGCTCAAGTTGCAGCCGCGGCGCTGTGGCGCCGCGCAATTGCGCAATTCCGCTAGTTAATAAATCAGCAGCTCGAGATAGTCGAGCAGCACCAATTTGCTTGGCTTGAGCTGTCATATTTGCTAACTCTTCAGCTGTAACGGCTAATAGTGGTTTAGCAGCTTCACTTGCAACTTCAATTAATAATAAATCTCGAACGCGTTGTAATAAATCTGAAGCAAATCTGCGTGGCTCATATCCAGCATCTATTACTTGATCAATTACTTTAAATAATTCGTTTCCAGAATTATTCACCACCGCATCAACAGCTGCGTTAACCAGATGTCGCGGTGTAAGTCCCAGCACGCTGCCAACTTCATCAACAGTTAAACCAGTTTTGCTAGCTCCTGCAATTGCTTGGCCTAATAAACTCAAACCATCCCGAACTGAGCCTGCTGCTGCTTCAGCTAATAATAAAACTGCAGCTGGTTCAGTTTTAATGTTCTCTTGTTTGCAAATTTCAGCTAAGTGAGTTGCAATTGTTTTTGTTGAAACTAGACGAAAATTAAATTGATGCGTACGTGAACGAAGCGTGCTTGGCATTTTATCTGGCTCTGTGGTTGCAAAAATAAATTTTAAATGAGCAGGTGGTTCTTCGACCATTTTTAAAAATGCATCAATTGCTTTAGGGGATAACTGGTGTGCTTCGTCAATAATCATGAATCGAAATCTAGATTCAGCTGGAATATAAACTGCGTTATCTCGCAGCGCCCTAACATCATCAACACTGCTGTGACTTGCGGCATCCAACTCTTCAACATCTAAATTGCCAATCCCATTTGGTGCAAGCGCAATGCATGAATTACAAACCCCACATGGAGTTGCAGTTGGACCCTGCTGGCAGTTCAGTGATCTTGCGAGAATTCGGGCGGTAGAAGTTTTACCGCAGCCACGAGGTCCTGTAAATAAATACGCATGATGAATTCGATCATTTTCAATAGCTCGAGTGAGCGCAGTAACCACATGGTCTTGCCCGATAACTTCACTTAGCTGGGCTGGCCGATGGGTTCGATATAACGCAATGCTCACTGCGCCACAGTAGCGGTTACCACCAACGGGCTGAAGTTAAAGTGGCGGAGGATGCGGGATTTGAACCCGCGAGGGGTTGCCCCCAACTCGCTTTCCAAGCGAGCGCCATAGGCCACTAGGCGAATCCTCCGTCGCGAAGGGTACTTAACCCGCTCGCTACCCTTACCCCTGATCCCCCGTGCGGCATATTCGTGATCAATCCCCCAGGGTCGAAAGGCAGCAAGGGTCGTTGCGCTCTTATGGGTGTGCGGGGGATCACTTTAAAACTGGCTCGCCAAGCAATCTGCCAATTGGCTTAGCTCGAACAACTAAGTGATAACTCGCAGTTGTTGCCACAACAGTAAAAATTAATACCAAAGCAAATCTTGCTAATAAGCTCAATTGGAAATTATCAAGCAGCGCCAGCGCTAATAACACAATTGGTAAATGCACGATATAAATCCAGTAACTGCTCTGAGCGAAATAACTAACAATTGCGCTATGTGAAGTTATTAATCGCATTGCTAATCCAAGAAATGCCAAACTTAATGAAATTGCAGCTCCAAAATAAACTAGGCGATAATCAAAATCTAGCTGCTCACTAGTTGCCAGATGTCCAAAATATCCAATCAAACCAACTACCAAAAATAAATACCAAAATTGGGTGAAATTTGAGATTAATGTTGAGTTATAAAAACAAAGCCAACCAAAACCAAAGAAAATTAAATAAAAACCCAGCATGTAGATATCAGGTGTGATTTGTGATGCAATTTTAATAGCGCCATCTTCATCTAATGTATTTGGAATGATAGCTAGGCCTAAAACAAGTAATGCAAAAAATATCAGTTGTATAAGTTTTGATTTTAGTAATTTAATTTCTTTAGTAAAAATAGGCTTAATAGATTTAGCAATAACAATCATAAAAAAATTTAAATAAATTAAATAACTTAAAAACCATAAGTGGTAAAATTCAGCATACTCTTGAGCTACTGGCTGCACTGATCCATTTTTTTGAAATTCAAAAACTAACTGAAACATCAGCGTGACAACTGGCCAAAAAATCAACAGCGGCAACAAAATTCGCTTCAATCGATTTGATATCAGCCCAGCTGCACCATATTTTTCAAACAGCACTGCTGCAAAAAAGCCAGAGATAAGAAAAAAAGCTGGCATTCGAAAAGTATGAATGAAATCGTAAATTAGATATAAAACTTGCTCCTGGGCAGCATTGTCTATGGGGGCATAGGTTGTAGTAAAGATGGCGCTATGTAGCACTAACCCAAGTAGCATCATCGCGGCGCGATAAGCATCTAGTGCGGGAATTCGTAACGTACTGATACTCGCTATTGTACGTCGCGGTGGCGTGTCCGAGCGGCCAAAGGTACGCGCCTCGAAAGCGCGTGAGGGCGAAAGTTCTCCGAGGGTTCAAATCCCTCCGCCACCGCCATTAGCGTTTTGTGTCAAAAAAATTATCAAGTAAAACTGTGGCTTGGGTTGCTCGCACATTTGCAACAACTTCAGCTCGATGCGGCAATCGACCATCTCGCATCACATCAAACATGCTGCCAGCGGCACCATAATCTTTATTGTCAGCTCCAAAAATTAACCGAGCAATTCGAGCTTGCATGGCAGCGCCCGCACACATCGGACACGGCTCTAGCGTTACAACTAAAGTGCAGTTATCTAATCGGGCAGATTGCAGTTTTTCACAGGCTGCTCGAATAACTTCAATTTCAGCGTGCGCTGTTGGATCAAATTTGGCTTCTTTCCAATTGCCAGATTCAGCCAGCACCTCACCTGTTTCGCTTAGCAGCAGCGCCCCAACGGGTATCTCCCCACGCAAACCAGCAGCAGCTGCCAGCTCTAAAGCCCGCTGCATTGCCAAATCATCCGCTGGTCGAACCTGCATAGACCCAAGTCTGGCATCTATTGTGTGCATATGAAAACTCTGGTCGTAGAACACCCGCTGATTGCTGCGAAAGTAACTGAGCTTCGAGACAAGCAAACCCCAATGCCAAGATTTCAGCAGCTAGCAACTGAACTAGTTGGGCTGCTAGCTTTTGAAGCAACTAAAGAGTTAGATGTTGAAAAAGTTGAAGTAATAACACCAGTATCACCAACAATGGGAGTGAAGTTAACTGAACCGCTGCCGTTATTAGTTCCAATTCTTCGAGCGGGTTTGGGGATGTTAAGCGGAATGCAACAAGTTATTCCAAACGCTGAAGTTGGATTTTTAGGCGTGGTAAGAAATGAAGAAACGCTGCTGCCGGCAATTTATGCTGATCGAATGCCAGCGCGATTAGATAATCGAACCGTAATTGTGTTAGACCCGATGCTTGCAACTGGCGGCAGCTTGATTGCTGCAATTGAAATTATGTTAGCGCGTGGCGCTAAAAAAGTTATTGCGATCACTTTAATTTCAGCTCCTGAAGGCGTTGAAGCAGTTGGTAAAAAGTTTGCAAATCAAAACGTCACAGTTGTGACCAGCGCGCTTGATGAAAAACTAAATGAACACGGATACATCGTGCCAGGCTTAGGTGATGCTGGTGACCGACTATTTGGAGCGTGCTAAATGACCAAGCTACATGAAATTGCATCACATGGTGTTTCGGTTTGGTTAGATGATTTATCACGTAATCGAATTCAATCTGGTGATCTAGCTAACCTGCGCGATCAAGGCGTGCTTGGTGTTACCACCAATCCTGCAATTTTCAAAGCTGCAATCACCGCTGGTGCTGCTGGAATTTATGGTGCAGATTTAAATCGATTAAAAGCAGATGGCGCAACAGTTGAAGAAATTGTGCGTGAACTTACCGTTGCAGACGTGCAGGCAGCTTGTGATGTGTTTAGTCAAACATATATAGAAACTGGTAATGATGGCTGTGTGAGTATTGAAGTTGATCCTCGCTTGGCCTTTGATGGTGATAACACCCTAAAACAAGCAGTAGAGCTTTATAAATATGTTAATCGTGCCAATGTCATGATAAAAATTCCAGCAACCAAAGAATCAATTCCAGCAATTACTGGCGCAATTGCACGCGGTATCAGCGTTAATGTGACTTTAATCTTTTCAATTGAGCGATACGCTGAAGTTATTCAAGCTTGGCTGGCGGGATTAGAGCAAGCAAAAGAAAATGGGCATGATTTAACAACTATTAATTCAGTTGCATCATTTTTCGTTTCAAGAGTTGATACTGCAATTGACCCAATGCTAGATGAAGTAGGAACGCCAGCTGCGCTTGCGCTGCGCGGGAAAGCGGCTGTTGCTAATGCAGTTTTAGCCTATGAATTATTCGAACAGCTAAAAGCAGATGTGCGCTGGAAGCTACTTGCAGCAAGTGGTGCTCGAATCCAGCGACCACTATGGGCATCAACTGGCGTTAAGAACCCAAATTACGACCCGCTGCTTTATGTTTCAAGTTTAGTTGCGCCAGATACCGTAAACACAATGCCGCAGCCAACTATGAACGCACTGCTGGAGACAACTAGTGATTTTAAATTTGACCTTGATTATCAAAGCGCAGCTGACACCATAGCTGCGTTAAGCAGTCATGGTGTCAGCTTTGCTCAAGTGCTTGCTAACTTAGAAAGCGCTGGCGTCAAACAATTTGTCGATGCCTGGGGCGACTTACTAACTACTGTGGAGCAGGCTTAAACCTCAATACCTTCAGTAGATTCTTCACGCATTGCCCATGGTGATCCGTACTCGTTAATTTTTTCTAAAAACGGTACTGGATCAAACCATTCTGGACCATTTACGCCTTCTGGTTTCCAAATTCCAGCATGGATTAACTCCATCGCCACAACTGGGTTTAACGCAGTTTGCCAAACTACAGCTTGATCACCGTACTCTTTCATGGTCCATTCATTATCAACTACGTGATAAATATAAGTAGCTTTTGGTTTTCCTGCTTTATCTAATCCGCGAACTAGCGCTCCCGCACAAGTTTTACCTTTCATGCGTTCACCTAAAGTTGCAGGATCAGGTAGTGATGCGGCAAGTAGATCACGAGGTGAAACTGCAACACCTTTAACATCCACACGGTCAGTTCGATCTAAACCTAACTTATGGATAGTTTCTAAAATGTCAATAAACTCTTCACCAAGCCCATACTTGAAAGTTACTTTTTTAGCGTCAACTTTTCTAGGTATGAGCAGCACTTCTTCGTGTTCTACGTTGACACATTCAACGGGGCCGATACCTTCGGGAAAATCGAAAATTTCGGGCTCGCTGAATGGTTCAGTTGTATACCAACCAACACCATCCTCCCAGATAACAGGAGGGTTTAAACATTCTTCAATGGTTGTCCAAATACTGAAAGACGGCGCGAACTCATATCCTTCAACAGTTAGATTTGAACCATCAAGTATTTTGACTTCATCAATTCGACTAAATAAATGATCTGATGCATATTTTGCAAACACATCACTTAGTCCAGGCTCAACTCCCATTCCAACGACCGCATATAAATCGCGTTCGATCCAATTCCAATCGTGAGCAAACTGTTCATCACCTAGTTTGACTCCGCATTCGGTGTATGGATATTCCGGATGGGGACGAGATAAAGACATTGCCATATCCATGTAGTTGGCACCTTCAACTTCACATGCCCGGAAAATGGACATCACAAAGCGAGGGTCAACTGCATTGACCACAATGTCTGGCTTAACTTTTCGGATCAGTTCACGTAGCTGTTCTACGTCCCCTGCATCCACTTTGGCAGCTATAAATCGGTTGTCCTCAACACGAGCGGCTGCCTCTTCGGCACGTCTTAATTCATGGTCGGCAATGACCATTTCGGTAATAAAATCACGACGCGAAGCAATGTTCGCTATTGCTTTTCCGACTCCGCCCGCTCCAATTACGAGGGCTCTCACGGATTTTCACCCCTTACGGTTAGGGACAAGATAGCCCAGAAACCGTTTTTGAGCCACCCCCACCCCCTAACCGAGCTCACAAATTTATGAATATTCGGGCATAACGAGCAGCATATTTAGCAGGATTTGATTCACAGAATTGATTTGGAAAGACAAAACCCCGCCTCATAGAGACGGGGTTTTGCAGTAACGCTAAGACTAGATCGCGTTGACGTTTGAGGCCTGTGGGCCCTTATCGCCTTGGGTGATCTCGAACTCAACGCGCTGATTTTCCTGAAGTGAACGGTAGCCGCTTCCTTCAATCGAGCGGTAATGAACGAATACATCAGCACCACCATCATCAGGTGTGATGAAGCCGAAGCCTTTTTCATTATTAAACCACTTCACGGTTCCAACGGTCATGCGTATTTCCTTTATCTGTAACGGGTGAAGCACCCGTTAAGTGAAACACGCAACGGGTACCGCAGCATCAGAGTTACTAATGCATCGCTGAGCATACGCGATCTGTATTGGGGACCTCGGCGGGTATCCAGATTGGGGGATAACAGCGGGGGGTATGGGCTAGGTAGCGGCAATTTACGCAGAAATCGCTTGGCTGCTAAAAAACAAATGCCAACTTGGATCTGGGCTAGCTGCAGCCCTTAGCCCCGCGAGACTTGATCAATTTGCTCCAGCAGATCGGCATGCAACAGCGAGAAATCTTTAATCTGGTGAATTGGTGCGATATCTCCTGCTAATGCTTGGCCAATATGTTCTAGTGCATGCTGCCAGGTAGTTTTTTCACCAGCAGGAATTTTGCGGGTGCTGCCGTTTTGTCGCACTAATACATAATCAGTTACAGCTGGACTAAATGGTTCTTCATAAACTACTGATCCGTTTTCATATTCAATAACTAATGATTTATCTCGAACTTTTTTGCCGCTCCAGTGCATATGAAATGTGGCACCAGTTGGATATTCAAAAAATGCATTACCTTCTAAATTTGCACCATACTCATTTAGTACCGCTTCAGCCTTAACTAATTTTGGTGTTTGATTCATAATTAGTTGCGCAGCTCGTAGCGAATATGTTCCAACATCTTGCAATGCACCACCACCAAGTGTGGGATCTTTTCGAAAATCATCAGGCTTTTCAGCTGTGTAAACATGATGGCTGTAAATATGTTTAATTGCACCAAGCTCAGTTGTTAACGCGGCAGCAATCTGAGTTTGTGGATGAAATGCAAAAACTAACGCCTCCCAAGCTAAATGATCTGCTGGCGCCTTAGCTAAAAAGTTTGCAACGGCAGCTTTAGTTGTGGCAAATGGTTTTTCTACTAAAACGGCTTTCCCAGCAGTTACAGCTGCAAGTGCTAAATCTGCATGAAATATCGGTGGCTGCGCAATATAAATTGCATCAATATTTTCGCTATTAATTAATTCGTCATAGCTACCAAAAGTAGCTGCGATGTTGTGCTCTGCTGCATATGCCTTAGCTTTTGCCAAACTACTAGCACCAATTGCCACAATCTGGTTTGGTGGTGTAAGTCTTAGATTTGGGATAAACGCATTAGCTGCAATTCTCGAAGCCCCAATAATTCCCCATCTAATGGTCACACTAACTCCAGTCCAATAGTTTCTAGAAGCTAAGAATTACTAGAACTTTATAGCTGACCGTTCTCCATTTTTCGCAGCAACGCGATTCTTTCCTCGATTGGGGGATGGGTGGCAAACAGTTTTGCAGTAGATCTGGCATCTAACGGGGACTCAATCCAGACATGTGCAACGGCAGTTGATTTTTGATTAACCACAGTTGAATCTTCAGCGAGCGTCTCAAGCGCTCTTCGTAATCCAGCTGGGTTTCTGGTGTAAGCAATTGCGGTGGCATCAGCTAGCGCTTCACGACGACGTGAGATTGCGCTACGCAGCAAAGTTGCTGCAATAGGTGCCAAGATCAGCGCGACCAGTGCTGCTACCAGGGCTAGCGGATTTGAACCGCTGTTGCGTTGGCGATTTCCACCAAACCACATCATGCGAATTAATAAATCACTCATCAGCGCCAGCGCTCCAGCTGTGGTTGCAGCTACAGCTGAAACTAAAGTGTCGCGATTTGCAACGTGTGCAAGTTCATGAGCTACCACGCCTTGAATTTGTTCACGATCCATCTTTTCAAGCAGGCCGGTTGTAAATGCAATAACCCCATGCTCTGGGTTTCGACCTGTTGCAAATGCATTTGGTGCGGCATCACTAACGATTGCAACTTTTGGCATTGGCAAGCCAGATGCAATAACAATTTCTTGCACCAAGTTATAAAGCTGTGGGTGATCTTCTTCGGTAATTACTTTGGCACCAGTCATGGTTAGCACTATCTTGTCTGAGGCCCAATAGCTTCCCCAAACTGATACCAACGCAATAACTACGGCAATTGGAACAATAGAGAAGCCAACTTGACCAAAGTAAAGACCAACTGCATAAACCACAAAAGCCACCAGCGAAAACATGCTGCCCAACAGCATCCAGGTTTTGCGCTGATTAACAGACTGCTGCGCTCTAAATGATGCCACAGTTATTAGAAGTTGACTTTAGGAACTTGACGATTTTGTGGATCCTCAATTTCATAAAACTCACGTTCGCCAACTTTCGCAATTCCCTTAAAGAAGGTTCCTGGAATTGTTACAACCGTCTGATTCAATATTCGAACCGTGTCGTTATAGAACTGTCTGGCAAATGAAACCTTGTTCTCAGTTGCAGCAAGTTCTTCTTGAAGCTGAGCAAAATTGGCAGACGCTTTTAGATCTGGATACGCTTCAGAAACTGCAAGTAAGCCACGCAGCGCTTGAGTTAGCATGCCATCAGCTGCTGAAACATCTTGAACGCCTTGGGCTGCCGTGGCACGAGCTCGAGCCTGCACAACATTCTCTAATGCCTCTTTTTCGTGGGCGGCATAACCTTTAACGGTCTCTACCAAGTTTGGAATTAGGTCAGCACGACGCTGCAGTTGAACCTCTATTTGGGCAAAGCCCTCATCGACTGCGACATTCATGCGTAGTAATTTGTTGTATTGGGCGATTAACCAACCCAGAATTACAACGGCAATAACGATTGCAATAACAGTTGAAGTGCTCATGGCATAGATATTAGCGAATTTTGCTGTTAACTGCGATATGACTTAGGCAATAAGGGTTTGGTATTGCGCTGCTGTGAGCAGATCACCAACAGCTTCAATTTCAATTTTGAACAACCAGCCAGAACCATATGGATCTAGGTTAATCAAAGCTGGATTATCAATAGCTGCCTGGTTGATCTCAGTAATCTTGCCAGCAGCAGGGGCGTAAAGGTCGCTGAGTGACTTAGTAGATTCAAGCTCACCACAAACTGCTCCTGCAGCAATCAAACTGCCAACATCAGGCAGCTTTACAAACACCACATCACCCAGGGCGTCTGCTGCATAAAGGGTGATGCCAACGGTGGCAGTGCCAGCTGTTTTATCTAACCATTCATGTTCCGCAGTGAAATTAAGATTTGCTGGAACTGACATCAGCTTTCCCTTCTATAAAATGGCAATGAAACCACTTTCGCAGCTTCTAACGTACCTCGAATATCAACCGAAATATTAGCGGTGGCCTGATCAACTGCCGCATCTAGATATGCCATCGCAATTGATTTTCCAAGCGTTGGCGAAAAAGCACCACTTGTTACTTGGCCAACCACAACTCCAGCTTGATCAACTAAATTAAATCCAGCTCGAGCAATTCGACGAGTTTCAAGCTCTATGCCAACTAGTCGGCGATCAATTTTTGAACTTAACTCAACTAATGCCTGTTTGCCGATGAAATCTGATTTATCTAACGCCACAATGCGGGCCAACCCAGCATGAATGGGTGTGATCTCTAAATTTAACTCATGTCCATAAAGCGGCATCCCTGCTTCAAGTCGCAGCGTATCGCGAGCAGCTAACCCAATTGGTGCAATTCCCGCTTTAATAAATAAATCCCAGATCTGCGCCACATGATCAATGCTGACAAATATCTCAAAACCATCTTCACCGGTGTAACCGGTGCGAGCCAACAAAACTGCAACACCATCAAGCTCAACTTCAACACATGAATAATTTTTAAGAGCAGAAATTGTCTCTGCTGAAACCCATTTCAATAAATGAGTTGCAGCTTCAGGGCCTTGAATGGCAACCAGTGCAGTATCAAGTGAGCGATCCATGATTGTGACATCAAAGTTGTCAGCGCGCTTGATTAATTCTGCTGCGACAGTATTGGCATTTGATGCATTTGCCACAATCATAAAATCAGTTTCAGCAAGTCGGTAAACAACTAAATCATCAATTGCGCCACCAGATTCATCACAAATCATGGTGTATTTAGCGCGACCTATTTTAACTTTTGCAATATCGCTTACTAATGCTTGATTTAAAAATTCAATTGCATCATTACCAAAAACATAAATCTCACCCATATGGCTTAAGTCAAAAAGTCCAACATCACGTCTAACTGTGCAGTGCTCGCTGGTTTCAGAACCATATTTGAGCGGCATCTGCCAACCGGCGAAATCTGTTAGCTGTGCGTTTAAATCAACGTGTTGCTGGTGAAGTGGAGTTTCCATCTAATTTACCGCAAATGCTTCAGGGGGCGGACACGAGCAAACTAAATTGCGATCTCCATATGCAGCATCAATGCGCTGCACTGGCACCCAATATTTAGCTGTTGCAGTACCAGCTGGAAAAACTGCAACTTCGCGTGAGTATGGATGATTCCATTCCCCAACAATGTTTAGCGCAGTATGTGGAGCATTTGTTAGCGGGTTATCTTCACTGCTCCAAGTTCCTTTTGCTACTTGGTCAATCTCAGCTTTAATCATGATCATGGCGGTGATAAATCGCTCCATCTCAGCTAAGTCTTCAGATTCAGTTGGCTCAATCATCATGGTGCCAGCAACTGGAAATGAAACTGTTGGAGCGTGAAAGCCATAATCCATTAAACGCTTTGCGACATCATCAACTGTAATTCCAGTTTGCTTAGTTATTTCACGCAGATCAATAATGCATTCATGGGCAATTAAATTGTTTTGGCCGGTATATAAAACTGGGAAATACGGATTTAGTCTTTTTGCGATGTAGTTTGCAGATAAAATTGCAACTGAGGTTGCGCGTAGCAAACCTTGCGCGCCCATCATTTTGATATAAGACCATGAGATTGGCAAAATTGCAGCTGAGCCAAATGGTGCAGCGCTAATTGGCCCAACTCCAGTTGCAGGACCGGCTTGCTCAATCAATGGATGGTTTGGCAAAAATGCAGCGAGATGAGATTTAACTGCAACAGGTCCAACTCCTGGACCGCCACCACCGTGGGGAATGCAAAAAGTTTTATGAAGATTTAAATGGCTAACGTCAGCGCCAAATTTACCTGGCTTAGCAACACCAACTAACGCATTTAAATTTGCACCATCAACATATACCTGACCGCCAGCATCATGAATTTTTCCGCAAATTTCAGCAATTGCGCTTTCAAATACGCCATGAGTTGATGGATAAGTAACCATCAGCGCAGCTAATGAATCTTTATACTGCTCAATTTTTGCGCTCAGATCAGCTAAGTCAACATTTCCCTGCTCATCGCAGCTGATAACAACAACTTTCATACCAGCCATAACCGCACTTGCTGCATTTGTGCCATGGGCTGATGAGGGAATTAGGCAGATATCTCGTGCAACTTCGCCTTTGCTTTCTAAGTACTTTTTAATTGCTAACAAACCGGCAAATTCACCCTGACTGCCAGCATTTGGCTGCAGTGATACTGCGTCATACCCAGTTATCTCAACCAACCATTTTTCAAGTTCGCGAATTAATGCATAAGTGCCATCAGCTTGTGCAATTGGCACAAAGGGATGCAAATCTGCAAACTGCGGCCAAGTAACAGCTTGCATTTCGGTTGCTGCGTTTAGTTTCATAGTGCAACTACCAAGTGGAATCATGCCACGATCTAGTGCGTAATCTTTATCTGATAAAGATTTAATATAACGCAGCATCGCAGTTTCATTTTGATACTTGTTAAATACTTGGTGAGTTAAAAATTCACTGCTGCGAGCAACTGAAGTTGGGATTCGATTATCAAGCTTTAACCAAAGTTGCTCAAGATCAATTTTGGATTGGCTATATGTTTGCAATAACAGTTCAATTGTTTGTAACTCAACAGTCTCATCAATTGAGATACCAATTGTATTTTTATCGAGCTGCAATACATTGATATTTTTTTCAGCTAGTTTTGCTACCCAGCCATCTGCATTATTGGTTTTAATTCGTAGTGTGTCAAAAAAACTACTATGCACAACCTGCGCACCAAGCTCGGTAAGGCCGGTAGCTAGCAGTGATGTGTATTGATTTATTCGCTGTGCAATATCTCGCAAGCCATTTGGTCCATGATAAACCGCATACATGCTTGCCATTACTGCTAAAAGAACTTGAGCAGTACAAATATTAGATGTTGCTCGTTCGCGACGAATATGTTGTTCACGAGTTTGCAGCGCCAATCGATAAGCTGGTTTGCCAGCAACATCAACGGAAACCCCAACTAATCTGCCTGGCAGTGAGCGCTCTAATCCGCTTTTCACAGCCATAAATCCAGCATGTGGTCCGCCGTATCCCATCGCAACACCAAATCGCTGCGCTGAGCCAACGGCAATATCGGCATCAAATTCACCAGGGGATTTCAATAGTGTTAAAGCCATTAGATCTGTTACAACTGCAACTAGCGCACCTTGCTGATGCGCTGCAGTGACAAGTGATGTTAAATCATAAATATTTCCACTTGATGCAGGATATGAAATTAATAAACCAAAATATTTGTCAGTTATTGGCTTGCTTAAGTCTGCAATTTGAATTTCGATTCCAAGTGGATTTGCTCTAGTTCGAATTACTTCAATTGTTTGTGGATGAGTATCAGCATCAATAATAAATAAATTTGAATCTGATTTAGCGTTTCGCATTGCTAGCGTCATGGCTTCTGCAGCAGCGGTTGATTCATCAAGCATGCTGGCATTGGCAATTGGTAGCCCAGTTAGATCTTGCACAACAGTTTGAAAATTAATAAGTGCTTCTAATCGGCCTTGAGAAATTTCAGGTTGATACGGTGTATATGCGGTGTACCAAGATGGATTTTCCAATACGTTACGCAAAATCACAGTTGGGGTGTAAGTGTTGTAATAGCCAAGCCCAATTAGTGATTTATTAATTTGATTTCGGTTAGCTAAGCTGCGAAGTTCAGCTAGCGCCTGCGCTTCCGAGATGGCTTCGGGCAGATCTAGCTCTGCTTGCCATCTAATTGCACCTGGCACAACTGCTTCAAGTAGTTGATCAAGTGATTGATAGCCCAGCTCGGTAAGCATTAGGTCAATATCTGGTTGTGTTGGTCCGATGTGGCGATCTGCAAAAGATCTGCCCCTCGTGGTGTACCCAGAGCCCATAGGTAGCTATCCATTTCGCTTGCAGTTGCTGCCAAACTTAGTGGCAGTAGCCTTAGCAAGCATGTTGAATAAATCAGCGAGTATGGTCTGCTGGTCGAAAAGGAGCTTCCATGAAAAGCGGTATTGACCTATCCCACGTTAACCAAGCGATCCGGCCACAAGATGACCTGTATCGCTATATGAATGGCAGCTGGATAGCCAATTCCGAGATCCCAGCTGACAGACCTATCCATGGGGCTTTTCATGTGCTCCGAGATATCTCTGAAGAGCGCACTCGAGAAATTATTGAGCAGGCGGATCCAGCTAAAGGTTTTGAGGCAGCACAAATTGCCCGGGTGTATCAGAGTTTTATGGATGAAGCTGCTATTGAAAAACTTGGCTTTACCCCAATTCAAGCTGAACTTGATTTAGTTGATTCAATCACTGATAAGAAATCATTTTTTGAGGTGCTTGGCAAACTACAGCGACGCGGAGTAGGTGGCTGGTTTGGTTATTGGATCACAACTGATGATGGCAATGCTAATGAAAATATTATGTATTTTTACCAATCTGGAATTGGATTACCAGATGAGGCTTACTACCGCGAAGCTCAACACCAAAAAACTCGCGATGCCTATCTACCTCACATCACCAAGATGTTTGGATTAGCAAAGCAATCAAATCCTGCAGATCAGGCAAAATTAGTATTCGATCTTGAAACAAAAATTGCAGCTCAGCATTGGGATGTAGTTGCAGATCGTGATGCAGTAAAGACATATAACAAGCTAACTAAAGCTGAGCTAATTGAGCTAGGTCCGCAAATTGATTGGGATATCTGGCAGCAGGCATATCAAATGCCAGATATTGCGCTAGCACAATTAGTGGTTAGACAGCCAAGTTATATAACTGGCATTTCAGATCTGGTTGGCAATTTTGATTTAGCTCAATGGCAGGCATGGCTGAAGTGGCGAGTTATTACTTCAGCAGCTTCACTGTTAAGCAGTGACTTTGTTAACGAAAACTTCAAGTTTTACGGAACTACACTTTCTGGTATTCCAGAACTACGTGCTCGCTGGAAGCGTGGTGTTGGCTTAGTTGAAGGTGTGCTTGGTGAGGCTGTTGGAAAGCTGTATGTTGAAAAGCATTTCCCACCTGCAGCAAAAGCTCGGATGCTGGAGTTAGTAAATAACTTAATTGAGGCTTATCGAGTTGATATTCAAGCGCTGGAGTGGATGAGCCCTGAGACAAAAGTTAAAGCTCTTGAAAAATTAGATAAATTCACGCCAAAAATTGGCTATCCAGATAAATGGCGTGATTATTCAACTCTTGAAATTAAAGCTGATGATTTAGTTGGCAACATGAGACGTGCTGCAGCTTTTAATATTGATTACAACTTAAATAAGTTAGGTAAACCGGTCGATCGTTTGGAATGGTTTATGACCCCACAAACTGTGAACGCCTACTACAACCCAGGCATGAATGAAATTGTGTTTCCAGCAGCAATTTTGCAAGCCCCATTCTTTGATTTAGACGCTGATGACGCTGTGAACTATGGTGGTATTGGTGCGGTGATTGGCCATGAAATTGGCCATGGCTTTGATGATCAAGGCAGTAAATATGATGGCGATGGCAACTTAAATAACTGGTGGACTGATTTCGACCGCCAAGAATTTGAGAAACGCGCTAATAAATTAATTGCTCAATATAACGAACTTGAACCAACTGAAGCGCCTGGCAACAAAGTAAATGGTGCGCTAACAATTGGCGAGAATATTGGTGACTTAGGTGGATTAACAATTGCGCACAAAGCATATGAAATTTCATTAGCTGGAAAACCTGCACCTGAGTTAGATGGTTTAACTGGCTATCAACGTTTATTCCTTGGCTGGGCACAAGTATGGCGAACTAAAACTCGCACAGAAGAAGTTATCCGACGACTAGCAACTGACCCACATTCACCACCTGAGTTCAGATGCAATGCAGTTATTAGAAACTTGACCGAGTTTTATGATGCATTTGGTGTTACTGAAGCTGATGAACTTTGGTTGGCAGAAGAGCAGCGAGTTCGAATCTGGTAGTTAGTTAAAAACTACAGTTCGATTAGCAACTAAAAAGATTTTATCTTCAGCATAAAGTTTTACTGCTTTTGATAAAACCCTGCGCTCAATATCTCGTCCAAGCGCAACCATTTCTTCAGCGGTAGCTGCATGGGTGATATGTGCAACGTCTTGTTCAATGATTGGGCCTTCATCTAAATCAGCGGTGACAAAGTGAGCTGTTGCACCAATAATTTTCACACCACGCTGGTGCGCCTGGTGATAGGGCTTGGCACCTTTGAAGCCTGGTAAAAATGAATGATGAATGTTAATGAGCTGGCCCGCAAATTTTTCACAAAATTCGGCAGAAAGTACTTGCATATATCGAGCTAACACCACAAGATCGATTTCATATTTTGAAATTAACTCAGTTAACTTAGCTTCAGTTGTAGTTTTATCATCAACTGAAAGGTGAATAAATTTCAATCCGTGTGATTCAACTAACTCTTTTAAAGATTCATGATTTGAAACCACAATTGGAATTTCAATATTAAGTTCATTTAATTCACTTAAATACATTAAATCTCTAAGGCAGTGACTTTCCTTACTAACCATAACTAAAGTTTTTAATGGTTGGTTAGTTTTTCGAAGATGTAATACTGGATTAAATTTATTTAGTTCATGCTGCCATGCAGATGTTGCACCAGCTAAATCTAGCTCTGATTCAAATCGGGTTCGCATTACAAAGATATTTGTCTGCAAATCAGTGAATTGTTGATTCTCAATAATGTTGCCACCGCAGGCCAGCACGGCTTTGGTCATAGCGTGCACAATGCCTGGCTGGTCGGTGCATTTCAAGGTTGCAATTAGATCCATTGGGAAAAGGTAACCAATAGGTGCCCAGATCTAGCGCAGCCGGCTTGCTAGGCAGGGCATCTTTAATAGAGTTGGGGGTATGGAGCTAATTGAACTCAAGGCAGTTTGGAATGACGTACTTGATGAACTTGAGCGAGAAGCCCGAGTGGCATGGCTGGTTTTTTTTGATGCCAGGCTGGTTTCGCTGCAGGATGATCTCCTGACCCTGGACTTTTTAGATCGAAATAAGTTAGCAGCGGGCCATGATTTTGAAAGTCATATCTCAGAGTTACAACTAATCGCGCTGAGGTCAGCAATCACCGCAATTACTGGGAAAAACTTAGAAATTGGTTTTAGCTAAATGGGTACTGAAACAGTTTTAAGTAAAAGCAGGTAGTTTTACGCCATGACTGAGCCAACAAATCCCCCAATAAATGAACCAGACATCAGAGCCTTTGAGGCAATTGACACCATTGAGGAAGAGCGCTGGTTAACTCGAGCGCTTAAAGATGAAACCTTTGGCGGTTCATTATTGCTAGCAGCAGGTGTGCTGGCATTAATAGTTGCCAACTCACCAGCAGGCGATTGGTATGCAGAGCTGCTGCAAACCAAGCTGGGCTTTGAGCTGGTTGGCTTAAAACTCACAGTTGCGCATTGGGCAGCTGATGGTTTGCTTGCTATTTTCTTTTTAGTTGCAGGGTTAGAGTTAAAACACGAGTTAGTTCATGGTTCATTATCAAAACCAAGACAAGCAATGGTGCCACTTGTTGCAGCAATTGCAGGCATGACCTTTCCCCGCTTTAATTTATGTAATGATGTTGCGTGGCAACGCAGAAGCTATTGGTGGCTGGGCAATACCTGTTGCAACTGATATCGCATTTGCGCTAGCAGTGCTTGCAGTAGCTGGGCGAGGATTGCCGGTTGAACTAAGAGCATTTTTATTAACACTAGCTGTTGTTGATGATTTAGGTGCAATCACAATTATTGCAGTTTTTTATTCTGATGATATTGATAAAAACATGTTATTTTTATTAGTAATTCTATTAGTTATATATGGCTTGCTACAAAAATTTAATTTCACTCGTTGGTTTTACTTAGTGCCACTTGGTTTATTAATCTGGTGGGCAACATATCAATCGGGTATTCATGCGACAGTTGCGGGAATTGCAATTGCGCTACTAACTCGCATTCAACACCGAGATGAAGAAACAAGCTCACCTGCAGAAATTGCGGAGCTTCGGGCCAGGCCAATTAGCGTTGCGATTGCAATTCCAATTTTTGCTTTTACAGCAGCAGGTGTTGATCTAAGGGATCTTGGCTTTATGGATACGGTAAGCAGTGATATTTCAATTGCAATTATTTTGGGATTAGTTATTGGTAAACCGCTAGGTGTAATTGGATCTACTTATTTACTAACTAAATTTACTAGCGCCAGATTAAATGAAAATCTAAATTGGTCTGATGTGCTTGCAGTTGGGCTGTTGGCTGGCATTGGCTTTACAGTGTCTTTGTTAATTGCTGAACTCTCATTTGCCACAGACATTGCAAATCTATCTGCTGCGAAAGTGGGTGTTTTAGCAGGTAGCGTTCTTTCGGCAGTTGCTGCAATTGTGGTTATGCAGTTGCGAGCTCGAAAGGCTAGGGTTTAATGCGAAAAAAACTCTTCACAGTTTTTCTAACCGCATTACTAGCTACACCCAGCGCAGTTGCTGCGCAATCGCCAAATAATGAATTAAATCTGGCTTTTAGCAGCTCTGATATTGCTGGTGCAGTAACGAACGGCGGTGGGTCACGTGGCCCAGCGCTGGCAGTTATGCAAGATGGCACCGTGCTGCTTGGTGGTGGAGATGCTGGTGGTGAGATTTTTTTAGTAAATGTAAAAACTCAAAAACTTCGTAAACTTGGCAGCTTAATTCCTGCTAACAAAAGACTAATTGATTCAAGATTTGCCATTACAGATATTGGCGTTTTAAGTGAAAACAAAAAACGTGCAAATCTATTAATCTCTTATCCAAGATTAGGCAGTAATAATCGATGTGTGGAAGTTGCAGTCGATCAAATTAGATATAACCGAGCCAAACAAAAAGTTAATCGAGTTGCTAATTGGTTTGTCACAAAACCCTGTGTGCCTATTTCAGCCGTGCAACATGCATCAGGCAGATTTGCTGTAATTGATAATAAATCAGCTTATGTCACTATTGGTGATCTGGGTTTTCCTGGAATTAATGATCGAGGCAAACGTGGCGATTTAGGTTCGATATTTAAAGTAAGTGCAACTAATGTTGAACGCATCTCCCAAGGGCATCGAAATGCTCAAGGTATATTGTTATTTAATGGCAAGGATTTACTTGCAGCTGAGCATGGACCTCGCGGCGGCGATGAACTAAATTTGATTAAACCTGGCAATGATTACGGCTGGCCATTCGTGACGTATGGCGAACCGTATAGCTCTGGGGATTACGTGAAGCCAACAAAAACTGGAACACATCAAGGCTATGTCGAACCATTTAAATATTGGACGCCATCAATTGCGCCAACCGAACTTGTACAACTACCTGAAGTTGGTTGGGGAGAATGGAGCGGCGCGCTAGTGCTTGGCACGTTGCGTGAAAATGCGTTGGTCTTTATGAAACTAGATAACAAATTTAATGTTACCCAAACCAAAATGGTAGATCTTGGTCAGCGAATTCGAGATCTAGAGATTAATAAAGCGGGTAATTTAGTAGCAACTACTGATGAAGGTAGATTGTTTGAAATAAAGCAGAAGAACTAACATATTAAACAAGTGCGCCTGGAGGGACTCGAACCCCCAACCGCCTGATCCGAAGTCAGGTGCTCTATCCGTTGAGCTACAGACGCGCGGGGCATAGTTTACGAAGTTCAATATTTGGTGCTGAATGGGGCAGGTAATTTTGCACATCTCAGCTGTGCCAGATGAAGTCAGGTTGCTAATTCAGTCGTAGGTACGCTTTTAAATTGGACGGCTTGAATATCACTGTTAACAAATTAGGTACTGATAGCAATATTGTTTTAACAACCAAACAAAGTGATGAGAGCTATAAAAAATGCTGCAATAAATCCAGATATTTATATGTGTTTTACGAAACCGAATTTCTGAAATATTGAGATTATTCCGTGGAGCGTTGGTCTTGGTGAAATTTAGCTATTTTGATTAAAAAGCCAAGCTTTTTGCAGCATCTCTACCACTAAGGTTTTTGTGACCTTTTTGTTATCAAATGGTGAAGAGATATGTAACAAGATGTAAGGCGTTGCGCGATTGTGACTGGCTACCAATATCTATTTTTGCCTCATATTTCTAGGATTTAGCAAACCCATTTTGGGGTATGAGGTGCATTCGGCCTCAATTTTTGAAAGGACAATGAATGTCAATATTTCGTCGACGTGCAATAGGGCTAGGTGTAATTGTCACCGCGTCTTTATTGGTACTCGCTGGGTGTTCATCTGAATCAGATTCAGCAGGAGGCGGAACTGAAAATTGCGAGGCATATGCTGAATATGCTGGCAACGAAGGAACCACAGTAGAAATTTACACAACCATTATTTCTCCTGAAGCAGACCTATTTGTTCAATCATTCCAGGAGTTTCAAGATTGCACAGGGATAACTATCAATTGGAATGGCTCACAGGAATTTGAAGCTCAAATTTCAGTGCGAGTTGAAGGTGGCACTGCACCAGATCTAGCAATTTTCCCACAGCCAGGCCTGCTAGCTAAGTTCGCTGGTAATGGATTGGTACCTGCTCCTGCAAAGGTTGCAGACTCAGTGGATGCAAATTACACAGCTGACTGGAAAAATTATGGCACTGGCCCAGATGGTGTCTTTTATGCAGCACCACTTGGTGCAAACGTAAAGTCATTCGTTTGGTATTCACCTAAGACGTTTGCAGATAATGGTTGGTCAATTCCAACAACTTGGGCTGAACTACTTGCACTATCCGATGAAGTTGCAGCAGGCGGAGACATACAGCCTTGGTGTGCTGGATTTGGATCAGGCGATGCAACCGGTTGGGTTGGAACAGACTGGATGGAAGACCTAATGCTGCGATTCAGTGATGCTGCAACTTATGATGCATGGGTAAGCCATGACATTGCATTCAACGATCCAAAAGTACAAACAGTGATCGATGAAGCTGCAAAGATCCTAAAGAATCCAGATTATGTTGGTGACGTAGCTTCAATCGCTACCACTACATTCCAAGAAGGTGGCGCTGGCATTGTTGATGGAACTTGTGCAATGCATCGTCAAGCATCATTTATTGGTGGAATTTTGGCCGCTGACTATGGAGCAACAATTGTTAATCCAGAAGATACCGATGTAGAGGGTGGAATTACAACTTTCTACTTCCCAGGTGTATCTGCTGATCAAACTCCAGCTCTTGGCGGCGGCGAATTCGTTGGTGCATTCAGCGATCGTCCAGAAGTACAGGCTGTTCAGCATTATCTAACAACACCTGATTGGAACAACAAAAAAGCTGCACTTGGTGGCTGGTTCTCAGCCAACCTTGGATTGGATACTGCAAACGTGGCAGATCCAGTTAATAAGGTTGCTGTTGAAATCTTGCAGAATGCAACCACATTCCGCTTTGATGCATCAGATTTGATGCCAGCAGCAGTAGGCGCTGGATCTTTCTGGAAGGAAATGACTGCTTGGGTAGCGGAGAACAAGTCGAGCAAGGCTGTTCTAGATGCTATTGAAGCTTCATGGCCGGCGAACTAGTAATAGTTCTTTAAGAGTAATAACACTTCAGGGGCTTGCGCTGCAAGCCCCTGAAGTGTTTACTGGGAAGTGAGATGAAATTGACAGCACTAGTTCCTCAGCGATCGCTCTGGGACACCGTGTTGCCAAATTTAGTGATGCTAGGTAGTGCCATCGCAGCTTTCCTTGGCATTATTTTTCTTTTATTTGTTTTAGCAGAGCGATCACCAAACAAAATCCAAAATATATTGAAATATGTAGTTTTTCTAGCACCTGCTGCAGTGCTGCTGCTTATTGGATTGATTTATCCTGCAATTCGCACACTGATCTACTCTTTCATGAATGACGACAGTTCAAAATTTATTGGATTTGAAAATTACGTTTGGGCTTTTACGATTCCTGAGATTCGGATCGTTTTGCGCAATACACTAATTTGGACAATTTTGGTTCCAGTTTTGGCAACTGGAACTGGTTTGGCCATCGCTTATATGACGGATCGAATGAAGCGCGCGGCTGTGATTAAGTCATTAATTTTTATGCCAATGGCTATCTCGTTTGTAGGGGCGGGAATTATCTGGCGATTTGTTTATACCTATGAAGCAAATCTAAAACGACCTGAGATTGGTTTGTTGAGTTCGATCTGGCGAGCAATGGAGTGGGAACCTCGCAATTGGCTTCTTGAAGCACCGTTGAATACCTTGCTCTTGATCGTGGTTATGGTTTGGATTCAAACAGGCTTTGCCATGGTTGTGCTATCTGCTGCCATGAAAAACATCCCAGATGAAATTATTGAGGCATCTTTACTTGATGGCACTTCAAATTGGCGAAGATTTACAAAAATCACAATTCCAATGATTAGGGCTACCATCGTGGTGGTATTAACAACAATTACAATTGGAACTCTAAAAGTATTTGACATTGTAAGAACTATGACTGGTGGCAATTTCAAAACTAATGTTATTGCAAATGAAATGTATTCACAGTCATTTAGGCAGATGAACTATGGCACTGGAAGTGCTTTGGCTATCATTTTATTTATTGCCATTATTCCAATAATTATCTACAACGTTCGACAATTAAGACTTGAACGGACGGAAAGATAATGACCATAATTAATAGTAAACGTGCAAAAAATGCATTTAGTTCTCCAATAGCCTCGGCTGCAGCTGTCGTAATTGCGATCCTATGGACCATACCTACGTTTGGACTTTTAGTTAGCTCGATTCGACCTGAAAAGTCAATAAATACATCTGGCTGGTGGACCTTTTTCACAAACCCAGAAGTATCACTAGAGAATTATGAAAAGGTTTTGTTTCAAGGCACTTTGATTCAACCACCAATGGTGCAATATTTTTTCAACAGCTTGGCAATTACTTTGCCAGCAGTAGTTTTTCCAATAACTTTGGCAGTATTTGCAGCTTACGCCTTGGCTTGGTTTGATTTTAAAGGTCGAGACTTTATATTTTTTACTATTTTCGCGCTTCAAGTAGTGCCTTTGCAGTTAACGCTAATTCCACTTCTTCAACTTTTTGCTAAAGGCTTATCAATAAATGGCATCACGATTATTCCTGATTTAGGAATCACTGGCACGTATATACCCATCTGGATTGCGCATACAATCTTTGGACTACCGTTGGCAATATTTTTACTACATAACTTCTTACGACAGATTCCTCGTGAACTAATTGAGGCTGCTAAAGTTGATGGAGCTGGATGGTTCATAATGTTTCGTGCGCTGATATTGCCGTTAAGCATTCCTGCAATTGCGTCATTTGCTATTTTCCAATTTCTTTGGGTTTGGAATGACTTATTAGTTGGTTTAACTTTTGGTGCTGGCTCTAAAGAAGTAGCTCCTATGACTGTTCGATTGGCGGAGATGGTTGGTACTCGTGGTGGTGGCTGGGAAGTGCTAACCGCGGGTGCATTTGTTTCGACAGTAGTACCACTGATTGTCTTTTTTGCCTTGCAGCGTTATTTCGTACGAGGATTATTAGCAGGCTCAGTTAAGGGTTAGCGTTTCCTACCAAGATTTAGCTCCCTTAGAAACTCCGCACTTAGTTTGGGTGTGCGCTTTTGATTGCTAAAGTCGTTATGAATAATTCCAAATTTTTTAGATATTCCTTCAGCCCACTCAATGTTATCTAACAGCGACCAAGCAAAGTACCCCTTTAGATCTATGCCTTGAGCTACAGCTTCTAGTGCTGTTTTGATATGGGTGTAAAAATAATCAACTCGATCAAAATCTAAAACTTTGCCATCAATAATGTGATCAGGAAATGCTCCACCATTTTCAGTTATATATAGCGGAGTATTTGGTAGCCGAGCTGAAGTTTGCTGCAACGTAGTTAATAGTGAACTGGCATCTATTTCCCAACCCATTTCGGTGGTTGGTGGTAGCGGATTAAAGCTTATTGGTTGTGGAGTTCCTGGATATAAGGCGAGATCTTGTCCTACAGCAGCGCTAGCTGGCGCTGCCATACCCAGCCTTGTTGGCGTGTAGTAATTAATTCCTAGCCAATCAATAGGTTTACTGATGCAATCTAGCTCAGCTTGATCAACAAAGTCCCAATCCAAAATGTGTTTAGTGTTTTCAATCAAAACAGACGATACCCCTCGACCAGCTAATAGATCTAGCCAGAATCGATTTTGTAAAATATCAATATGCTCTTGAGCAGCTGCTAACTCACTAGTTGCAATTATTGAAGTTAAATTCAAAACAGTGCCAGCATTTTTTACGCTGTGCTCTCGCAGTACCTGTAGAGATTTTCCGTGAGCCAACATTAAGTTATATGCAGCCCTAAACCCACTTGCCGCATCATTTCGACCTGGAGCATGAATTGCGGTTGCATAACCTAGGAATGCACTAACCCATGGCTCATTTAAAGTTGACCAAAAATCGATTCGGTCACTAAATTTTTCAGCTAAAATATTTGTGTATTCAGCAAAACTTTCTGAAATACCATCCCAAGTCCAACCACCCATGGCTTCTAGTTCAACTGGAAGATCCCAGTGATAAATTGTGAGTGATGGTTTTATGTTTCTAGCTAATAGGCCGTCTATTAACTTGTCATAGAAGTCAAGACCTACAGCTGAAGCTTTGCCACTTCCAGTTGGAATAACTCTGGGCCAAGAAACTGAGAAGCGGTAGGCGTCTACATTTAACCAGCTAAGTAGATCAAGATCTGTTTGATACAGTGAAACATGATCACAAGCTGGATCTGCTAGCGCTCCATCTTTGATTCGGCCGGCATTAGCAAAATCATCCCAAATCGAAGCTCCTCGTGTGCTGCTATTACCTTCAATTTGCCAAGATGAAGTTGCCGCTCCAAAGATAAAATCAGTTGGTGTCATGGCAGCTAGTTCAAGGGCTTTTGCAGTTAACTCACTCATGCCATAAGCCTATTTCGAATTACCCAAATTACAACCAATACAGAGATTAATGAGATATCAAAGTGGGCTTAGACCTTTTCATTAAGTGATCTAATAACTAAGGTTGAAGGCATCAGGCCAGTTAATTTAGCTTGACTGCCAGATCAAAGATCTCAAATGCGATGCAGTAGAACACGAAAACTATCACTTTTTATTTTGATGGCAGTTCAGTAAATCGTACTTTGACAAGAACTAAAAGTAATTGTTTATCTATCTGCCAATCAAAAGGAACTCGAATGGTGTGTTTATTAATTTTGTAATCTTTTAATTTCGGCAGTGTCTTTTTGATTGCATCTGCACTGAATGGATTAAGTAAAATATGATTTTTTTGAACACCTAACCCAAAGACATATCCATTAGCTGCCTTGAGCATTGGCTGATTCCAAGCAATCACTAATTCAAGCTCTGGATATTTGGTTTGAATGGCTTTAAATATTTCTGTTACTGTTTTTGCACATTGCTTATCAAGCTTCTTCAAGTAGTCAGCTGGATCTTTATGTCTTTTGGAAGATACAGATCCTTTTGCAAACATAACAACAGCGTTTGCATGAGTTTGGCTAAATCCATGATTCTCTCTCAAAAAAGAAATTTGAGCTGGGTATTTCTGGTCATCAAGATTAGCTAATTCAGAAAGCCAGTACTTTATTGGCTGGCCATACTTTTTTTCAATGGCAGGAAAGTGTTTAGCACGATCTCCAGAATCAGCTGCCATAATTTGTCACATATCTGCTTTGGAAATTCAGAAACCAAACTAGAGCGAACTTGTTGCCAATACACCTGCAAATATCTGCCAGGCTAAGGCTGACTTTGCTACAAATGAAAGTGTGATGTAAAGCCGTTCACCAACAAGATAGTCTTTAAATTTCCCGATTTGTTTATATTGCAACCACTGCACAATTGCAAAAGAATTGAACAGCACAAATAATGAAATAACGACACCATAAACAAAGCCTGGTGGCTGGTTAGTGCTACCTGGTGAGAACAACAGCCAGAACATGGCGATCCATGGCACTATGCCAGCAATGCAGCCAAACCAAAATGGTAGTAAGCCGCCAGAGCCAGGCTCTTCATATTTTTCTTGCAACCAACCAAATAAAATCATTGTGACATTGACACCAGCAATTGCAATTAGCGCGATGATGTCCCAAACCGCATTAATTAATGCGATAAGTATGATCATTATGGTTGAAGAGATGGAGTATTCAATCCAGCGTGCAATGTTGCGCTTATTAGCTAAATCAGTGGCATAGTTCTTAAAACCAGGTCCAACAATCCAAAAATGTGCAAGCGCGCTCAACAATGAGAATACTGCTACACCAGCTGCGATTGGAAAATTAAACAAATTTATGCTCTCAAAGGTTGCACCAGGTATTGGCGCATCTTGCAGATAATTCACAGATACCGGCAGCGCAAAGCTGTTAGAAAGCGCGATTATTGCAATTGCTTGGGCAAAGTGAAATATGCCCGCAATTAGGTTGTAGCGACGAAGGCCAGCTAGACGCTCGGCTGGAATTGCTAATAATTCAGAAGATGCCATAAGGGTGAGCCTAGCAATACGTAGCTCAACTTTGCAGGTATTTAGCCATTTATAAGGGCTTAAAAGTCTGTGAACGAATTTGGGCTGAACCCGCTTAAGCGATTGGGCTACTGATTGGTTCTCAGTTAGTATTTCGTCGATGAATTCGTCACTGGATATCGCCCTGTCAAATCTGACGTCAGTATCGGTATTGATATTTCTATTTGGTTTGCTTGCTGGCGCTATTAAAAGTGATGTGAAGATTCCTGAACCTATTTATCAATTCATTGCGATATATCTACTTTTTGGCATTGGCCTTAAAGGTGGAGTATCACTGCGTGAGAGTGAAATTAGTGAAGCGGTAGTTCCCATTTTGGCAACATTAGTGCTGGGTATCACAATTCCATTTTTAGCATATCTAACTTTGGGCAAAGCAACTAAAATTTCTTCAATTGATCGTGGCTCACTTGCTGCACATTATGGTTCAACATCACTAGTTACATTTACTGCAGTACTAGTTTATTTAGATAGCAACAAAATTAGCTATGAAGGATTTGCCACAACCTTACTTACGGTTATGGAAGTGCCAGGAATTGTAGTTGGTATATTTTTAGCTAAACGGCACTTAACACCAAAAGTGGATTGGTCAGAATCACTAAAAGAAATATTTTTAGGCAAAACATTAATGTTATTAGTTGGTGGTTTATTTATTGGCTATGTAGCTGGTGGAGAGGGATATGTTCGGGTTGAGCCATTCTTTGTGAACTTGTTGCCAGGTGTGCTTGCGCTTTTCTTGCTGCACCTAGGTTACTTAGCAGGCGAGCGGTGGAAATCAATTCTTGAAGTAGGTAAAGGTCTAATTGCTTTTGGTATTTTCTTCCCAATTGCAATGGGCTCGCTGGGTACTTTCGTTGGAACCTTAATTGGACTCTCTGTTGGTGGCGCTGTAATTTTAGGAATCTTGTCTGCTAGCGCATCTTACATAGCAGCACCTGCTGCAGTCCGTGTTGCACTCCCAGATGCAAATATATCAATAGCAGTTACAACAAGTTTGGTAATTACATTTCCCGTTAACCTACTGCTTAGCATTCCGTTATTAACACTGCTTGCACAAAATCTTTAATCTGCGAACATTATTAAGTTTGATACCTGCAAGATTGGATCTGTGTCATCCAAAATGTGTTGGTAAAAAGAAATTTGATATAAACAAAAAACCCGCACTATGTGCGGGTTTTCAGCGCGCCCGAAGAGATTCGAACTCCTAACCTTCTGATCCGTAGTCAGATGCTCTATCCGTTGAGCTACGGGCGCAAACTCGGTGCAGTTTAGACCTTGTGAGATCGCCACAAGCAATACTGCATCGAACCGCGGAGACGAGGAGATTTGAACTCCTGAAGGGTTTGACCCCTTACCTCGTTAGCAGTGAGGCGCACTCGACCGGGCTATGCGACGTCTCCTAGCGCGGAGGGCGTGGGATTTGAACCCACGAGGCCGGGTTCGCCGACCTGGCGGTTTTCAAGACCGCTGCACTAGTCCACTATGCGAGCCCTCCATGACTAAATCAGCGAACTGATTTAGGCAGGGGATAATCATGCCAAATCAATATTTTCTAGTTCACCCGCCTCGGGTTTTAGCGGATTTAACCCATATTCCAACCTGTCCCGATTGGGGCAGGTAGTGGAAATGGCGACTAATTTAGGAAAGTATGTCTTTTCGATCAAACTTCAAAAAGGCCAATGTGATTAAGGTTGCGAACAATATTGCTGCGCTAGCAAAACCTTTTGCCATCCCATCCCAAACTATTTCTGGGCTTAAGACATCAGTCCAAGCTTGACTGTAATGGCCAGGCAACCAATTTCGCAAGTCACCTAGTGCTGAAATCGCATCTAAAATTGCAAACACAATTACCAGCAGCACTGCAGTTCCAACTGCACCAAGTGGCACATCAGTTCGAACGCTCATATAAAACGCAAGTCCGGAAACAAACAATAAAGTTATATAAACATACCCACCAATTATTGCCAACCTAAGAATTTGCTCAGCACCAGAAAAATTACCACCCAGCGGACTTATTAATGGTTCACTGCCAAATGCGAGTAATCCAATTAAATAAGAAACCAAAATTAAAATCATAATTGCCATTAAATTAAGCGTCATAGCAACAGCAAGTTTGATTCTAAGCAATCTGCGCCTTGGCACTGGAGCTGCTAATAAATAACGCAAACTTGACCAAGATGCTTCACTGGCAACAGTATCTCCTGCAAACAACGCAAATACAGTTGTTAATAAAAATCCAGTAGCAAAGAAAATCATAACAACTGTAAAGTTGCTAGCACCATTAGTTGCTAAACCTATTAAATCTAAATCGCCACCACCAAAATCACTTGAATCATCATCACCTGATCCAAACTTAACAGCAGCTACCACAATTAGTGGTAGTAAAACCATCAGGCCAAATGCAACTAAAGTTCGTCGGCGTCTGAGCTGTCGGATGAACTCAACTTTGAAAGGTAAGGTTTTTCTAACTATGTAAGTCATGACGTTTTTCCGATCGTTAAGTCATCGCCAACCACATCAAGGAAGAAATCCTCTAGTCGCATGTTGCTGTGGCTGGCCAGCAATTCGCTAACTTCACCAGCAGTAATTAATTGACCTCGATGCATCACCACCACATAAGAGCAGGTTTGTTCTACCTCACTTAATAAGTGAGAAGAAACAATTACTGTTTTGCCTTGAGCAACATAGTCATGCAGCACATCTCGCATAGCTTTAATCTGAGGGGGATCAAGTCCATTAGTTGGCTCATCCAAAATCAAGAGATCTGGCATTCCGAGCATGGCTTGCGCAATGCCAAGCCGTTGTCGCATTCCTTGGCTGTAGGTGCGAACTTTTCGGTCTACTGCAGTACCTAGATCTGCAATTTTTAATACCTGTTCAAAATGCGGTTCAGAATTTCTGCCAGTTGCTCGCCAATACAACGCCAAATTTTCGCGTCCAGTTAGATGAGGTAAAAAGCCTGCACCTTCAACCAAAGATCCAATTCGAGATAGCACCGCAGCACCAGGAGTTACTCGCTCTCCAAACACAAACACCGAACCTGCAGTGGGCTGAATTAATCCCATCACCATTCGCATGGTGGTGGTTTTGCCAGCACCATTTGGACCTAGCAACCCAACTACTTTCCCTTGCGGAATTTCATAGCTAATGTCGTTAACAGCTTTTGGACCATTTTTAAATTGCTTAACTAAGTTCTCAATTACAACTGGAGTTTCAGAAATTTCAGCACGAGTATCTGCTTTACGATGACGTGGTCGCAAGATAATTAAGACCAAACCAAGCAGCACAATTACACCAATAGTTAGCAGCACAAAAACCCAACCTGATTGTGTGGTTGTAGTAGGTGTTAGTGCTGTAGTTGAGATCGCAATTGTTGGGCTAGCTAACTCAATTAAATAATTTGCTGGCGTGGTAGGTAACCGATAAGCCAGATCAGTTGTGCTAATTACTACCTGCAAAATATCGCCGACCTTGGTAGCCACTGCAATTGCTGGCAGCTGAACTAGCACGGTTGTAGGTTCAGTTGAGATTAGTGGAATTCGAATTGGGGCCACTAAACCACTTGGCAACGAGGATACTGCGTTAGCTCCCACAATTCGCAAACTTGCAAATAGCACTACATCTTGCTGCGGTGAACTGCTAGAAACTTTAAGCTCAAGCTGCGAGCTACCAACAATTTTTAAAGTTTTAGTTAAGGGTGCAGTTTGAAAAATTGCGTTCTGGGCTGGGATCTGCTGCGTTAATAAACTACCAATGCTGCCAATTCCTGGGAAAGTTGAAATCGCAGCTGGAACTCCACCTGCTGGTGCCAGCACGCTTTGGGCTGGTCCGGCAATTGATAATTGTTCGGTTAAGTTTGCGATACCAGGATAGTTTTTACTTGATTCAATTCCAGTTGATTCATTAGCTTGATTTGCGCTAATTATGTTTGCTGGCACAAAAGTAACTTCAAAATCAGAATTAATGCTGCCAGTGTCGCGAAGATATTTATCAAACCAACGCTGGGTCAATTCATCTAGCCTGGTGGTTTCGGATCTACCACCATCATGCCCGCCGCTGTGCCAGACAAATTTAATTGGCAAAGCTGGATTGGCAGCTTTAAGCTGCTGATAATTAGCATCAGCTTCAGATAGCGGAAATAGTGAATCAGCTTGACCTGCTAATAAAAGTGTTGGCGCCGTAACGTTGGCATTAGTGCTTACCGGTGATGAGCTACGCATTAATTGCGCTTCTGAATTGGTATAAGAACCTCGCTGCGCAACGCTTTCATATAACTGACACCAAGTGGGATCAAATCTGCCGCAACGAGGATTTGTTGGGTTTGGAATTACTAAACCACGACTAAAGAAATAACCAGTCCATAATTGTTTAAATACACCTGCTGAATTTAAATTAACTACGCTTTGTGGAAATAGCGCAGTAGTTAGGTTATGCCAAGTGATATCTGATACCACAGCATCAACTCGAGGGTCAGTTCCTGCGATCATCAAACTTAACGCGCCACCGTATGAACCACCAGCAAAACCAACCCGAGGATCGTTTGCATCGTCTTTAATTACCTCTGGTCGATTTGCCAGATAGTCAATTACTTTTGCCGCATCGGCAATTTCAAATTGCGGTGAGTTCATTGAGATTAAGCCAGTGCTTTTACCAAAGCCGCGTGCTGTGTATGCAACTACTACGTAACCTGCTGCACGCAAATTTTCAGCCTGTTTAGCAACTGCTGTTTTACTGCTACCAAAACCATGGGCTAGTACAATTGCTGGCGCTGGAAGTGTGGTTGGCAGATACAAATCGCTATCTAACTGCACTGCAGTGGCATCAGAGCTGCTACTTGCAGCACCTGCAATAACTATTGCCAACGGATTAGTTTGGGCAGCTGCAGTGCTTGGTAGAAAACCAAAAATAAACAGCGCGGCCAAGCCATAGCTAAGCCAGTTACGAAACAACATGCCTTAAATCTACTGCGTATTCCTGATAGTCACCTGATTGGCTAAGTTTATAAACCAATTTTGTTAATTAGGTTAGGGAATTAACGCCAACAGTTAACATCACTG
>JAURFT010000070.1 GCA_030834185.1 Candidatus Nanopelagicales bacterium
TACCAAGAGAAGCGCTGGAGGATTCGATAGCTCGGATTCGTAAGAGCCAACCAGAGATTATCTGGATCGGAAGTAATCAACTTGCAACTAAAGATGAGAGAGTAATTCTTGGAGCTAGTTTAGGAAGCGAAGAAGAATCAACAATCATTGATGCTGCAGTGATTCAGTATTTAACTCTTAGTTTTGCAGTTAAAAACGGGTTTAACCCAGATTCACCGGCAGGGCTTAGTAAGGTCACTGAGACCCTTTAATTCGCTCTCTGTAGTAATGGGCACTCGACTTAGGAATTCGTTTCTGGGTTTGATAATCAACATAGATGATTCCAAACCTCTTTGCATACCCATAAGCCCATTCAAAATTATCAATTAAACTCCAGGCAAAGTAACCACTAATTGGCACTCCATTATCTTTTGCGGCGAACATGGCATCAAGATGTCGCTCTAGATAACTTACTCGCTTGGGATCATCAACTTTCCCATCTATAACTTCATCATCCCAAGCAGAACCATTTTCTGTAATGAATATTTCCTTTGGTTGATATTCTCTATTTATTCGCTCAAGGAGCTCAGTAAAGCTTTGCGCATGAACTTCCCAGCCCATCCCAGTTCTTTCAACGTTGGGCGCAGTTACTTGCTTATAAGGCAATGGTTTAGCACTTGGGTCGTACGCCACAGTCTGTCTGAAGTAATAATTTAAGCCCAAGTAATCTAATGGGGTTGAGATAATTTCCATATCACCTGGGTTTATCGGGACTTCCTTGCCGAATGCTTTAACAATGTCCTCTGGATACTTTGCTTTAAATACTGGATCGCCAAACCAGCGGTTATCAAAACCATCCGCCAGCTCTACAGCTAACTTGTCATCACTTGTTTGACCTAGAGTTATCGCTGGAGTGAAATTAAGAGTTATACCAACTCTCAGCTCGCTAGAAACTTCTCTAATTGCTTTTGTGGCAAGGCCATGGCCAAGCAATAAATGATGAGATGCATTGATTCCAGTTTGTAGATCCTTTATTCCAGGAGCCATTACGCCATATAGATGGCCCAGCCATGCGCTGCAAAATGGCTCATTAATTGTTATCCAGTTTTTTAATCGATCCGAGAAAGCCTCTGCCATCTTCTGGCTATATTCTGCAAACCAGTAAGCGCAATCACGATTATTCCAACCACCCTTGTCTTGCAGACTCTGGGGAAGATCCCAATGATAAAGAGTGGGCCAGGGGGTAATTCCTCGCTCGAGTGCGCCATCAATTAATCTGTCGTAAAAATCCATTCCCTCTTTATTAAGCGCTCCATAACCAGAGGGTATAACCCGGGGCCACGCAATTGAGAAGTGATAAGCCCCAACGCCTAACCACTTCATCAAATCTAGATCTTCGTTAAAGCGATGGTAGTGATCACAGGCAACATCGCCGTTATCACCATTGGCAACTGCTCCTGGAATTTTTGAAAATGTATCCCAAATAGATGGCCCACGACCGCCTTGATTTGCTGCTCCCTCGATTTGATATGAAGATGTTGAGACGCCCCAAGTAAACATTTCGCCCCATTTCTTTAATATCACTTATATCTCTATGGAGATTCTAGAGGTGTTGTAGATACAGTGTCCTTTATGTTCTCACTAAAGGGCAAGAGCGCTCTAGTCACTGGAGCAGGAGATGCTTCAGGAATTGGCTTTGCAGCCGCTAAGGCACTTAAGGAACTGGGCGCAGAAGTCTTTATTACTTCAACTTCTGATCGCATCTATAAAAGAGC
>JAURFT010000071.1 GCA_030834185.1 Candidatus Nanopelagicales bacterium
GCTCGCTTCGCTGCGATGTTAATGTGTCTTTAAAGCCAATTGGTTCCGCTGTGCTGGGAACTCGAACTGAGACCAAAAATGTTAACTCATTGCGCTCTGTTGAACGCGCAGTTCGATATGAAATGCAGCGGCAGGCAGTGCAGTTAACAAATGGTGAGCGAGTAATTCAGGAGACGCGTCATTTTCATGAAAATGATGGCAGCACTTCAGCAGGCCGAAGCAAAGAACAGGCAGAGGAATATCGATACTTTCCAGAGCCTGATTTGTTACCTATCGCTCCAGCTGCTGATTGGATAGAAGAGCTGCGGGCTGGCTTGCCTGAAGCGCCGGCTGCAAAGCGAGAAAGATTGCAAAATAGTTGGGGGATCTCTGATTTTGAGATGCTTTCAGCAATTAATGCTGGCGCAGTTGATTTAGTTGAGGCAACTATTGCTGCTGGCTGTGATCAAGCTGCTGCTCGCAAATGGTGGCTGGGTGAAGTGACTCGAATTGCAAACGAAGCTGGCGTCGAGCTTGAGCAAGTTGGCATCACTGCAGGCCAAGTGGCCCAGATTGAGCAGTTGATTCAAGCTGGCACACTAAATGACAAACTGGCCCGACAGGTAATCGCTGCTGTTATCGCTGGCGAGGGCAGTCCAACTGAGATCGTTGCCACTAAGGGACTCGCGGTTGTAAGTGACGACTCGGCGCTGCTTTTGGCTATTGAAGATGCGATTACAGCATCGCCAGATGTGGTTGAAAAGATTAAAGATGGAAAGCTGCAAGCAGCGGGAGCCTTGATTGGCTCGGTTATGAAGGCCACACAGGGACAAGCAGATGCTGCCAAGGTTCGAAAGTTATTACTGGAACGACTTGGGGTTACTGAAACTTAAGCCCTAAGATAACTGCTATGGCTGACCTAAAACCTCACAGTAAAGATGTAACCGACGGCATCGAGCGAGCACCTGCTCGATCCATGCTCCGAGCAATCGGCATGAAAGATGAAGATTTCGCGAAACCGCAAATTGGTATCGCATCTAGCTGGAATGAAATCACACCTTGCAATATGTCGCTTCGGAGACTTGCTGAAAAAGCTCGCGAAGGCGTCTTAGATGCTGGCGGTTTTCCAATGACCTTTGGCACCATCACAGTTTCTGATGCCATATCAATGGGGCATGAAGGAATGCGTGCCAGTTTAGTTTCACGCGAAATAATTGCTGACTCAGTTGAAGCAGTAGTTTTTGCAGAACGACTTGATGGCGTTGTCACACTTGCTGGTTGTGATAAATCACTT
>JAURFT010000072.1 GCA_030834185.1 Candidatus Nanopelagicales bacterium
TGGGCCATGCGTCCCATTGGTTGCACGGATAGCGCTTCGGATCGCTTCTCTGGATTCTTAACGAAATAATCCTCGACCATTGGTGTCAGTGTGAAACCGGGCAAGACCGCATTTACGCGAATGCCATGCTTACCTTCATCAAGTGCCAAGTTTCGGGTTAGTCCCAAGATTCCAGATTTTGCTGCGGCGTATGGAAAGTAATTTGGATAGGACATACGTGCGTGGATTGATGAGATATTTACAATCGCACCTTTTTTAGCCTTGCGCATTGCAGGTAAACATAATTTTGCAGTCACCCAAATACTTTTGAAATCAACATTCATAAAATCTTCCCATTCGGCCTCGGTCATCTCGACTGGGTCGTAGTAAGCATTGCGGCCTGCGTTGTTAACTAAGCCATTTACTTCACCGAACTCTTTAGTGATTGCAGCATGCACTTCTTGCATCTGTGCGACAACACCAACATTTCCCGGAACAAAGAGCGCTCGATGTCCGGCAGCTTTTAACTCTGCCTCATAAGCCTTACCCTTTTCAACATTTAAATCACAGAAGGAAACTTTGGCGCCAGCATCGGCAACATCCTGAACGACTGCGCGACCAATACCGTCTGCGCCACCAGTTACAAATATATGTTGATCTTTAAGTTTCACTGGTTACTTCTTTCCTCTTGCAGCTGCTATCGCTGCTTTGAATTCGGCAACCCGGTTTGGAATCTCGGCAACCCCCCCAGAAGTTAACTTTCCACCTACTCCAAAACCGGTAACGCCAGCGGCTATCCAATCCGGAATCGTTTCAACACTTATGCCACCTGTTGCCATCCAATTCAAACCAGGAAATGGTTCACATACGGCTTTCAGATAATTTGGGCCGAGTGCGGATGCTGGGAAAAATTTCAGGATATCTGCGCCATATCTAAGTGCATCTGCAACATCTGTAGGCGAGGCAACGCCAGGTATCGAGATCAGGCCAGCTTGTTTTGTTACTTCGATTACTTCTTGAGAAACATGTGGCGAAATTACAAACTTGGCACCTGCATCCTTGCCAGATAAGACATGGGCACGATTCATTGCAGTTCCTAGACCGACATGGACTCCAGTTTTTGAGGCAAACTCTTCAATCAAATC
>JAURFT010000073.1 GCA_030834185.1 Candidatus Nanopelagicales bacterium
AGGCACCAGTTGCTGAAGCTGTTACTGAGGCACCAGTTGCAGAAAAGGTTGAAGATGTAGTTGCTCAAGAAGCAGCACCAGAAGTTGTCGCCGAAGCAGCACCCGCTGCTGAAAGCACTGAAAACTAAAACCGAACCCCAACCCCCGTACTCATACCTTGAGTTGGAGTCGGGATTAGAAGAAAAGGAAAGAATATGTCAAAGCTAAACACCACAGATCTACTAGGTCAGTTCAAGGATATGTCCTTGGTTGAACTAACAGAGTTTGTTAAAGCATTTGAAACAGAGTTTGATGTAACAGCTGCTGCACCAGTTGCAGTTGCTGCTGCTGGCGGAGCCGCTGGTGGCGCTGCTGCGGATGCTGCACAAGATGAGTTCACAATTATTCTTGAAGATGCAGGTTCACAGAAGATTGCCGTTATTAAAGAGGTTCGTGCCCTTAACTCAAGTCTTGGTCTAAAAGAGGCTAAAGATCTAGTTGATGCTACCCCTGCTACTTTGATGGAGAAGGCAGATAAGGCAACAGCAGATAAGGCAAAGGCTGCATTCGAGGCGGCTGGCGCAAAGGTAACTATTAAGTAAGTACCTAGGCCTAAAAAACCTAAGGATTAGACAGAAGGGGCAGCGGTTAGATACTCTGCCCCTTCACAATTTTAAAAAACCAATAGGTCCAAAGCATATAGCGGCTAAGACCTAGTGGTCTTCGTGTGTTTAATGCAGTTGACAACTGGAGGAAACTTTGGCCGCTTCAAAAATTAAATCTCAAGCTCCACGTCGTGTTTCATTCGCAAAGATTCGTGAACCGCTAGAAGTTCCAAATCTACTCTCCTTACAATTAGAGAGTATTGATTGGTTACTAGGTAACGATTCATGGCGCGCTCGCCTTAATGATGCCGAGAAATCAAATCGTGGCGAAGTACCAAAACAATCTGGACTTGAAGAAATTTTTGAAGAGATCTCACCAATTGAAGATTTTCAAGGATCGATGTCACTTTCATTCCGTGACCATAGATTCGAACCACCTAAGTACACAATCGCAGAGTGCAAAGAGCGCGATATTACTTATGCTGCGCCATTATTTTTAACAGCTGAATTTACCAATAACACAACTGGTGAAATT
>JAURFT010000074.1 GCA_030834185.1 Candidatus Nanopelagicales bacterium
TAGTTGCTCAAGAAGCAGCAACAGAAGTTGTCGCCGAAGCAGCACCTGCTGCTGAAAGCACAGAAAACTAAACCGACCCCCAACCCCCGTACTCATACCAAGAGTTGGAGTCGGGATTAGCAGAAAAGGAAAGAAAAATGGCAAAGCTAAACACCGCAGATCTATTAGGTCAGTTCAAAGATATGTCTTTGGTTGAACTAACAGAGTTTGTTAAAGCATTTGAGACAGAGTTTGATGTAACAGCTGCTGCGCCAGTTGCAGTTGCTGCTGCAGGTGGCGCTGCCGCAGGCGCTGCTGATGCTGCACAAGATGAGTTCACTATCATCCTTGAGGATGCTGGTTCTCAGAAGATTGCAGTTATCAAAGAGGTTCGCGCACTTAACTCCAGCCTGGGTCTAAAAGAGGCCAAGGATCTAGTTGATGCCACCCCAGCAACCATTATGGAGAAGGCTGATAAGGCAACCGCCGATAAGGCAAAGGCTGCGTTTGAGGCTGCTGGCGCAAAGGTCACAATCAAGTAAATACCTTGAATTAGACAGAAGGGGCAGGGGTTAGATACTCTGCCCCTTCACAATTTTAAAAACCAAAAGGTCCACAGCATATAGCGGCTAAGACCTAGCGGTAGCCGTGTGTTTTAACGCAGTTAATTACTGGAGGAAACTTTGGCCGCTTCAAAAACTAAATCTCATGCTCCACGTCGTGTTTCATTCGCAAAGATTCGTGAACCACTTGAGGTTCCAAATCTGCTTTCACTGCAATTAGAGAGCATTGATTGGTTACTTGGTAACGAAGCATGGCGCGCTCGCCTAACCGATGCTGAAAAATCACATCGCGGTGAAGTACCAAAGCAATCTGGACTTGAAGAAATTTTTGAAGAGATCTCACCAATTGAGGATTTCCAAGGATCGATGTCACTTTCATTCCGTGACCACCGATTTGAACCACCTAAGTACACAATCGCAGAGTGCAAAGAGCGCGATATTACTTATGCAGCTCCACTTTTCTTAACCGCTGAATTCACTAACAACATCACTGGCGAAATTAAATCTCAAACTGTTTTCATGGGCGACTTC
>JAURFT010000075.1 GCA_030834185.1 Candidatus Nanopelagicales bacterium
TACCATTAGATGGAGGTAGATTTGCAACATCTGACTTAAATGATTTGTATAGAAGAGTAATCAACAGAAATAATCGTCTAAGAAGATTAATGGATTTAAGAGCCCCTGACATCATTGTTAGAAATGAAAAGCGAATGTTGCAAGAGTCAGTTGACGCTTTATTTGACAATGGGAGAAGAGGAAGAGTTATAACTGGTACTGGAAAGCGTCCGCTCAAATCATTGGCTGAAATGCTTAAAGGAAAACAAGGAAGATTTAGACAAAATTTACTTGGAAAAAGGGTTGATTATTCAGGAAGATCTGTAATCGTAGTAGGACCAGATTTGAAATTGCATGAATGTGGTTTGCCAAAAAAAATGGCATTAGAGTTATTTAAACCTTTTTTATATGCAAGATTGAATAAGTTAGGTTTAGCATCAACAATCAAACAAGCAAAAAAATTAGTTGAAAAAGAAACAAATGCTGTTTGGGATGCTTTAGAACTTATTGTTAGAGAGCATCCAGTATTATTGAATAGAGCACCAACTCTTCATAGATTAGGTGTGCAAGCTTTTGAACCAAAATTAATTGAAGGCGATGCAATTGAATTACACCCATTAACTTGTGCAGCATTTAATGCTGACTTTGATGGTGACCAAATGGCAGTGCATGTACCATTAAGTTTAGAAGCTCAACTAGAAGCTAGAATTTTGATGTTATCTACTAATAACATTCTTTCACCATCAAATGGAAAACCTATAATTGTTCCGAGTCAAGATATGATCCTAGGTATCTATTATTTATCTCAAGAACCAATGACCGATAAACCAGCTGGTTATTTTGTAGATTATGATCAAATTGAGTTTGCACTAGCTAGTGGTCAAATTAAAGTTCACAGTACAATTATTTCTAGATTTGAAACTGTCGATGAAAATGGAAATAAGAAATTTGAAAAATACACTTCAACAGCTGGAAGATTCTTACTAGCTAATCTTTTACCCAAGAATCATAATATCAAATTTTCTCTAGTTGATAGATTGTTACCTAAAAAAATCGTATCTGAAATAATTGATAGTGTTTTT
>JAURFT010000076.1 GCA_030834185.1 Candidatus Nanopelagicales bacterium
CCATTTAATCCCCCACTCTTTAAAATTCCCTTTTCACCAGTAATCATAAGGGCCCAATCGCCTCGGTTAGCCGCCACGGCTGCTCCACATTTGCTCCCCTGTGCAATCGCATCTTCAATTGAAAGCCCACCGATCAATCCTGAAATCGTGCCAGAGATAAAGGCATCTCCAGACCCAACTGGATCAACCAACTTTACCTTTACCGGCGTGAAGTTAAATCTTCTTCCCTCATGCAAAATCCGCATCTCTTCGGGGCCAGCAGTCATAATTACAGTTTTGACACCGAGCGCCGCAACGGTTGCTAAGTTTTCTTCTGAATCTTTAGAGCCAAAGATAACTTCGTATTCATCAACCCCACCACTCACAACATCTATATCTTTGATTATTGATTTAAGCGCCACGCTTGCTTCCTCTTCACTCCAAAGCTTCTTTCGGAAATTTAAATCAAAACTTATGCCCGCCTTATTCTTGCGGGCGATCTCTAACGAACGAATCACTGCGCTCTTACTGCTATCTGAAATCGCAACGCTAATCCCAGTCACATGCAACCACTTGGATTTCGCTATTACATCTTCATCTAAATCAGCTGGTGAGAATGTTGAACCAGCGCTGCTGCGGCGTAGATAAGTATTTACAAAGGGTTGGGTGCCACCGTGATTTCTTACAAGCGCGCCGGTGTAATTATCACAGCGCAGAAAATGATCGGTCTTTAACCCCACTTCTGCGAATTTAACTTTAACTGCATCGCCTAATTCATCAGGGCCAAGTTTTGTTTGGAAGTAAACATCAAGCCCTAATTGATGAGCCGCAACTGCGACATTGGCTTCAGTCCCGGCCGCTGAAAAAGCATAAGTATCTGCGGTTAATACCGAATCGGTATCGACTGTCATGAACAGTGCGAGTGATTCACCAAAGGTATAGAGATCACTCATTAATAAGTTGCCCGACCGCCTGAAACATCGAAGGTGAAGCCGGTAGTGAATGAACAAGCTTTAGATGCCGCGAATGCAATTATTTCTGCGGCT
>JAURFT010000077.1 GCA_030834185.1 Candidatus Nanopelagicales bacterium
CAAAATTAGGCGACGATAAAGTTGGCGAAATGTTTTGTCTTGGACATTGCTATGAGAATAAAGCTTTTCACTATGATGGTGAAAATTATGCTGGTAACGACATTGAAAAAATCGACCAGATCATAAAAGGTGAAAAAATAGATCAAGATAAATATTTTTCAAAAAGTTTTGCATCAACAAGTTTTTTAATGGATGATAAATTATCAACTATTGAAAAATTTAAAGATCAATTAAATGATATTCTTAAAAAAGATAAAAAAGAAATAATTCAATCTTTATTAAATTCTAATTTAACAGGTAGAGGTGGTGCAGGATTTCCAACTGGAATGAAATGGGATTTTTGTAGTAAAGCGCCTGGAGATAAAAAATATGTAATTTGTAATGCAGATGAAGGAGACAGTGGAGCTTTTTCTGATCGTTATTTGTTAGAGGATCAACCATTAAAAGTTATTTTTGGAATGGTTATGTGTGGTTATGTCATTGGAAGTAATGAAGGTGTTTTATATATTAGAGGTGAATATCCAAAATCTATTGAAGCAATAAATGGATGTATCAATCAATTAAAACAAGATGGGTTATTAGGTGAAAATATTTTAGGAACTAATTTTTCTTTCGATTTAAATATTTGTATTGGACAAGGTGCTTATATCTGTGGTGAGGAAACTGCTCTTATAGCATCAATTGAAGGTAGAAGAGCTGAAGTAGATGTTAGACCTCCATTCCCAGTTACAGAGGGATTGTATAAAAAACCAACTGTTGTAAATAATGTTGAAACTTTAGCAGCAGCTACGGGTATTCTTATTAATGGAGCAGATAAATTTTCAGCAATAGGAAATAAAAAATCTGCTGGAACTAAATTAGTTTGTTTTGATAGTTTTTTCAATAATCCAGGTGTTTATGAAGTTGAAATGGGAACACCAATGAAAAAAGTTTTAAATGATATTGGTGGTGGTTTTAAAGAACCCATTAAAGCATTACAAATTGGTGGACCTTTAGGTGGGGTTGTTCCTGTCAAAGAA
>JAURFT010000078.1 GCA_030834185.1 Candidatus Nanopelagicales bacterium
GTCACTGTGTAATATAAATATTTAAACTGGACATTTATAAGTTTGTCGACACCACCACTGGTTTCCCCCTGTGTATTCAAAGATGATGTGGATGAGAGCACCACATATCATCAGAAGAATGTGTGTTGGAAGAACAAGCTTGAGCATCTTGAGAAGATAGAAGAGTGTCGCGTTCATGATACCAATAACAATTGCTTCAATCATAACAGTTTGAACTGGTCTTTGCATTTATTATAGGTGGTGAAAAAAAATAATGTCGTCACAAGGTATATAATGGCAGCAGTAGCCGGGGGTTTGTTATTGTTATGTTCATCATCTGCCGCAGCCGCAGTAATGATGATGGGTAGCGATAAAAATATACCACAAACACCAACGCCAACGCCAACACCAGGTCCAACGCCAGCGCCAACACCAACACCAACACCAACACCAACACCAACACCAGCTCCAGCTCCAACCAGTGTGGGACCACTTGAAGGTTACGCCGACTTTAAAAATCTTGGAATAAAATCAGAAGAAAATTCGTGTGAAGATGACACATCTTTAAACGCTTGTAAGACCAAGTGTAATTACGACGGTAAATGTCTTGCGTTCACTTATGATTCGGAAGCAAAAAAATGTTGTTTTACAAGCGGAACATCTGATGTGAAATACAATAAAGATGTTGTTACATTTGTCAAAACTATACCAAAGTACAATGTAGTTAGTCTTGGGGATCGTGCGGGGGGCAATTTCATAGGAGGTAAAGGAAGTATTTTGGAGTATGTCGTTGGAAACGTGGAAGATTGTGCCGATGGTTGTGAAAAAAATAACAGCTGTGTTGGATTTTCATTTGATAATGGTAAGTGTCAGATGAAACGAGAAAGTGGTTTAGCTTCACGATACATAGAAACGGGATTTCAATTTTATGAA
>JAURFT010000079.1 GCA_030834185.1 Candidatus Nanopelagicales bacterium
ATACAAGATTACTACAAAATCATACCGAAAAATGTTTTTGTTTTTCATGATGATTTAGATTTAGAACTTGGAAAAATAAGATGTAAAGTAGGTGGTTCAAGTGGAGGACACAATGGAATTAAATCAATTGAGGATGCGATTGGTCCAAATTTTTACAGAATAAGAATTGGAATAGGACATCCAGGACAAAAAGAATTGGTTGATAGCCACGTCTTAAATGATTTTTCAATTGAAGAAATTGAAACAATAGCAAAATCAATGAAAAATATTTTAGATAATGTACATCTGCTAATCGAAAGAGATTTAGATAATTTTTCAAGCAAAAGTAATTCTTAATGGGCTTTAAAGTGGGAATAGTTGGATTGCCCAATGTCGGCAAATCAACAATGTTTAATGCTTTAACGAAATCTAAAAATGCAGAAGCAGCTAATTTTCCTTTTTGTACGATTGAACCAAATATTGGTGTTGTGGCTGTTCCAGATGAAAGAATAGATAAAATAAGTAAAATTGCAAAATCAAAAAAAATTATACCAACATTAATTACCTTTGTTGATATTGCAGGTTTGGTAGCTGGAGCTTCTAAAGGTGAGGGATTAGGTAACAAATTTCTTTCCCATATAAGAGAAGTAGACGCAATTGTTCATTTACTAAGATGCTTTGAGTCAGATGAAATACAGAATGTTAATAAAACTGTTGATCCAATTAGAGATTTTGAAATTATTGAAACAGAATTAATGCTTGCTGATTTAGAATCTTTAGAAAAAAGAATAGGAAAAAAAAATAAAAATATTACAGAGAGCGAAGAGCAAACAAAGTTAGTTGAAAAATGCTATGAATTCTTACAAAAAGGTCAAAATCCATACTCCTTAAGAAAAGATTTCGATTCAAAGGTAATCAATAGCG
>JAURFT010000007.1 GCA_030834185.1 Candidatus Nanopelagicales bacterium
TCTGGTTCTGGTTCTGGTTCTGGTTCTGGTTCTGGTTCTGGTTCTGGTTCTGGTTCTGGTTCTGGTTCTGGTTCTGGTTCTGGAAATACCGTGCCTTCAGTCGTACGTCCATGCACTGCTGCACCAAATAAACCTGACTTAAAAATCAGCTACACACCTACAGGTGTTCAATTTGAAATCAATGCCTCTACACAGGGGGAAGTTAGTATTGGTTTATCTTGGACATATGCATTATTTGATGACTCAAAAAGAGCCTGGGGGGAATGGAATGCATGGAATCGCGTTAGTGCCACTACCTATAAGCATGAGATTAAAGCGGTTTCCGGCTTCTCTCGTGTGGCATTTGGAGCACAGGCGAGGAATGCATGTGGAAATTCTTCGCAAGTAAGAGAAAATACCCTTGGGAACGGTGTTATTTTGTCAGGACTAAAGCAAGATATTTTAACGATAAATTCTCCAGAGACAAAGTTGTATATTACGAGTAATGCATTGATAAGTAGTCGAATAAAGTCAAATAATAATTCAAGTTTTGTTACTGAAACCAATACTCCAGAAACTTGTGAGATAGAAAATCTTTACATCAAACCAAAGAAGATAGGCCTGTGTTCAATAAAAGTAACCACAAATCCAAATCAAATACACCTAATTTCAGATAGCAAAGAATTTCAATTTGAAATTGTGAAGGCGGAGAATTTCTTTGTACACAACTTACCAAAAAAAATTAAAGCAGGAAAAGCTATAAACGTATTTACTTACGACCGAGCTGGATTGAAGGTTACTCATTCAGTAAGGGTAAAGGGTCCATGCAAGTTATCAGGCTACAAATTGAATGCTATAAGTAAAGGTACCTGTCGAGTAACCATCACAGCGGCAGAGACTGATACTCGAAACTCGCTCACTAAAAAATTCAAAATATCGATTTTCAATTAGTTATATTTAGAATCACAAATTAAGCAGTGTCTTTTTAGACATACAGCAGCTTCAATTGCAATTTCGTCAGGTGCAAGTGTGCTATCAGTAGCAAATATGTTGGGGCATGCAGACCCATCAATAACTCTAAAAATATATGCCCATTTATTTGACAGAGATAAAGAATCTATTGCACGGTCAATCGGAAAAGTGTTTGAGAATCTTGCCCGATAGGCAACTTACCCAATTTGCTGGTGAAGTCAGATAACGTCAGCTAGTTAGAGCTCCAAATTTATTTTGAAATTAACACGAGCTACGGTTTGATGAGGATTAGGATTTATTACGAGAATTTTTGTAACATTGCTGGCAGCTTCCTTGCCCTTTTTCAATATTGGATACCATCGGATTAAGGTTGGTTTTGTAAATGATTTGTACTCAGTGGCTAATTCGAAATTCAAGTTCAAAAGTAATTACAATACTTCCTACTCTTACACCTACTTTCTCTGCGTCCTGTTTTCACATATTGGACAGAATTGGTTGCGTTCCAGCATATTGTTGAAATTGCCCTGAAAGGTATGACCATTTTTACACCTCCACTCGTAGACGTGCTTCCTCTTCGCATATTCTGATGACAGAACAACTCCCCCATGTTTTGCAGCGTATTCTCCTAGTGCGCTCATCCCCAATTTCATTCTTTCCCCGGCTCTAGCTCTAGCGCATTTGTCGCATCCAGCAGTGGCTCTACTATTGAAGAACGCACTTCCTTGCGCTTTCCATGTGTGCCCACACACACGGCACAGCAATTCATATTTAGCCTTCACGGTAAGCCACTTGGTAGATAGGACTTCAATATCTTTTTCAGCCATTATTGATTTAAATTCAATTAGTCTGTCATCGCGGATATATGCTTTATCCAAATCTATAGGTTTTTCAAAGTTGTACTGTTTGGTGTCAAAGCCATATATAGCTAATTGACTTTTGATTAAAAGAGGAAAGTCTTGATAGTCGTTTCTATAGGTCAAAATAATTAAAAGAATTCCATTTTCTTCACACAATTTCGCTTTGAGCTTGTCATCTTCGATTCTCTTCACTAAATCTGTACCAAAATGGCTATTCTTAAAATGTTGAATTCCTTGATATTCAAAACCTATTTTAAGGCTCATGGAGCATCCGTCTATTTCCATTTGATATCCACGAGAATTCTTTAACCACTTTGGTCGAACTTTTGGAAAGGAAGTGCCAAATATCTGTTGAAAGGTTTCTCTTGCTATTTCTTCTGATTTGGTTCCTCGATTACAAGTCGGACACCATTGACCCTTTTCAATTTTCTTAAACATATTTGAAAATTTATGCCCAAGAGAGCATTCAAATTCGTATGTAGCATCAACTCCATGATAGGTGGATGAATGGAGTTTCCCTCCACGTGTTTCCACAATTTCTTTTAGTTCTTCAAGATTTCTTTCAAGATTTCCAGCACATTTTGGGCACCATGTTCTGAGGCTATATAAGGCACCAACCTGGACATTCCATTCGAAGCCACATGAACATCGCACGTCAACACGGTCTTTCGAGAGCCAAGGTCCTTGACTTAGAATGATGCCTTTTTTTTCTTCAACGTATTTACGTAATTGGGTCTCCGCCTTTGAGCGCCACCCGCAATCAGGGCACCAGGATTTGCCGTGTATTAATGATGAGCATCTTGTCTCCCAAGTGTGGCCTTCACTGCATCTCAACTTAATGCGAGAGTTTGATTTCCAAGGTCCGTCACTAAGAATTTCCCCTTTGCGACTTAAGACATAAGCGGCTACTTGTGGCTCCACCGGTTCACGTTTTTTTCGGTTTGAAGTCAATTCATATCCTCAATCCAGTGAGCTCTTAGCCTTGGACTTGTCGTAGCCCCAGGAAAACAAGTCTAATTTGAAAATATGTTTTCATTCTGGTCAGATGAATCCACATTTAGGAAAATTAAACCAGGTGTGGCTGACATTACTGATATAGCCAGGATTCGCCCTTCGCGCCCCTCTTTATGCAGAGGTCTTCAGGGCTCTGTAGTTTGGGCAATGTTGACGTTATGTAGACCTACAAAATTCTGGAATGACTAGAGAGCAGTACCTAAGTAAAATATCTTTAGACAAAGTTCGCTTAACTAGGAACCAATTCCAATAAGTAAGAAAAATGCTGAAGCAACAAAGGCTCCAATTACTAATCCTGTTGTTCCTTCTATATCCTGCGCCATAATGTAAATGCCGCCAAAAAAGAATCCAATACCGGCTATAATTCCTATAACTTTTGTCGCGCTAGAATCTCTTTTTTGCTTGTATCTGATGGTCTCTGGGGAGTCAAACCATCGGGCCTTTTCTCCACAATTTCGACACCGAATTACAGTGCTTTTTGTATAATTTACCAACGTGGGGTCAACTGGTCCTGGAGTATCTAATGTCATCGCCATGGCGCCTGTGGTCTCTTCCGATTTATACACATCTTGCCCCTGACATCTTGGGCACTCGTAATGACCTGTTCGTGGGTTCCCCATAATTTAACGATAATCTAATTACGAAATATGTCAACTATTTTGTTGCTTAAAACAGACACCTGCCACGGGTCGCATAGTAAAGCCATCTTCCCCTGTTGACTTTTTGTTGACTTTTCCTGGGACATGCGGAGGATGAGACTCCAAATTGGGTCAAAAAGGCACAATCACTGGTGGGGCGGGCGGGGCTCGAACCCGCGACCGACGGATTATGAGTCCGCTGCTCTAACCAACTGAGCTACCGCCCCAAATGCCGCTTAACTGGCTTATTTGGTTGAAGCGCTAATTCTAGGGGTTGCGTTATGGGCCAGTTAAGAATCCTCAAGTTGGCCAGCTATTCGCTCCCAATCTAGTTCGATTAACTGCTGCTCAGCTTGCAGACCAGATAACTGCTGCTGCAGTTCCAATAGTTTGCCATTATCAATTGCCGCACTTGCCATCTGGGTGCCAATATCAGCAATCTGATTATTTAATTTCTCTAATTTTCGCTCTACTTTTGTGAGATCTTTTTGAAGCTGCCAGGTGTTTACCTTCGGCTTGACTGTTACTGCAGTTTGATCAGCCACTTCTGCTCGGTTCAAGTATTGATCAATTCCACCTGGCAGATGCGTTAACTTGCCATTGCCTGCGAGCATATATAGCTGATCGCATACCCGCTCTAGAAAATATCGGTCGTGCGAGATAACTAAAACTGTGCCAGCAAAGCCATCCAGTAGGTCTTCAAGAGCTGCAAGAGTTTCAACATCAAAATCATTTGTGGGTTCATCTAAAAACACCACATTTGGGCCGCTCATCAAAATTCGTGTTAACTGCAATCTGCGTCGCTCGCCACCGGATAAATCACCAACTGGGGTCCATTGGGAATCAGATCCAAATCCAAGTCGCTCGCATAGCTGACTTGCAGATAACTCACGACCTTTACCCAGATCTACCTGCATTGCAACCTGCTCCACAGCTTCAAGCACCCGAAGTGTTGGATCAAGTTCATCAAGATGTTGGGAAAGATAACCCAGTTTTACGGTAACTCCTGTTTGCAGCTTGCCAGCAGCTGGGCTTAACTGCCCTGCGAGCAACTTTAATAATGAGGTTTTACCAGCACCATTGGGCCCTAAAATTCCATAACGAATGCCAGGTCCAAAATTAGCTTCAACTTTATCAAGTAGTTTTAAATTATCTCCCACAACTAAATCCAGATTGTGTAATTCAAAAACTTTTTTACCTAACCGATTAGCTGCAAAATTTAACAATTCAACTGAATCACGCGGGGGTGGTTCTCTACTGATTAACTCATTTGCGGCATCAATTCGGAATTTAGGCTTAGTTGTTCTAGCTGGCGCGCCACGGCGCAACCAGGCCAGCTCTTTTCGCAGTAAATTATTGCGTCGAGCATCTTCTGCTGAGCTCTGTCGCATCCGTTCAGCTTTAGCTAGCACAAATGCGCTGTATCCACCTTCATACTCTTCAACTCTGCCGGCAATTACTTCCCATACCTGTTCAGCAACTTCATCTAAGAACCAGCGATCGTGTGTGATGACAACTACTGCCAGATTTCTTCGTTGTTTTAAATGCGCGGCCAGCCAATTAATACCTTCAATATCGAGGTGATTTGTTGGCTCATCAAGCAAAATCACATTTAAGTCAGAGATCAATAACTGAGCTAACGATGTTCTTCTAAGTTCACCACCAGAAAGCCCACCCATGCTTCTAGTAAGCAGCGGCGCATCCAATGAGCCAAATAGCCCAATGATCACATCGCGAGCCAGCGGATTACCAGCCCAAGTGTGAGTTAGCTGATCGCCAAATATGTACTGCGAGACGCTTTGAGTTGGTTCTTTTAAATCTACCTGGGTTAAATAACCCAATCTAAGTTCTGAATTATGAGTTACTTTGCCCGCATCAACAGCTTCGCTGGTGGTAAGCAACTTAAGCAGCGTACTTTTGCCGCCGCCATTTCTTCCCACGATGCCAATTCGAGCACCTTGCTCAATACCAAGTGAGACGCCATCAACAATATTTCCCTTGCCATAAGTCTTAGTTATTGATTCTGCGCTAATTAAATTGACCATAGAGGCAATACCTTAAGGGTAAAGGTGGGGCAGCTAAGCAAGCTAGCTCAATCCAAGCAGCGAGAACAGGGTTGTGATTAAAATAAAGCTCGCACCGATTGCGCCAGCGATTGCTGGAGCAAAGCCACGCTTACCGCCAGTGCGTTTGGCAGCAAAACCAAACCGAATCGCCTGTACGCATGGAGTTAGCATTAAAGCTGCTACCGGAATAGAGATTATGAATCTGTCAACAACTGGTCCGCTTAAAACCGAATCCCCTTGCTGATAACCCAGCGCCCAGAAAATAAAGTATCCAAACAGCTGTCCTAATACAAAAAACACTGGAATTGAAATCGCCCAAACCACAGCAATGCGTTGGTGTTTGTTCATTTAGATTTTGCTCCTAGAAATTTGTAGCTAATGTCATAAATTGGCTGAATTAGATCGGAGCTTTTTGCTCCTAAATTAATCCAAGTACAACTTGGTTAACAAGTTGTATCGCTGTCTATTACATCTGCGAAGCTTCTGCTGATAGCTCAGATTTAGTGCTGGCTCCCCCATCTGGACTCGAACCAGAAACCTGCCGATTAACAGTCGGCTGCTCTGCCAATTGAGCTATAGGGGATTAAGGAAGGAAAAGATACCCGATGCGCTCCGCGCTGTGGTTAACCCCCAGCAGCCAACAGTCTGGCATTGCCACAATTAGTGGGAATTCGCAGCGGTTCAAGCTCTGCATCCCAGCTGGTGCCAATCAGCCAGTTGAGCTGAGCCACCAGATCAAGATCTTGCTGCATCGCCGCACGTAACTGATTTTCATCAACAACAGCGTCGCCAAACTCATTAGTGTCGATTCGTTTCAGCCCTAAATTTGGCGTGATCATCCAGCGCTCGCCTAGTCCTGCGCTAATTGGCTCGCGAATTACTTCCGCAAATAAATTAGGAAATTCAAATAACGCTGAAACTAATCTTGGCAAATTATCAATCGTGGTTCTAAACGGTAGCTGGGTTTGTTCTGATTTGGGAACCAGCGGTTGCGCTCGCCAACTCCATGGTGCAGCAGGAGTGATGATTGCTTCAACGCTCCACTGCAGATGTGACACAACAGATATTGGCGCAGCATGAATATAAAGATAGCCATTAACTCGCAGATTCATCTGCGATAAATATGGGTTCTGTCCCATAACTGCAACCTCCTGAGGTTTGCCTTCCCCGACATCCTCAGCGGTAACAACTAAATCCTACTGCAGATTCACTATGACGTAAAACTGGTGTGAATTAATAGTCAGCGAAAACCAGCCTGATTGACAACAAGCAGGAGTGGGTTGCAGTTTAGAGATACCCATTAAAAGACCCCCTCGGTTGAGGGGGTTTTTTATTTAGTAGCGGGGGCAGGATTTGAACCTACGACCTCTGGGTTATGAGCCCAGCGAGCTACCGAGCTGCTCCACCCCGCGTTGTACTGCGCAATGGTAGCGCAGCATCAACCTGATGTTGAAGCTGCCTCAGTCTGCGCTTGTACTGCACGACGCAGCGCTGCTTCCAGTTCGCGTTGAGCAACACCATAAGCTGTGAAATCACCATTTCGCAGCGCGGCATCTGCATCTGCAATTGCAGCTTGCATGTCAGCTAACGCTTGCTGCAATCTTTGAGCTGCAGTTTGTCCATTAGTTGATGGTGCTGTTGGTGAGTCATCATCTTCAGTTGGCTGAGCTTCACCTGCGCTACCAGCTGAAGTGCCAAACAATTCAAATAACGCTTCTTCAAGTGATGGCGTAAAGACCACCCGTTGACCAAATGAAGCTAGCACTCGTCTTAAGAGCGGATAGCCATCACCTGCTGAGCCTTGAACATAAACTGGCTCGACATAAAGGAAGCCGCCTGCAATTGGAAGTGATAATAAGTTTCCAAGTCGCACATCAGATCCACCTTGACGCAACAAACTTAGTTCTCGTCCTACTTGTGGATCAGACTCAAAATTGTTCTGCACCTGATTTGGACCAGGAATTACGGTATTGCTTGGCAGCTGCAGCACTCGAATTCGACCATAGTCTTCACTTCTAGGATCAGATCCAACTGCGATAAATGCAGCCATAGTTTGGCGCTGCACCGGTGAATAAGCTGAGGTCAACATAAATGTTTCCTGCTCATCGCCTGGCATCTGAATCTGCAGGTAATAAGGAGGTTGCGATAACGCTAATCCCTCAGCAGTTGGGTCTTGCGGTACTGACCAAAAATCCTGTCCGTTATAAAAAGATGCTGGGGTGGTTACGTGATACTTTGCATAAATAGATCGCTGCACCTTAAACAAGTCTTGTGGGTAACGAACCTGATTGAAAACTGATTCAGGCATGTCATCGCGTGACTTAATTAAGCCCGGGAACACTTTGTCCCAAACTTTTAGCACTGGCTCATCTGCTTCCCATGCATATAGCGAGACTGTTCCCTCATAGGAATCCACAACTGCCTTTACGGAATTTCGCATGTAGTTAACTTGATCTGTGCTTAATCTTGAGATTGCACTTCCAGTTACACCTAGAGAATCTGTAGTTGCAATTCCCAACGAGACTCGCTCCGAGTATGGAATTAAAGATGAGGTTGTGTAGGCATCAACAATCCATTTAATGCGGCCTTCAGAAACAATTGGATATGGATCTGAATCCAGCGTCAGCCATGGCGCAATGTTTTGAACGCGGGCGCGAGGATCGCGGATATAAAGCACCTGTGACTCTTCATTCACATAATCGCTTAGCATGATATTAATTTCACTAAATGAAATTGCGTACATCAATTTGTTGAAAAATGATCCAATTGGAACGCCGCCATCACCGCTGTAGGTGTTGTTCTGCTGTCCGGTTGGCGAAGTCTCATCTGGATAATCCAGCTCGCGCGGCTCAGCGCCTTCTGGTGCTCCAACAATTGAGTAATCTGGAGACCGCTCACCAAAATAAATTCTTGGCTGCGTAATTCCTAGTGGTCCTTTTGGTGGGATATCACGTTCAAAAAATATCGGTCCGCCATCTGGGCGCACTGAGTTATCAAATGCGGCAGAGACACCAAAGCCATGGGTGTAAACAAAGTGGGAGTTAATAAAGTTTCTGGCCTGCGGAATGGCGTCTAGGTTAATTTCACGAGTTGCCAAAATTGCACCGCGAAGCTCGCCATCAATTTCATATCTTGCAACATCGAGCTTATCCCCAAATGAGTAATAGCCTTTAATTTGCTGCAGCTGATTAAAGGTTGGCGCAAGCGCTGCTGGATCCATCAAGCGAACTTTATTCAGCGTGCCTTGGAACTGATCTAAGTTATCAATTCGTGGCTGCGAAGTTGCGGCATAATCTTCTTTTTCAACATTTGAAAGAAGATATGCATCGCGCGTAGCATCTATACCGCGCTGAATAAATGGTGTTTCAAGCGCAGCTTGGCTTGGTCGAACTCGGAACTGTTCTAACAGCGCTGGATAAACTCCGCCAGCTAGAACTGAAGTTGCAACTAAAAGTCCAACCGCTGTGATTGGAATTCGCCATGAGCGACGGAAAATATTTGCAATAAATAACACTGCGATCAAACCGGCAATGGCAGCAAGCAACGCACGAGTTGGAAGAACTGCCTGCACGTCTGTGTATTGCAATCCATCAACGAGCGTATTGGATTGCACTGCTAGCCCATATCGATCCAGCCAATAGGCACCAGACTTGAAAATCATAAATACTGCCAAAATTGCAGATAGGTGGGCCGTTGCCTGCGGCGTAATTCGACGCTGATCTGGTTGCAACACAATTGCACCATTGGCAGAGTGAATTAAGAAGCCGATGATAAACATGAACAGCGCCAAAGTGATTCCAGTTCCAACTAGCAATCGCATAATTGGATATGTGAAGACAAAGAATGAGACATCAATTCCAAAATGTGGATCTTTAGTTCCAAATGGTTCACGATTTAGAAAACTCAACCACTGCGACCAATTACTTCCACCTGATAGTGCCATCAACAGCGCCAGCACGCCTGCGATTCCATAAGCTAGCAATTTGCGCAATCGATCAACTGCTTCTGGAACGTTTAGCGCAACCTGCGCTGGTCGAAGTCGATACGCTAAAAACACCGTTCCCCATAAGAAGATTAAACCAACGGCCAATGTGGCTACGAACAGCAAAATCCGAGTTGTCAAAATTGTGGTGAATACTGTCTGCGAATCAACTGACTTAAACCATAGGTAGTCGGTGTAGAAGCCGGCAAAAAATGAGGTCAGTATGCCAAGCGCTACCACAATTGAGATCGCAATTAAAAATGCGCGGGATCTTCCAGTTGGAAGACTAGGTGTAGCTGGTCGCTCGCCGAACGGGTTCTGTTGAAAGAAAGTCACCCGCGTACTCTAAGGGAAGCCAAATCACGGCGCAGTACAAGTAGGCGTTCTGCCCGATGCGTCCGAATTTAAGCCCTGCAGCACTTTTATGGCCTCACTAAGTGTGCGGACCGGAATTACATTTAGCCCACTTGGAATTCGCTTGACTGCCTCAGCGCAGTTTTCAGCTGGTAATAAAAATGTTGTTGCGCCAGCATTTTTAGCACCAATCATTTTTTGCCTGATGCCACCAATTGATCCCACTTCACCAGTTGTGGTGATAGTTCCAGTTACCGCGATGTGCTTGCCGGCAGCTAATTCGCCTGGCGTTAATCGGTCATAAATTGCCAGTGCAAATACCAATCCTGCACTTGGTCCACCAACGCGTTGATCGGCAAAAGTTGCTGAAACCTCTGATTCAATTTCAGAGGTTAAAAAAGCGCCAATTGATCCTGCAGTTGGTGAATCTGGTGCAGCTACTGTTGGAATATCAAAAGTTAACTCATCGCCAGCTCGAGCAATAACTAGATTTGCGCTGTTGCCTGGGGTTGTTTTTCTAACTTCAGCAATAGTGTTTCCGATCGAATCAACCGCAACACCGTTAACTAAAAGAATTTGATCATCAGACTTTAAAAATTTAGCAGCTGGGCGATCTGCAATAACATCAACCACAAATACTTTTTCGGTGAAATCAATTTCTAAAATTCTAAGCACTGCACCTAGCGCAATCTCTTGTGAAGATGCAAAAGCTCTTCGGCTTTGCGTGCGCGCTTGCTCTGCAGTGACATTTTCGGCATAGCTTGCTCTTCTAGGCACAACTGCAACATCAGGGTGCACCCAGCCCCAAAGCGCTTCACCCAAAGAAATCGATTGTTGCGGACCACCTGACTCCCGCACTGTGGTCATATCTAATCGGCCATCAACTGGATAGGTAGGAGCATTTGAAACTGTGATGAATCCTTGCTCGCCAAGATTTCCCAACGTATTAAAAACTGGTCCTGGCTGTTGCGCTAAATAAGGAACTGGCAGCGCAGTTGCTGCAACCGCTAGCCAAATCAGAATTAGCTTGCGCCAGTACCCACTAAAAATAATTACTCCTTCACTGGTTGCTTGGTCGAATCTGACTCAGTCACCCGAGTAACTGCTTGTTCAAATTTATGTCGATCCAAAATCGCCTTGTCAGTTCGGTTAGACCTGCGCGGCTTTGCCTTCCAGATCGCCCAGGCAGTTCCAACTACCAGCGTCAGAATTGGTAGTGACCACCAAAGTAATGTGCTCAAGCTGCTCCTTTTTCGGTGAGTTAAATCTAACCCATAACCGCAACTGTGCAGCAGGATTGGTCAGGCAGCGCTCAGAAATGCCAGCTACGCTTAGGTCTTAACGAAGAGGTAGCAAAATGAGCATTCCGTTTGGGTTTCAACCACCATCAGGTGATGGTGAGCCAATTAATCAAATGGGACAGATGTTTGAGCAACTTGGCAAGCTGATGCAAGGTGGCGGACAAACTGGAATTGATTGGAAATCCATAGCTGAGATTGCAATTTCCCAGGTGATATCCCGCGGTGATCTGCAACCAACAATGAGCGAAATTTCACGCACCCAAGCTGCTGGCAGAACTGTTGATTTATGGCTTGACCAAGCAACAAACTTTCCAGCTCTTGGCACTGATCTACAAGCTTGGTCACGCAAAGATTTTATTAATTATTCGATTGACTCCTGGCGCGTTATCTCTGATCCGGTTTTAGGACGCATGGCCGATTCAATGACCACCATGATGCCTGGCAGCGAATCAATTCCAGCGGAGTTTATGCAGCTGGCAAAGCCCATGTTAGATATGGTGAAAGGCTTGACATCAGCAATGGTTGGAATGCAAGTTGGGCAATCACTCTCCGCATTGGCAATGGATGTTATGGGAGCTGCAGATGTTGGGATTTTGCTCACCAAACAACCAAAGCCAGCTCTGGTAACTCAGCGTTGCGATAGCTATGCGGCAGAGATAGGTGTTGACGCTGATGACTTACTGCATTTTTTAGCAAGCCGCGAAATCGCCAGACAACGACTGTTTAATTCGGTTGATTGGTTAAGTGGGGCGATCATTACCGCAGTTGAGATTCATGCCGCTGGTATGCATGTAGATACTTCAAGGCTGCAGGCAGCGCTGGAAGGAATAGATCCAACAGATCCAGCAGCTTTAGCTGCAGTGCTTGAAGGTGGAGTGTTAACTCCAGAACTTACTGCCGAACAACAAGCAGCTTTAGCTAGATTGGAAAATCTACTAGCGCTCTCCGAAGGCTGGGTAGAAGTAGTAACGCAACAAGCAACTGCAACCAAATTAACAAATTACGCCAGCATGTTTGAATCAATTAGGCGACGTCGAGCTGCTGGTGGGCCAGCTGAAAATGCTTTCGCAGCCCTGGTTGGCCTTGAGATCAGACCTAAGCGGATGCGCGCAGCTTATGATTTTTTCAAAACCTTAACCGATGAAGTTGGAGCTGAGCGACGAGATTTTATCTGGCAGAATCTTGATCTGCTACCAAAGCAAGATGAGCTTGATGATCCAGCTGCGCTCGCTAAAAAAGTAGCGCAATCACTTTAATAGCTATCAGCGTGACTCATCCCTGCTAAAAAAGCTTCCGCTTCAACTAATCTTGGGTGACGTTTTGCTAATAAATTAAATTCCTTATTGTGATCGTGATGCAATAAATGTACTAACTCATGAAGTAGCACAACTTCAATTACATATTTTGGTGCAGTAGCAATGCGTTTTGAAATTCGAATAGTTCGATCTACCGAGGTGCAAGAGCCATGCAGTTCTCGTTGTCGCTGCGACCAGGTAATTGATACTGGCCGCAGTTCTGCAAATTCTGGTTGTAAATATGTTTGAATTAATTCTTCACTTAATGCAATCAGTTCATCATCACCTAAAACTGCTTCTGCATTAATAATTCTTGAAGTTAGCTCCAAAATATGAGTATCTATCTCCCGCCGAGACATTCGAGCTGGCACCGAGATGATTAATCGACCAGATTCACGCCAAGCTGCAACGGAGCGAGTTCGTTTTTTTGATCTACGAATCTCAACAATCTCCGAAGTGTCAGTTGGTGCAAACTCCAACTGCGGCTGATCTGGGATCATTACTGCCTTCCGAGCTCGAATTAACTGATTTATTTTTAATCCACACCGCAGTGTAGGTTTATTTTCAAATTTAATGAGGAAAATGAGCATTTAATCCGATATTGCAAAAAGATATTAACACCGATATGCACAAGCTGTACGCAGTTATCTGGTCATACTCCCCAGCTTTTCCACAGTTTTATCCACATGCTGCGTTGACTCACAGAAATCCAGGTTCTAACTTTCGCTTGGGTCCGATGAGATTACAGATCTGGCATCAGCAAGGGGAAGGCTGATGGCAATTCCTGTTGCTTGTCGGACCCGCTTATTTCCTTGTTTATCAAGGCTTTTGAGAACCATTGTCATTAAGAATTCTTCGGCGTGGCTGACCCGCTCAACCTGCGAACCAGCACGCTATGCGCGTATCGTGAAGCCGCTCTCGTAAGGGAGCTGGGAGGAGGAGATGCAATATGTCTGATTCATACACAGGTGAGGCCTACTGCGTTAAGTGCAAGGAGAAGCGAAGCTTCACTGGCAATATCGAGGTTACCAATGGCCGTCGTTTTGCAAAGGGTATTTGCCCAACATGCGGAACTAAGGTGACCAGAATCTTGGGCAAGGCCTAACCAAACTCAAGCTTCGCAAACCCGCAGTCTGCTGACTGCGGGGTTGCTGTTTGTGGAGAACCAAGAAATTTTCAATTGGATTTGGTTGTAATAACCCAATGCGCCCAGATCTCAGACCAAAATTAAGAAATCCAGCAGCAACCGCGCTACGCGATCGCAACTGCATTCAGCTTGATCTTGATCCTGCTCATTCGCTGCTGCTCACCGGTGATGTGTCACAGATCCGAGATTTTTTAGCAGCGCTAACTGGCGAGCAGACAGTTGCTCAGCTCTGCGAGCAATTTGAATTTGCCGCTGCTGCGCTGTTTCAGTTAGGCCAACGCGGATTACTGGAGGCCGAGCTGCTCGATAGCAGCATCACCGCAGCTCTGCCAGCAGCACAACTTGATCGGCTTTTAATCAACCAGCGCAGTCATCAATCAGCTGCTGCTAATTTAGATTTTGCAGTTGAACGCATTAATAATTTAGCTAATTCATATGTCTGGATTGATACTGCAGGTCCTGCATCTGCTCTTGCTGCGCTGCTGTTGGCAGAGCAGCATGTTGGCAGAATCAAGCTTGCTCAGGCTGCTGCATTTAAAGCACTAGATCTACCAAGCTGGCTTAAGCCAGTGCCGGATGCTGAAACTGCGCTGTTAACTTCGATGCAGAGTGTTTCTGCTAATTTGAAACTCACGCAGCCAGCGGGGATGCCAAATCCTGATTTGATAATAATTGCTGATCAACCCTGGCTTGATCCAAGCGAGACTGCTTCATTTTTAAATCGCGGCATTCCACATCTTGTAATAGATCCGCTGATCTCAGAGGTCGCAATTGGACCGATGGTGCTGCCTGGTGATTCTGGGTGCTTAAGTTGTCAGGAACAAAAGCTGCGAAACGTTGATCGAAGTTGGCCAATCATGCGGCAGCTAATTGGCCAGCACCTGCGAGATCAACCAGATCGGTTACTGCTGCAAACAGCGGTAAGTTTTGCGATCGCCCAAATTATTGAAGCAATTGGTCGCGGCAGCTTTGCCCAATCGGTGTTGGTAGGTAACAGATGGCGGTTCAAACTGCCTGGTCCAACGATTGAGATTCTGCGATGTGAGCCAAATATGTTCTGCTCCTGCCAATGGGGAGCAATTGCAGCCTAGTTGCAGGTGCGCAACTGCGGGTTTACAGCAAGAATCCACCCATGTCTGATATCCCGCGTCGCACTTTTACTCGCACTGCCCGATTAGCCTCGCTGCCAATTGGCGCAGCTGGCCGCTCCGCTGCAGGTTTAGGTAAGCGATTAGCAGGAGTATCTGCTGAGCAGATTGCAGCTGAGAATCAAACTAAAACTGCTGAACAATTATTTCGAGTGCTTGGTGATTTAAAAGGTGGCGCTATGAAAATTGGTCAAGCGCTCTCGGTTATGGAAGCTGCTTTCCCAGAAGATGTAGCAGCGCCGTATCGCGCTTCGCTTACCAAATTACAAGATTCAGCTCCGCCAATGTCGATTGAAACTGTAGCTAAAGTTATGGAAGCTGAATTTGGTTCGAACTGGCGCGAGAGATTTCAAGAATTTAGTGATGCCCCAGCAGCTGCAGCTTCTTTAGGTCAGGTGCATCAGGCAATTTCAAAAGATGGTCGAAAAGTTGCAGTCAAAATTCAATACCCTGGTGCTGATAAAGCACTCTTAAATGACTTTGAGCAGGCCGCTCGGTTCTCCCGCATTGCACAGCCGCTAGCACCTGGTATTGATTTCAAAGCGCTGATGGATGAGATGCGTAAAGTGTTAGCTGAAGAGCTGGATTATTTCCGTGAAGCACAAGCGCAGCGACAATTTGCCTTGAGTTACGACGGTGATCCAAACGTAAAAATTCCGCATATCCTTGCTGCCACAGCGCATGTGTTGATCTCAGAATGGATAGATGGCACACCGCTATCGAAGATTATTGAATCTGGAACTAAAGCCCAGCGTGATCGAGCTGGAGATTTGTATCAAACATTTTTACTATCTGGACCAACCAGAGTTGGCATGCTGCATGCAGATCCGCACCCTGGCAATTTCCGAATGACTGCTGATGACAAATTGGGAGTTTTAGATTTTGGTGCAGTTGCCAGATTGCCGGAAGGATTTCCAGCAGCAATGGGACAGTTATTGGCAATAGCAATGAGCGGTGATGCGGATCGTGTTATTGAAGTCATGCGAGATCAGAATTTTATTTTGCCAAGTGTCGAGATCAGCCCAACTGCAGTGCTTAATTACCTTTCACCTTTTACTGAGCCAGCACAAACTGAGAAGTTTGAATTTAATCGAGATTGGATGAGAGAGCAGTTTGGTCGAGTGAATGATCCTCGCAATCCAGATTTTTCAACCGGACTAAAAATGAATCTGCCACCACAATATGTTTTGGTGCATCGAGTTTGGTTGGGTTGCATTGGTGTGCTGAGCCAGCTAAATGCCGAGGTTGGCGTGCGCGGTGAGATCGAACGATCCATGCCTGGGTTTTTGGATTACTTCGCCAACAACAATAAAAACGCTTCACTGTAGCGCGCAAGCTTGCTAGCGCTTACCCCAGCAATTCCAAGCTCAGCGGCTTGAGCCAGATCACCAACTTCAGCAATTGCCTGCAGCGCGGTATCTGTGAATACTAAAAACGGCGCTACCCCTTCAAGCTCAGCTTGCTCTTGCCGCCAATTGGTTAACTTCACCATCACCTTTGGGTCAACCCATGGGGCGCAGCTATCACATCTCACCGCAGCAATCTCAACAGCAGTTACTAAGCCACGCGCACAGAACCGACACTTAGCAACGCTGGGAGCTGTGTTAGCGATTGGCTTAACTTGATTTCGAGTGACTTTTGAATGTGTTGTAACTAAATCAGTTCCAGCATCCGCACCTATTGTTGCTAAAAACTCTGATGCGCCGCGATCTCGACTGTAACTAAGTAACAAGTTATCAGCAGCTCTGGTCATGCCGACATAGAACAATCGTTGCTCTTCAGCTAGCTGATGCTCAGTTAGCACTGAGCCAAATGGTTGATAAGGAAGTAGCTGATCATTTACTCCTGCAATCGCGACAGCTTTCCACTCCAGCCCTTTTGCCGAGTGAATAGTAAGTAGATCAACTCCTGCTTGCTGATTTGCCAAATTTGTTGCAATCCCAACTTCACGCAATGCGGCATCAATAATTGGTAGCTGCGCATTTAACCGACTTAGCACCGCCACTTCAGTTAACTGTTTGCCATCTGCCACCTGTGCTGAAACCCATTTTGCAATAAATTTTGCTTCAGCTTTAGCATCTGAACTGGAATTGATTTCAACGCTGCCTGCAATATCGCGCTGACTCACAGTTGGTATATGAGCAAAGCTATTTGCCGCATGAATAATTGCAGGGGCTGATCGATAGCTGCGCGTTAACTTTGCGATTGTTGCTTGGCCAAAGCGCTGTTGTAACTCAATTAAGAAATTTGAATTAGCCCCTGCAAATCCGTAAATTGCCTGACCGGGGTCTCCAACCACGCAAACTGAATCTCGATCTGCCCACCATTGATTCAATAAATGCTGTTGGGCAGGCGAGATATCTTGATACTCATCAACAGTGAAATGTTGATAACGCCCAGTGAAGGAAGCTGCGATTCGAGGTTGATCTTCCATCATGGCAGCTGCCAATAACACAATATCTGCTAAATCACATTGATGAGCTGCAGTTAAAAGCTGGTCATAGCTGCGCATAACTTCTGCTATTTGAACTGCATCAAGCTGGGCGGTGATTCCGCGCTGCGCTGCATGATTTAAATAATCAACCGAGCTTAATCGCATGGCTTTGGTCCAAGATATTTCAGATGCCAAGTCTCGAACCAGCGATCGCTCGGCGGTTAATCCGTGTTTTAGTAAAGCACGTGCAATTAAGCTGTCAGTATCCTCGCAAATTGCAGGTGCGTTACCACCAATTACTTCTGGCCAAAAATGTTGAACTAACTGATATGCAGATGCATGCAAAGTTCGAACCTGCACACCGTTAACTCCCAATTTTTGTAAGCGCGCCTTCATTTCATTTGCTGCTCGAACCGTGAATGTCACAGCGAGAGTGGAATCTGCGGTATGTGCCCCAGTGGAGATGGCATATGCAATTCGATGCGTAATTGCCCTAGTTTTTCCAGTGCCAGCTCCAGCCAGCACAATTACCGGACCCTGCACCGCCGTAGCAACAGCACGCTGCTCTGGGTCAAGTTGAGCTAGGAGTTCGGCCACTGGATGAGCGTAATCAGCCACACCCACTGCCTCAACGGGCGGATTGCGTTGAAAAACCTAGACTGCGGCTATGACGCTAACTATGTACAGCACCCAGTGGTGCGGGTATTGCCAACGCCTAAAAGGTCAACTAGATCGAGCTGGTGTGGCATATATTGAAATTGATATCGAACACTCAGCTGAAGCAGCAGAATATGTGCAATCTGTAAACGGCGGAAATCAAACCGTCCCTACTGTGGTGCTACCTGATGGAACCGCGATGACAAATCCATCAATTAATCAATTGCTAGCAGCGCTAGGGACGTAACCAACTGGTTGGTAGCTCCTCGCCATACCAATCTTCAATCAATGCTCGAGCGATTGAGATTTTTGATGGAAGTTTTATTTCTCCAGAAGTGCAGGCAGCTTGTAGCTGCGCTCTAGTAAACCACCGCACTTCAGCAATCTCATAACCATCTGCAACTGCAGTGCTCTGATTAACTTTTGCAATGTAGCCAAGCATTAAAGAAGCTGGGAATGGCCATACCTGCGAACCTTTGTAATTAATATCTTCATAATTAACAATCACCCCAGCCTCTTCGCGTAGCTCTCGAATCAGCGCCATCTCAGCGGATTCCCCAGCTTCTACAAATCCGGCAAAGGTTGAATAAAAATCTTCTGACCAATCCACTCTTCGGCCTAATAGCGCACGATCTTGTTGATCAACTACAAGTGAGATTATCGCTGGATCTGTTCTAGGGTGATGGCTTACGCCACACGTATTGCACTTTCGTGTCCAGCCTGCAGTTTCAACAATTGTTACATCACCACAGTTGCTACAGAATTTATTTTTCAGATGCCAATTTGAAACTGCGACGCTTGTAACAAGTAGCGCAATATCAATGTCGCTTAAATTAGATCCAAGCTCTCGCAGATCCTGCCATTGTGCTGGCGCAGCCGATTCATCAATTGCAGCAATATATGGAGTTGAGAAATCATCAATTCCCAGATCAACCCAGATCAGCGCTGGATCCACTTCAGAAACTTTTTGGAACTGCAGCTCATTATTTGGTGCAAATACTTTTCCACTTTTAATCAAGATGACCTTTGTCGCTGAATTGGACTTCACAGCTGACCAATCAAGATCAGTCCAGATCTCTCGGTTTCGACGTCTAATCTGGGATCTGGAGAGGATCAGCGAGGTCAGCAATGGGTCAGGTTTCATCTCCCCAAGCCTAAAGCAAGAATCCCAGTTAGGTTTGGCGAATGAGCGCTGAAGCCAAATTCAAAATTTCCAGCTGGAACATCATGCATGGCATCAATTTAACTGAGCCCCCAACAAATGGCATGCCAGTGATTCAAAGTGCGGATTTGAAAACTGGTTGCGAGCAGCTGGCAGTTGATGTGCTTGCTGTCCAGGAAATAGATCAATATCAGCAGCGCAGTCATCAACTTGACCAGGCTGAATTCATCAGCACTCATACAAAATTACCTAACTACCGATTTATTCCAACATTGTTAGGCAATCCAGATGAGGGCAAGAAGAACTGGCAAGCGACAAGCGAAGCAGATGTTGATTTAGCAAATACCAATAAATCAGCAAGATATGGAATCGCGCTGTTCACGCGTTATCCAGTTCGGCGCTGGCATCAACTTGATCTAGTTGGCGCAAAAGTTACAACTCCAATTGCCATCCCTGGTGAAAACGGTAAACCAAAATTGATCTGGATCAGCGATGAGCCGCGAGCAGTGCTAGCTGCAGAAGTTGAAACAGAGCTTGGTTTAGTTCTGATAGCAACAACTCATTTATCTTTTGTACCAGGTCGAAATATTAGACAACTTCGCACTGCGCTTAGTTGGTTGAGTCAATTTGATCTACCCAAAGTATTTCTAGGTGATCTAAATCTTCCAGCAAGATTTATCCAAGCGCTAACCTCTTGGCAGCGCACACCGGTGATTCCTACATTTCCAATTACGAAACCAAAAGTGCAGTTTGATCACATTTTGACATCTGGCGATCTAATCACAACTGAAGTGCAGGCTACCAAAATGCCAGTTGGCGATCACTTAATGTTAAGTGCTTCAATTAATAGAATTAAGTAGCAGTTCATGCAGCTGCTCATAGGTTAAAGTTTGAGTTGATTCAATCTCAACTAAGTCAGGTAAAAATACAAACCTTGCCGATACATCAGCCAGATCGGCTTGATGGAATTTTGCCCACGCCATGCGATAAATAGCCAGCTGAAGTTGGTCAGCATTTGTTGACCTGCCAGTTTTCCAGTCAACTAGCACCGATCTTCCAGCGATGTTATAAACAGCATCGATCCGACCTGGGATTAATAAGTTTCCAATTGGTAGCTGAAAACTCCATTCAATTGCGGTTGGCTGCATATCTGCATATTTAGATTTTTCAAAAGCTGCAAATGCTTTTTCAGCCGCAACATCAGATCGAACGCCGCGATCCATAAGTTCATCTAGATCAATCAAGGTTGCTTGTTTATAGAACTGCTCAATTTTGTTATGAACATTTGTTCCGCTAGCAGCGCCTCTTGATGGCGGTTTTGGCAGCGGGCGATGCAAAGCTTGGGCAAATTCAGTTGGGGTTCGAATTGCCTGAATTAAATTTGAAGCAGTAACTAAATTAGGCAGCTCAACTTGCTTGATCTGATTTGCCGCTAACAGCCAGTTAATTGCAATATCCCAGCTTTGCACCTGCGCTACTTCAGATTCAGTTAGCCCAGCTGGAGTTTCAATTGTTGCGCCACTAGCAGCGACTTGTTCTGCAATTTGCTTTAACTCGCGTCGATATGGCGAATCTGCCTGACCTCGATAAACATCTAGCTCAACAAGATAAGGATTCACCATCGCTGGATCTGGTGGCGGAGTTGAGTTCAGCACCTGAGTTGCTGTTGGTGCTATCTCGTTGTAAATAACCGAAGGACCTCGAGGTAGTTTCTGGGTCTCTCCCCACCAAGAAGATGTAATAGTCACTGTAAGTTGCGCGCGAGTAATTGCTACGTAAGCTAATCGAAGCTCTTCTTCAAGCGAATATTGTCGTATTGCATCTTGAAAATCTTTTAACGAATTTTTATCTGCAATTGGGTCCAGCGGTAATGAATTTCGATCCCCCCGCAGCGAATGTGCAATAGCGTCAACAACTGATGTAAATACTGAGCGGCCTTTTGATCCAGGGAAAACAGTTTTTGTCACATCAGGCACAAATACATGCGGCCATTCCAGTCCTTTTGCTCTATGTATTGTCAATAGTGAAATTGCACCATCAACGAGCGGCACTTCAATTTTTGGCACCAAATCAAATCTTCTGGCAGTTTTTATCCAAGCAATAAATGCGGCAACACTTTGATCATCTGTGGAATCACTCCAAGATCTGACCAAATCCATAAACCCTGCAACCACGTTTGATCGCTGGGTGATTCGACTAGTTGGATTTGCATACAATTCAATATCCATATTCAGCACCATGATTGCTTTCCAAACTGCATCAACTGCGCTGTTTACATTTCTGATGCTCTCAATATCAGCAGCAAGCTGTCGCATCCGAGTTCGTCCAGCTGCTGAAATTTCAATATCACCTAAATCGCTCAAAGCATCAGCCAGGCTGGATTGCGTAAGTGAATCTAATGATCGCAATTCAACTGGAGTATCAGGATCGCTAAGCACTTGATTAGCTAACTGCACTGATCTATCTGCAAGCGCTGCTAAATCTCGGTCTCCTAAATTTAATCGTGGCGAAATTAATAATCTTGCAACTGCAGCTGACGCCAAGGGGTCTGCTGCTGCTTCAATCAGCGAAATAATTTCAACAACTTCAGGGGTTTTAGAAATTGTTTCGACACCTATCAGGGCTGCAGGTATTTCATTAGCTAATAAGGCTTCATGAATTTTTAATAAAGTTGAACTAGTTCGTCCAAGCACAGCTATGTGATCAGGCTTAGCGCCAGCATTTAATAACTCACTTATCTGCGAAACAATTGCTGCAACTTCTGCTGCAGCGTTCTCATAGCAGCCCACATTTACTTCACCGCTACCAAATTCTAAATTTCCCTGCTGCAGCGGAATTGAACCTGGATTCGCTGATCTCAATGGGGCAATTAACTCATTTGCCGTATGCAATATCCCTGCAGCTGAACGATAGTTATCGCTTAGGGATAGCACTTGAGCAGGTTCACCTGTTTTGGTTCGAAACAAAAATGGGAATGACCTGGTGGTTTCAGCTGAAGCTCCACGCCAGGCATAAATGGATTGCAACGGATCTCCTACTGCTGTGACGCTGTGTCCATCACCAAATGCCAGCAGTAGTAACTGCTGCTGCGCCACCGAGGTATCTTGATATTCGTCAAGCAATACGCATTTGTATCTTTGTTTTAGGTTTTGCACCAAATCTGGATTTAAAGTTAATAGATTAACTGATAATCGCATCTGATCAGCAAAGTCAACTAATCCCTGCTGCTGCTTTGTGGCTCTAAACTCTGCCACTAATTCCAATAACTCGATTCGTTGATTGGCAACAGTTATAGCTTTTCTAATATCTGCGTTAGTTGAAATAGCAGTTAACTGCTCAATCCAGTTGGCATCAAAATCTTTAACTTCTTGGGCTTCTAGCAGATGCTCTGCTAGTAATTCATCTAACTTCAGCAGCATCTCAACAAATCGACCGGTTGAGTAATCTAGTTGAGATATCTCGGTTTTCGTTTCTCGCAATACTTTAAGCGCTAGTTGAGCTCGCGCGGTATCGGTCAAAGTGCGGTGATCTGGCTCAATTCCGATGCTTGCGCCATGATCAATTAACAGCTGGCGCGCAAAGGCATGATAGGTAGCAATACTTGGTAATTTATCTTGAAATTCTTTACCAAGTTGCTTAGCTATTCGATTACGTAGCTCATTTGCTGCTTTATTTGTAAAAGTAAGTCCTAAAATTTCTTCAGACTCAACCTGCTTGGTTTCAATTAGATGCAGCACGCGTGCACTCATTACGGTGGTCTTACCGCTACCTGCGCCAGCGATAATCGCTACTGGCTTAGCTGGGTAACTGACTGCTAGTTGCTGTTCAGCACTTAACTTAGCTACTTCTACCAACGCGCTCATCCAGCCACCTGATCCCCTTCTGGAACTGCAGGACAAACTGTTTTCACTTTGCAATTCCGACATTGCGCACCTGGCCGGGCAGGTAAATCTTCAGAGATCAGATGGGTTTTTGCTTTTTGAATTTGGTTTACCAGCCAGGAATCATCAGCTAAATCAGGTGCTGCTTGTTCAACTGCTTGCTCTTTAGAGTTTCGTAATCGAATCTGCACTAATTTTGCGCTAACTGGAGCTTGATTGGGATTGAGCTCTTCGCTGTTGCTCACGGCTAATTGATAAATACCCAATTGTGAATGCTCTTGCAATTCAGCTTTAGTTGGCTTAGTTGATCCAGTTTTGTAATCAACAACTTCAAAGCTTCCAGTTGAAGTTTGCTGCAGTAAATCAATATGTCCTACCAGAACAACATCAAGATCAGCGTGCACTACTTTAAATTTAAGTTCAGTGCCAATTGCGGTTGCGCTTTGAGTTTGAATCCAAGCGTGAAGTGCAGTTACCATGTTCTTTGCTTCAACAAGCTGCACTTCAGATTGCCATTGGGCATCAAAGATTTCACATGGCCACAGTTTTGTTAACTGATTTATCGCTTCAGTTAGTTCCAATTTGGTATTGACTATCTGCTGCGCAATTGAGTGAATGGTTAGGCCAATAACAGTATTAGCAACTGGCTGATCTTGAACTTTTAACTTGCGTTCAAAGAACCATTGAGTTGGACATTTGGTAACGCTATCAAGCATTGATCCACTGATTGCAAGTTGCTTATCGTGATTAACGATGCTGCGATCAGATTCACTCACATCAGCAACAAACCACCAATTCTCCGGTCGTGCCGGAAGAGTGCGAGGATCATCTAATTTAGCTAAATAGCCCAAGCGATTAATTGCAGCAGCTCTAAGTTCTGGTGATGCGCCAGCATCAATGCTCGTTGCTCGCAATCTGGCAATTAATCCTCGAATAGTCAGCATCGATGGTGGAGTTGCGGTGATTCGATTTGGTAGATCAAAATTTACTAACAAACTCGATGGCGCAGTTCCCTGATCCAGCTTGGAATCAATAACACAGATCACTAGCTCGTTTTGCGCTGTTGCTGCAGCCGCTGCAGCCAATCTGCGCTCTTCAGCTAATCGCTGTCGCTGTCCAGCTGCATCTCTTGCTTGAATAATTGATTCGCGGACATTATTTGCCGGCCAGATTCCTTCTTGTAAATCAACAATTATTACTAACTTCCATTCCCGACCTCGAGCTCGATGGGCAGTTAGCACTGCCACGCCTGAAACTGATCGTTGAATTAATACTTCACTTGCTGCATCTTGATTGGTTAGTTCTGCAATAAAATCAAGCAAAGATTGAGTGCCTTGATAGTTTCGATCCGCCCGATCAGCTGCATCAAATAGCGAGAGCACTGCATCTAAATCTCGATCAGCTTTACGCCCTGCTGCAGATTGATTAGTTGCAGCTAACTGCAGCCGAGCTGGCCAGTTCAGCCAGCGTTCATCAGCGTCATAGCCAAGCTGGCTGGCAACCTCAGTTAAAACTCTGGCTTGCCAAATTCCCCATAAAACCTCAGCTACGGAATTAGAGGTTTTGATAGTTTTAACTAAACTCAACATAATGGCAGCTGCACGGCGCAGTGGTTGCAGGGTTGGACTAAATGGGAGCGCTGCCAGCAGGTTTGGATCTTTAATTGCGCTGGCAATAACTTCTTGAGTTGATCCAAAATATCCAGCTATCCGCAGCTCCTGTGCAGTTCGGCGCAGCATGGCTGGATTCATACCCACAATCTCACTTAGCGCAAACTGCACTATTTCCTGAGTTGTGACCTGATTGGGAAATTTTGATGCAGTTACTAATGCCTGCAGCAGCTGGGACACTGCAGGATCTTTGGCAAGAGCGACATTGTCAGGTGAAAATTCAACTGGGATAGCTGCTTCTGCCAAACTGCGACGCAGATTTGTTAACGTGCTAAATGACCTGCCAATAATTGCAATCTCGTTATATTCAAGTTTGTGATTTACCTTCGCTTGCATAATTCGGTCAACTATTAATGCATCACGAATAGCTTCACTAGCAGCAACTTTAAATTCAACCTTGCCAGTATCGGGCTGCGAGAATTTTGGATCTCTGATTTTTTTGGCTTCTAGTTCATTTAAATCAGGTGATGCCAAGGTTGGCAAAAATTCTTTAACTAAACTTCCAATTGGTTGGCCATATCGATAAACCATATCCAGCGTATGCACTGTTGGTGAAACTGCGTCACGAAATCGCTTGGTAGTTTCTATTCCAACACCGCGAAAACTAAGCACTGCCGCATCAGCATTGCTAGTTACAAAGCAATAACTAGCTTGCTTCACTAAAGCAACCAGTAAATCTAGTTGTGACTGATCAAAGTCATGTAAGTCATCAACGATGATGGCTTTTGGTGAAAAATATTTGGTCGCAACAAATTTATCTGAATTCAACAACTCGGTTGCATTCAAATTTGCTTCGGTGTAACTCAGCTCCGCGGCTGCTGCTGCTTGAGTAAGTAAAATATTTACAAAATCTTTTAATGGTTTAGCAAGTACTGGGTCAGAATGCCATTGCTTAGTTGCCCTATTAATATCAATCCAGCGGCGCAGATCACTTGCGAAAACTTTTGTGTTAAGAGCAGATTTCCATTTTTCCGGCCAGTTAGTAGCTGAATTAGCAAGTATGTCTCGAATTCTAGCTTCCTGCTGCGGACCAGTTAGCATTTTTAAATTAACTTCACCAGCTGATGCATGAATTGCTTGTGTTCGCAGCATGGCGTATGCCAATGCGGAGATGGTAAATACTCTTGGTGTTGTTGCAGGATTAATCGATATTAATTTTTCGCGAAATTGTGAAGCACCCGTTCGACTAGCTGAAATCACCCAAACATCAGCAAGTCCAACTTTTGCCACAGCTAACTGCGCTGCCATAAGCGCAGTGGTGCTTCGCCCACTTCCGGCGGCGCCAAGCAACAGCTGCACACCTGAATCGGCGCCTAATGCCAGTTGCTGCTGGTCGGAGAGCGAGATCTGCGGTTCTTGTTCTGGCAGCCTTAATTGGATGGTCACTGGCACATTGTGGTCATTTCCTCGGACAACTGCGTTGATTTAAGCCGTTCATGGCACGATGTGCAGGTGATATCTGTTCCGGCCCAAGTAAGACGCCCTGCTGACCTGGCTAGATTGCTAGTTGTTGTGGTGATTGGTGCCTTGGTTTTTGCAGCTGGAAACTTAGCTGCCCAAACCACAACCGGGCTGCAGTCTGACATTGTGCAAGCTACTCGATTACTACCCAGCATCATTGTGGTTTTGCTAACCGCAATAGGTGGCACGTTCGCAGTGCTATTGCCCGCTGCCTTTGTGATCCTGGGATTGCTGGAGCGAAAAATTAAATTAGTTCTACAAGCGCATTTGGCAGCATTAATTGCGATCATCGCTGCGATTGCAGCAAATAGTTACATCACCTCAGCTTCAAATTTTGATCTAGTTACGATGTTTATTGGCTCTGCTTCAACTACTGCCACTCCAATTAATACTTTACTTGCCGCAACTCTTGCTCTTGCAGTTGTGCTGCGATTAACAGAGCGAAAATATTGGTCGATTGCAACCATCTCAATTACTGCAGTATTAGCGTGGTCAACTGTGTTGGCTGGATCTTCAACTCTGATCGCTCAAGTACTTAGTGTTGTTGGCGGAATCAGCGCAGGATTAATTGTTCGAATCTTGCTAGGAACTCCTTCCACGCGGCCAAGTCTTTCGCAGATAGTTGAAGGAATTCCCGAATTCGGATTGGGTGAAGCTGATTTTTTAGAAATCAACCCAACTACTTATCACGCTGTTTTGGCCAGCGGTAAAAAAGTTACGCTTGAAATATTAGACCGAGATTCAGATCGCGCTGGTTTTATTGCTGGATTTTGGCGAGCAATTCGGCTACGTGGAATTGAATCTGGTGCTGGACTTGCAATGCGAGCTAAGGCGGAGCGATTAATGCTTGCTAATCTTGCAGCTCATAATGCGGGCGCAGCAGCTACTGAGGTTTATGTGATCAAAGAAATAAATGCTGATGCAATTGTTATTTTGCGTGAACGGCTAGCAACAGCTGAGATCACTATTGATACTCCTAATTTGAATCAAGTGATAGCCCAGGTGTGGCAAGAGTTAGCTAAGTTGCATCAATCAGATATTGCACATCGCAATGCCACGCTAAATTCGTTTGGGTTAAATCAAAGCCAGATTGTGGTGAAAAACCTTGATACTGCAGTGATTGCAGCCCCTAAACTGTTAATCGCGCTGGATGTAGCAGAGCTGCTGCTTGCCACAACTCAGTTAATAGGTGCAGCTCAAGCAGTTCAAATTGCTATTAGTGAACTGTCAAAATCTAAAGTGTTTTATGCTGCTCGCTTGCTGCAACCAATTGCGATGAGCCCAGTTTCGCGAGCAAATCTAAAAGCAAATAAATCAAGCTTAGGTGAGCTTCGCAGCGAACTTGCTGGGCTTGGCTTTGATACTGCAACTGAGCCCCTAAATATTCAGCGACTTCGGCCTCGCACAATTTTGTTATTAACACTTTCAGTTGGTGCTGGATATGCGGCGCTAAATCAGCTTGCTGAAGTTAATTTAATTAATATCTTTAGTGCAGCAAATACAAATTGGATGCTAGTGGCGCTCGCATTTTCAGCACTGACTTATATTGGGGCAACTTTTGCGCTAACTGCATTTGCTACTAAAAAAGTAGATTGGATTAAGGCATTTATTGCCCAACTAGCTGGAAGTTTTTTAACCTTAGTTACACCACCTGCAGTTGGTGCGGTAACCGTTAATGTGAGATTTTTACAACGAGCAGGATTTACCCCTGGGGCTGCTGGTGCAACAGTTGCTATGAGTCAGATCACTATGTTTGCAACCCATATTTTGATGTTGATTGCAGTTAGTGTTATTGCTGGCACCTCAACGCAACTAAGTTTTGATCCACCTAGGTGGCTGATTTTAGCAGTTACGGTAATTGCATTTGTCTTAGTTCTGGTGCTCACAATTCCAATTGGAAGAAATTGGTTGCTTGACATCACTGCAAATTTTCGAAATCAAATGGCGCCAGCTTTAGTAAAAGTTATCAGTGAACCACGCCGGTTAGTTTTTGCGATGTTTGGTGCGGTTGGAATGAATATGGCTTATATCTTCTGCTTGGCAGCATCGATTCGAGCATTTGGTGATGACACTGCGCTGATCACAGTTGCATTTATTTATTTAGCAGGCGCAACGCTTGGCTCGCTTGCGCCAACTCCGGGCGGTTTAGGCGCAGTTGAGGCCGTCTTAGTTGCTGCGCTAACCGCAGGTGGGTTACCGGCGGCAACTGCCATCAGCGTGACGCTGTTGTATCGATTAGTTACGTTCTGGCTGCCAGTTTTGCCAGGTTGGCTTGGATTTAACTATTTAACCCGTAAAGAATCCCTGTAACTTAAGCCAAGCCAGCAGCCCAGCTGCGTTACCTCTACCCTTAGCCCTGTGAGTTCAATTAATGCCGAGCAACCAGTTCGAATGCCCCGTGAAGAGCGCCGGACAGCGCTGCTCTCAGCAGCCCGAGATGCCTTTGTAATTCACGGCTATCACGCTGCCTCGATGGAGGAAATTGCCGATCGAGCCGGGGTTTCCAAGCCAGTGCTTTATCAGCATTTTGAGAGCAAGTTGGAGCTTTATTTAGCGCTGCTAGATCAAGGCTGTGACACATTGCTGGAGCGGATAAAAACTGCGCTGGGATCCACCACAGATAACCGACAACGGTTGCGCGCAACAATCTCAGTTTATTTTGATTTGATTGAAGAGCCTGCCAGCGGAATTAAATTGGTTTATTCAGGTGACTTAATTAATGAGCCAGCAGTTCGGTTTCGGGTAACCAAAGCTGAGCATGACTGTGCTGAGTTAGTTGGCAGCGTGATTGCTCAAAATACCCAGATTCCAAGTGAGCAGGCAGTGATTCTTGGTGCAGCGCTAACTGGTTTAGCGCAGAATGCAGCTCAGCGCTGGATTGAACAAGGTGGCGTAAATAAAGATTTAGCAACTAGGTTGCTAGCAGCATTAGCGTGGCGGGGTATTTCTTCATTCCCGCTAACTAACCCAACGATTGATTAAGTTTTTGAAAGAGGAGTAATGGAAATTCGAATTGTGGTTCAACAAGCCACTCGTGAGATTGTGCTTGAGATGGAAGATGACGCCACTAAAGTGGCAAAACTCGTTGCAGACAGCATCGCAAAAGGCGAGCTGTTAGATCTAACAGATGCTAAAGGTCGAAGGGTTATGGTTCCAGTAGCAAAGCTCGCCTACGTTGAATTTGGCGCTGCAGCAGCTACTCGGGTTGGTTTCAACTGATGAATTTTTTAGAACTAAACGTAAAACCAGAAATTTGCAGTGCCTTAGCAAAAATTGGTATTACCGATGCATTTCAAATACAAGAACTAACACTTCCCTTAGGCCTTGCCGGCAAAGACATAATTGGTCAGGCTAAAACTGGCACCGGCAAAACTCTTGGTTTTGGAATTCCGCTATTACAAGCGCTGGTAATTCCAAATACAGCTCAGTATGAAGAACTTGGTGAAGGTGAAAACAAACCGCAAGCGCTAGTGCTAGCGCCTACCCGTGAGCTTGCCATTCAGGTGGCTTCAGATTTAGAGAATGCAGCAGCAGAACTGGGGGTTCGAATTTTGTGTTTATACGGCGGTAAAGCGTATGAACCACAGATTGATGTTTTGAAATCTGGAGTAGATGTAATTGTGGGCACCCCTGGTCGAGTGCTGGATCTGGCGAATCAACGTCATTTAGATCTCAACTGGGTTCGAGTGCTGGTGCTTGATGAAGCAGACGAGATGCTTGATATGGGATTTCTGCCTGACGTTGAAAAACTAATCAGCAAGCTGCCAGCAAAGCGGCAAACTATGTTGTTCTCAGCAACTATGCCAGGGCAGATAATTAATCTTGCACGTAAATACATGACGCAACCAGTTCATATCAGAGCAGTGAATCCAGATGATATTGATAACTCAATTGTGGATGCGATCGAGCAGCATGTTTGGCGGGCACATCAGATGGATAAGCCAGAACTTGTAGCTCGCGTGCTACAAGCAGATACTTGCACCAAGTCAATTATTTTTTGTCGAACTAAACGTAACGCTCAAAAGCTCTCAGATGACTTATTAGAGCGCGGCTTTAAAGCCGTTAGTGTGCATGGCGATATGGGCCAGGGGGCCAGAGAGAAATCACTTGAGCAATTTAAAGGTGATAAGGCAAACATCTTGGTTGCCACAGATGTTGCAGCCCGAGGTATTGATATTGATGCGGTTAGCCATGTAATTAATTTTGATTGCCCAGAAGATGAAAATTCATATGTGCATCGAATCGGTCGAACTGGGCGCGCTGGCGCATCTGGTGTGGCGGTGACATTTGTTGATTGGGCTGATTTACCTCGCTGGGAGCGAATTAATGCAACGCTGGGCTTGGCCTTTGCCGATCCGATTGAAACTTACTCCAGCAGCGAGCATGTTTATGTTGGGCTGGGAATTAAGCCTGGAACTAAAGGCAGATTAGTTCCAGCAAAACCTATGGCTCAAGCTGAACCTAAGCCAGTTTCAAAATCCAATGGGCGCCCTGCAGATAGACCTGCAGCCAAACCAAAACAAACTGACCGAACTAGACAGCGAACAAGTAAAATAAGAGACAAATGAGCACGCCAGAGTCAATGGAGTTAGCAGCGAACGAGCTTCGATACCGCATCAAAACCACTCGTGGGGAATTCGCTGCCTTAGAAGCTACTCCACAAAGTGAGCCAATTGGTACAGCGCTATTAATTCACGGCTTTACTGGTAGCAAAGAAGATTTTATTCATTTACTGCCAGAGCTTGCCAAGCTTGGTTGGCGAGCAGTTGCGATCGATCAGCGCGGCTGTTACGAAACTGCTGGCTCTGAGCTTGAAGCTGATTACACCATGACTGAATTTGCAACCGACCTAAAAGAGCTGCTTAACACTTTTACTGAGCCAGTGCATCTGCTCGGTCATTCATTTGGCGGATTAGTAACGCAGGCAACTGCGCTAACTGGAGTTAAATTAGCTTCACTGACGCTGTTCTGCTCCGGCCCCGGCGCTATCCCTGGCACCAGCTATGACTGGCTTAAAGATTTTCAAGCCGACCTGCGAGCTGGCAATAAGGCAACGCGAATTGATACCAGCATCGCTGAGATGAAAGCTGCAGGACAAATCAAAAATGCCGAAGTTGAGCAGTTCTTAAGAAATAGGTGGAGCGGCAGTAAAACTGCAGCGCTGCTTGGCAAAGCTCAGATTTTAATTGATCAAGCTGATCTATCAGAGCAGCTGGCTAAGTTAACTGCAGCAGGATTGCCAGTTTTAGTAACTCACGGCGTTAATGATGATGCTTGGCCAATTTCGCAACAGCAAGAATTGGCGGAGATCATTAAAGGTGAGTATGTAGTGATTTCAAATTCAGCTCATTCACCAAATGTAGAAAATGTTGCAGAAACTACAACTGTGCTTGATCAGTTTTGGCGTAGCCAGCTCTAGTTGAGCTAATCACAATCACCAGCCCTGTCATAATTAACACAACTGCTGGAAATATCTGCCAAGGTGGTTGCTGCCCGGGCCAGAACCAAGCGATTAAAACCGCACCTGGCATCTCTAATAAAATTGCCAAGCTAATTGTGGTTGCTGAAAGTGAGCGCAGCGCCATATTCATTAAGGTGTGCCCTAGCAGCTGAGCAATTGCAGTTAAGCCCAGAATTAAAATCCAATCGCGTGCGGCATAACCTGTTAGCGGCGAATCTGAGACCAGCACAAAAACCAAAAGCACAGCTGCCGCTGCTGCATAAACTAAAGTTGTATAAACACTAGTTGGAATATTTTTTCTCACTCGCTGGCCAACTGTCATATAAGCTGCAGCAAACATTGCACCTAACAGCGCTAATAAATCTCCAATTAGCGCTGTTGGATTCAAACTCACATCAATTCCAGTAAGCATAATTACGCCAATGAGACTAATTGCAATGCCAAACCATTCTTTACCTGGCGCTTTAACGCCAAGGCCATGCGCAATTAACGCAGCCCAAACAACCTGGGTAGCCACAATTGCAGTTGATGCTGCAATTGATGTATACCTAAGTGATGGAATCCAAGCGGCAAAATGCAGTCCTAGAAAAAATCCAGCTAGCGCTGCACCAACTAAATCTCGCCTAGTTAAATTACGCCAAATCTCTTGATTTTTTAGCCATGCAAATGGTGCTGTAACTGTGGCGCCAATAAAACATCGCCAAAAAGCTATCGCTAGTGCAGGAGCAGCGCAGGCTGCAATCATCGGTCCTGAGCTTGAAACCGCCACAATTGCGATTGCCAGCGCAGTTAGATCTGTGCGGTAATGCTGAGAATTCATAACGCGACCCTAAAGCCTGCCTAATTGAGTTAGCCTATGCACATGGAACACCGCGTTTTTCTTGCCAGATTAGCCGGCACAGCTGTCTTTGATCCAAACGGGGACCAAGTTGGACGGGTGCGAGATGCAGTGCTTTCTCGACCAGCTCCGCTGCGGCTGCCCCGAGTTCGAGGGTTAGTTGTTGAGGTGCCCCCAAAACGCAGAATCTTTGTTCCGATGGGAAGAATCACTGACATATCTGCTGATCAAGTTGTTACAACGGGCACTTTAAATTTACGTCGATTTCAACTGCATGCTGACGAGGTGTTAGCGCTGGGCCAGCTGCGCAATTCTAATTTTAACGTTAAAAGTAAACCCAACTCTCAAAAAATTGTCGATATGGCAATGCAGCTAGATCAAAAGGCTAGAGAGTGGTCAATAACAACTGTGTTTGTGCGGGAATCATCAAGTGGTTTTATGAGACGAGCAGTTGAGACCTTGATTGATTGGTCAGAGCTACAAATTGAATCGCACCTAGCAACTGCAAGTGAAGAGCAGCAACTACTCGCTCAGGTAAATGAGATGCATGAAGCGGATGCGGCAAAATTTCTATTAACGCTTTCCTATGAAGTTAGATTACAATTTGCACGAGATTTAGCAGATGAAGTACTTGCTGCGGTTTTAGAAGAGCTGCCAGATGATGACCGGGTGGCGCTTTTGCAAGGACTTGAATTATCTCGAGCTGCAAATATTTTAGAAGAGATGGATCCAGCAGATGCTGCAGATGTACTCAGTGAGATGTCACCCGAGAGCGCAGCTGCTTATTTAAATTTAATGGAGCCAACTGATGCTGCTGGGTTAAAACAACTATTAACCTATGGCGATTACACAGCTGGCGGCATGATGACATCTAATCCAGTGATTCTGCCGGCAAATGCAACTGTTGCCGATGCGCTAGCGGCAGTTAGAGTTAAGGCTGTAACCCCTGCGCTAGCAGCGCAGGTTTTTGTGGTGCGAGCTCCAACTGAGACACCAACTGGCAGGTTCTTAGGAATTGCGCATACTCAGCGATTGCTGCGTGAACCGCCATTTACCTTAGTTTCATCAGTGCTTGATACCACTATTGAAGCAATTCATCCAGCTGCTCCCTTAAGTGATGTGACCCGCAGATTTGCCACTTACAACCTAGTTGCACTGCCCGTAATTGATGAGGTGGGCAGACTAATTGGCGCTGTTACAGCTGATGACCTAATTGACCATATGCTGCCAAGTGATTGGCGCGATCAACCCGAGGTGGAAAATGGCTAACCGCAAACTAGATCAACCCGCTACAAAATCAATTCGTATTCAGCGGGATCCCGAACGAGTTGGTCGAATCAGTGAGCGGATTGCCCGTTTTATTGGATCTTGGCAATTTATTGGCTGGATGACAATTGTGGTAACAACTTGGTTAGCGCTAAACATTTTTGCACCACAGTATTTAAAGTATGACGAGTATCCCTTCATTTTTTTAACCTTGGTGCTTTCATTGCAAGCTTCATATGCCGCTCCATTGATTTTGCTAGCTCAAAACCGCCAAACTGACCGCGATCGCGTCACTTATGCTGAAGATCGTGCACATAACGAACGCTTACATGCAAATACAGAATTCTTATCTCGCGAGCTCTCTGCAGTTCGTGCCGCTTTAGGTGACGTTGCTACGCGTGATTACATCCGCGCCGAGATTAGAGAGCTGTTAGCTGAGATTAAAGCTGATCAAAATAAACCTAACTAGCTTGCTGTAATCGCTTAAGGCCATGCTGCTGACCAGGCTTAATTGGGATAACTTCAGTGTTTGTTTTTGTAAGCTGCAGCCAGCTTGCAACTGCTTGCGAGAATTTTGATTTTGGCCTAAGCGCAACAGCTGCCTCCCCCGACCAGATTGCCTGCTCAAATAGCTTGGCATCGGAAACCAAAAAGGCTGCTGGGGCTATGGTTGAAGATTCAGCAATTAACTTACTGAGCTCATAATTGGCTGTTCGCGAAGTAGTTTTATTAACAATGATTTGCAGTTTATTTTGATAATTAACTGCATTTTTGGCCAGCCAATTACAAGTTGTCAGCATTGAGATTGGATCTGCTGCTGTTACTAAAATTAATTCCGCACTACTTGCTATTACCTGTTGTTGAAATTTGGCAATAGCGCCTAATGGCTGCAATTGTCCAAGATCTATAACAACAAGCTGGTCTAGCTCGCTAGCAGCGCAGATCACTTCATCCATTACGTTTAAATCTAAATCAATTAACTGATTAGCAGCAGCTAGCCCTGGCAGTAATCGCAGCGCTGGTGTGATTTGAATGCAGCGCTGCGCTAACTCAGCTGCGGTAAGCGGCGCGTATTGCAGCTGCTGTGTTAGCTGTAGCAGCCCCGATGTGCTGGCATGCTGATTTAACTGAGCTGCCAAGCTTGGATGTGTTAGGTCAAAATCAACTAAACACACACTTTCGAGCATCGATCGAAGCTGTGCCATGCTGATCGCAACCGCAGAAGCACCGCTACCAGACGCAATTGCAGCGATAGCCACAATTCGACCTTGCCCGATTGTGGATTCTAACTGTGTCACAGCTGGCTTTAGTTTTCCTAGCTCTGCTGCCAGCTGAGCTAAATCAATAGCGCTGTGATTTAGACCCAGTTTTCGCAGCTGTGAGTTATCGGTGGTTTTAATAGTTAGCAGATCAACTTTTTGTACGATTAGTTTGACTAAGTTTTTTTCCAGCCTAGGTAGGTTGGCATCAATAATTACTAAATCGGCTTCAGCGCTATTTAGCAGTGCAATTAATTCAACTGCATCTTCAACTACTCCTAATAAATTCATCCCAACAACTGGATGCAGCACTCTAGAACTGATGGCTCGATTCAGCTGCAAATCAGCAGTTGCAATCACTATGTTTAAGCTCATTTTCTGACCAAGTAAGGCTTTGCAGCTGCAATAGCATCTAACACAGCTGCGATTCGATCAGGCATAATGAAAAAGGTTATTGGAATTTCAACACTGATCCCTGAGCTTAATTCAGCTATTGCAGCAACTGGTAGATCAGCTAGAACTAACTGTGCTGCACCTGTGGTATTCCCAACTAGATCTTGCGGAATCACCCAAAGATCAAAGACATCACCGCTAGCTATTTGGGCAGGGAGTGACTTTTGATCAAAACTTATAGTTAGTTCTTGCAATCTTGAAGTAAAGCTAGACACATTTGCACTAGCAGCGAGCGATTTTGCGCTAACTGCATGAAGAAGTTCTTTTCCAATCAAATCGGCAGTGGTAACTTGATAATTAGTTAACTCTGCAACTTTTGGCAGCAAAATAACTTCTAAATCTGCCAGTGTTAGTTTGGTGCCAGCTGGCAAAGCTGATTTGTATGCCACCGCTTGCTGCATCTCAACCGGACTAGATATAGCGGCCATACCAATTAAAACTGCCGTTATAAATAATCCTGCTCCAAGCACTTTTGGGACGCGAGCAAAAGTTGAAATTTTTGCTCGCGGCGCAGAGGGCATTTTTGATTTAACTATGTTTCGACGGCGCTTTGGCATTAACTGCCCACCTCTATTTTTAGCACCTGATTATAACTAATAGTAATTACTTGATTAGCTAAAGCAATGTCAAAGCAATCTTGCCAAATCTCAACGAGCTCACACATGATTCGTTCCCCAGATTTAAAATCAACAATAATTCGTTGCTTTAGTTGTTCAAAAAGTACCGGGACAAATAGCAACTTACGCAGCTGATTTGGATTACCTGCCTTTGGTAACTGCGCCACATATTCAATGCTGGTTAGCGGAATAAGTTGGACAGTCATTGAGCTGCGAACCAGCACCGCATCTGCGCCGGCGCGTAATAATTCACCAAGAATTAGGTCATCTGTTATTAATTTTATTCTTAGTAATTGTTTTGCAGCAGCTAATCTAGTTGCAAGACTTAGTTGCAACATATTTGCTTGACTTAATTGTTCTATTTCAGCATTGATGGAAAAGCGATTTTCGGTGCTCCAGATGCTTGTGAGTTCTTCGTTCAGCTCTTGCAGATATGGGTTTTGTTCTTCCATTTGAAAAATCTATTGATCTTGAATTATTCAGTATTTTTTCTTCACCAGCTCTGGTGCTCATCTAGTTGGGTGATAGCAATTTCAACTAACTCCCTTAACACTTTAACTAACTAAAGGAGTACCGTGCATCTAACCACTATAAATCCCATCGTCATTGCCCCGCCACCTGCAATAAACACTGATTCGATCATATTTGGCGAATCGAAACCAGCAGCTAACTACAGCCAGCCGCAGCTTGCGCTTCAGTTCTCACCAATCCCAACTCATCCAGGCCAATCAAACTCAGCACAGATTCAACTTTCACCTATGTTAAGAATTGGTCAACGAGATCCAGCGATCTGGGCTTCACAGCTTGTTGCAGGTATTTTGGAGGTGCTTGCTGGTGCAAGATCCGTGTCGCAGCTGGCAATGCTGCTTAGCCCTGAGGTGTATGCAGTTATCAATGCGCATGCCCAGCGGCTTGCAGGGCTTAGTCCAAGACATCGCCCACTAGTTCGAAGTGTGCGAGTTTGTATGCCAACAGATGAAGTTGCCGAAGCGGCAATAGTAATTCAAGGCGCTAAAAGATCAAGAGCAATTGCATTGCGACTAGAAGTGCAGCATGGCAGATGGCGCGCCACTGCAATTGTTTTTGGTTAGCGGCGTGGATCTCCATGGCAGCGCTTATATTTCTTACCAGAACCACAAGGGCAGCTGGAATTGCGCGGCGTATCTGGATACTCTAAATCGCCACTAGTAAGCGCGGTAGTGTGAGCCTTAGCAAGTCCTGGTGCATCTACTTGAACATTTTCGGTTGCAGGTGTTACTTGCACCTGTGCGGCAAATGCATAAGTCACAGCTTCTTCTTTGACGCTATCCATCATGGCAACAAACAGATCAAAACCTTCGCGTTGATATTCAACTAGCGGATCTCGCTGCCCCATCGCTCTAAGTCCAATACCGTTTTGCAGGTAATCCATTTCATATAAATGCTCACGCCATTTTGTGTCAAGCACACTTAGCACTACCCGGCGCTCTAATTCGCGCATAACTTCTGCGCCTAAAGATTCTTCACGTGCTTGATAAGCAGCTTTGGCATCCGCTAACACTTGCTCGATCATGCCATCGGTATTAAGTACGCCGCCTAGCCGTTCGCGCAGTTGATCTGGCGTAATTGAGATTGGATAAAGTTGTCGAAGCGCTGTCCATAGCTCCTCAAGATCCCAATTCTCTTCATAAGGATCTGCAGTAGCCGCCACGATGTAGCCATTAATGGTGTCGCTCATAAACTCTTGCAGCTCTGATTTCAGATCAGCTCCCGCTAACACACGTTGGCGTTCGGTATAAATAACTTTTCGCTGCTGATTCATAACTTCGTCATACTTTAAGATGTTTTTGCGAATCTCAAAGTTTTGTTGCTCAACTTGGGTCTGCGCATTTTTAATTGCATTTGAAACCATCTTGGCTTCAATTGGTACATCATCTGGCACATTAAATCTACGCAGGAAAGAATCAACTAGATCTGATTTAAATCGGCGCATTAAGTCATCGGTGAGCGATAGGTAAAATCGACTCTCGCCTGGATCTCCTTGTCGACCTGATCGACCACGAAGCTGATTATCAATTCGTCGGCTCTCATGGCGTTCAGTACCAAGCACATATAACCCACCAAGCGCAACTACTTCGTTGTGCTCTGCGGCAACTAAATTTTGCGATTTGGCTAATGCAGCAGGCCAAGCTGCCTCATATTCAGCGGCCGCTTCAACTGGATCCAAACCGCTGTGCTGCAGCTCCTGATCTGCCAGGAACTCAGCATTGCCGCCCAGCATGATGTCAGTACCTCGGCCTGCCATATTTGTTGAAACTGTAACTGCAAACTTCTTGCCAGCCATCGCCACAATTGCAGCTTCCCGATCGTGCTGTTTTGCATTTAGCACTTCATGTTTAACGCCTGCTTTGCGCAGCAAATTTGAAAGTAGCTCTGATTTTTCAACTGATGTGGTACCAATTAATACTGGTTGGCCCACCTTGTTGCGCTCAGCAATATCTGAAACAACTGCGTTGAATTTTGCCGCTTCGGTTCGATAGACCAAATCAGCCTGATCAATTCGGCTCATATTTTTATTAGTTGGAATTTGAACAACGCCTAATTTGTAGATTCGATCAAATTCACCCTCTTCAGTCATCGCAGTACCAGTCATGCCTGAGAGTTTGTTATAAAGTCTGAAATAGTTCTGCAGCGTGATAGTTGCCAGTGTTTGATTCTCTTGCTTAATCGTGACGCCTTCGCGGGCTTCAATAGATTGGTGCATACCTTCGGAATAGCGACGACCAGAAAGCACGCGTCCGGTATGTTCATCAACGATTAATACTTCACCATCTTTAACAATGTAATCGCGATCGCGACGATAGAGCTCTTTTGCCTTTAGTGAGTTATTTAAAAACCCAATTAGTGGGGTGTTTTCTGGCTTATATAAATTATCAATATTAAGTAGCTGCTCAACTTTGGTTATGCCAGCTTCAGTTACGCCAACTGTGCGCTTTTTCTCATCGACTTCATAGTGCGCATCACGGTTAAGTTGATTTGCAACCTTTGCGAACTGTGAATACAGCTCGTTTGCTTCATCTGCAGGTCCAGAAATAATAAGTGGGGTTCGAGCTTCATCAATTAAAATCGAGTCAACTTCGTCAACAATTGCAAAATTGTGACCGCGCTGCACTAACTCAGCTGGGTCCCAGGCCATATTGTCACGAAGATAATCAAATCCAAATTCATTATTTGTGCCATAAGTAATATCAGCTGCATACATTTCACGTCGCTGACTTGCACTCATATTAGATAAAATTACGCCAACGTTTAAACCTAAAAATCTGTGAACTCGACCCATCCATTCTGAGTCACGCTCTGCAAGGTAATCATTTGTAGTAACTACATGAACGCCATCACCTGGTAGCGCATTTAAATATGCCGCCAGCGTAGAAACCAAGGTCTTACCTTCGCCGGTTTTCATCTCCGCAATATTCCCAAAATGCAGCGCCGCACCACCCATTAACTGAACGTCATAATGGCGTTGACCCAGCGTTCTTTTGGCAGCTTCTCGTACTGTTGCAAATGCTTCAATTAACAAATCATCTAGGGATTCACCCGCTGTTAAGCGTTGCCGATATTGATCTGTTAACTCACGCAGTTCGGTATCTGATAGCGCGATGAACTCAGGTTCTAACTCATTTACTGCCTTAGCAATAAGTTGAATTCGTTTAAGTTTTTTGCCTTCGCCAGCTCGTAAAACCTTGTTCAATAACTGCGCCACGAACCGGCTCCTTGCTTATTTGTCTTGAGGAGCTAATCGTAGACGGTCAGCCTTGATCCCTCACAAAATGGTCATTTTTGTGGACACCGAGCGCTTGGAGTCTGCTTTACGGCCGACTTCTTTGATTCAGTTAACTGATGATTGGCACAAGTGCGTTAAAGGCTCTATGCCTATGACTTTTTTCATCCTTCTGTGCTGAACTGAGCTCCGCCACCGATTTTCTTAATTCAGGTAGATAAAAAATCGGGTCATAGCCAAAGCCATTTGATCCAGCTAGCTCAAATCCCACAACGCCTTCCCATTCACCGCGCGCAGTCTTAGTTTCGCCAGCAGGGGTTGCGTAAGCGGCAACGCAAACATATCGAGCAGCTCTGCGTTCAGCTGGGACATCTGCTAGTTGTGAAAGCAATAAATTTAAATTTGCACTGTCATCTTTTTGACTACCTGCCCATCTTGCAGATAGCACACCAGGCATGCCGTTTAACGCATCAACTTCAATTCCCGAATCATCTGCGAGCACTGGTTGATTTAAAACTTTTGCAATTGTGGTTGCTTTCAAAATTGCATTCTCTTCAAAAGTTGAACCGGTTTCGCGGACATCTGGCAGATTAGGAAAATCAAGCAGGGATTTCACCTCCCAGCCATATGGTTTTAAAATGGCAGCAATCTCTTTAATTTTATGTGCATTTGTGCTGGCAACTACTATTGAGTTCATTTATTAAGTGCAGCTAACTGTAATTTGGTTAAATCAACACAACCTGCAGCAGCATAATCCAACATCTGATCCAGGGCTGCGCGCTGAAAAGTTTTGCCTTCAGCAGTTCCTTGTACTTCAACTAAATTGCCAGCACCAGTCATAACTACATTCATATCGACATCAGCTGCCACATCATCGTCGTAATGTAGATCTAATCTAATCTCATCACTAATAATTCCAACGCTTACTGCAGCAACCGAATCAATTAATACTTTTGATGTTGGCAGCAGCAATCCGCGCTGGGTTGCCGTATCAAGACCAAGCGCGAGCGCCACATAGGCACCCGTAATTGCAGCAGTGCGCGTGCCGCCATCTGCTTGCAACACATCGCAATCAATCACAATTGTGTTCTCGCCAAGTGCTTTCATATCCACAATTGATCTAATGCTGCGACCAATTAACCTTGAGATCTCTTGAGTTCGGCCACCAAGCTTGCCCTTGACGCTTTCGCGATCACTGCGAGTTGAAGTTGCCCGCGGCAACATTGAATATTCTGCAGTAATCCAGCCCTCACCTGAATCTTTTTTAAATCGCGGCACCCCAGGTGAAACTGATGCGGTGCAAAGCACGCGGGTATTACCGACATCAATTAAACATGAGCCTTCAGGCGCTGAAGTCCAATTCACACTAAAGCTCACCGGACGAAGTTGGTTGGCGCTGCGGCCATCGGTTCTGGTCATTCTTCCTTTTTCTGATTAAATTGAAACTTGAGCTGCGCTTTGCACAACTGGACCTAAAAATCGCTGTGCGAGTTCTTGAAACGCTTGGGCATCTTTAGTTGCGGCAAATATATGTGTTGGAGCAGCGCCGCCTGGTGGCCGAAGTAAGTTGTTTTCTAAAAGTGCATGATGCAGATCTTGCGCAGTTTCTTCAGCGCTAGATACCAGCGCCACTTCTGGGCCAACCACATATGAAATCACTGCTGTTAATAACGGATAGTGCGTGCAACCTAAAACTAAAGTATCTATTCCCTGTGCAACTAAATCATCTAAATATTCATGCGCGACGTTAAGCACCTGATCCCCAGTAGTTTCACCGCGCTCGACAAATTCAACAAATTGCGGGCAGGCTTTAGAAATTACCTCAATACTTGGAGCGGCAGCAAATGCATCTGGGTATGCCCCTGATTTGATAGTGCCGCTAGTTCCAATTACCCCAACTTTGCCGCTGCGAGTTACTGCAACTGCTCTTCTAACTGCAGGGCGCACTACTTCAATTACTGGAATCTGATATCGCTCTCGGGCGTCATGGAGCACCGCAGCGCTAGCGGTGTTACAAGCAATCACAATTGCCTTAACGCCAGCTGCAACTAAATGGTCCATCACCCCAAGCGCATATTCGCGCACATCAGCTAGCGGCTTGGGTCCATATGGGCCGTTTTTGGTATCCCCGATGTAATAGACAGACTCTTGGGGAAGCTGGTCAATGATGGATCTGGCCACAGTTAGGCCACCAACCCCTGAGTCCAGAATGCCTATCGGCGCGTCTATCACGGCTTAAGCGTAGAGGGCAGCTGTGCCATTAATGGGGCGGCTGCTGGGGAAAGCTGGATTGCAATCAAAAATTCACCAAATAAAGTTATGCAAAACTTGCCCAACTTAGGGCAGATGTGCAAGATTGACCTCGTGCCGTGGCCAAAGGGTCACGACTGGGTAGGCAGTTGCCTGCCCCTACCTGCTGGAGGCAGAGTGGATTTTGCAACAATCAAAATCACCGGCGGACAGACATTCGGAATTTCTGAAGGTCAGTTCGACATAATTTATAACTCGTTGTCACTTGGTCTTGCATCAATGCTGGCAACAACTGTGTTCATGTTGGTGGCTCAGCCACGAGTATTGCCACAGTACCGCTTGGCACTAATTGCATCAGCAATGGTGACCTTCATCGCGGCTTATCACTACTGGCGCATCTTTGATTCATTCAAAGAAGCAGCAGCTGGTAACGAGGTATTCAACGAGGCTTACCGCTACGTTGACTGGCTACTAACTGTGCCACTGCTACTAGTTGAGGTTGTCGCTGTGCTTGCACTACCTGCAGCACGACGATCATCTTTGCTAACCAAGCTAATTCCAGCTTCAGCATTGATGATCATCTTGGGTTACCCAGGTGAGATCACCTCTGAGCTAGGTCCAAAGGCAATCTGGGGCTTCTTGTCAACATTGCCATTTATCTACATCTTGTACGTACTGTTTGTGGAGCTAACCAAGTCACTAGAAGGTCAGCCACCAGCAGTAAAGGCAACCATTGGTCGACTACGACTGCTGCTAATTGGTACCTGGGGCGTATACCCAATCTCCTACATGTTCCCAATGATCGGCGATTGGACTGGCTCTGAGTTCTTCACTGGTGCAGACGGTTTCGTTGCGCGCCAGATTGGTTACACAATTGCAGATATCTTGGCTAAGTGCCTATTTGGTCTAACAATCTTCAAGATTGCTCGACTAAAGAGCATGGCAGATGATGCTTCATTCGCATCTGTTGAGTCAAAGCACTAATAGCTGTTAATTAAAATTAGAGCCGTCCGGATCCGCGGGCGGCTCTAATTTTTTTGGTTTTTATTATTTGTATTAATTAGTTTCATCGCGCATCACCGCGCGAACTAAAGTTTCTTGTAGCCAGGTTAGCCATTCATATAAATGAGCTGCGCCACCTGAATCTTGTTCAGCAATTAATAACTGCTCTAAGGTAGTTTCATCAGTTAAGCTAAGTCGAGTCGCGAGCACCAATCTGGTGTTATTTAGCGCAGCTAACATCAGTTTTGCTTCAGCTTCGCTTAACTCCACTTTGGAATCTGCGCGATCTAATATTGCAATTGCAGCATCGGCTTCTGAAGTTTTTTTAGCTCGAAGCGCAGCTTCGGTGTATCGCCTAAAATCATTAGCAGCAGCTTCATCTTCTCGATAGGCATCTGGGAACAGTCTCAGTAACGCTGGATCTGCTGGTCGCTCTGCAAGATCTTGAATTCCAACTAACTGCGCAATGGGATCTTGAGCTGCGCCGTCATCGCTTTCATGCAACAGCACAGCTAGCTGCTGCAGCAAGGACCGCAGCAGCGCTTGCTCAACGGCATCTAGCCGACCGATAATTTTGCCGGTGATGCTTCGCTCAAATGCGTGCGCCATCAGCCGCCCTGCTCCACAGTTGCCCATAGCCCAAATTCGTGCATCGCTGCTACATCTCGCTCTATTTTTTCGCGATCTCCATGTGATACAAAAGCTCGACCCTCATGATGCACCTGCAGCATTAGCTGCTCAGCTTTGGATTTGGAGTAGTTGAAATAAGTCATAAATACATGCGTGACATAGCTCATCAAATTAACCGGATCGTTCCAAACTACGCAGGCAAATGGCTTGGCTAGGTCAAGCTCAACCTCAGTTAGCTCAAGGGTGTCGGTGCTGCTCATTTAGTGATAATCGCATATTTTGGTGCCACTTGCTACTGATTTCCCAAATTACTTAATTGTGACTTTGCCCAGTTTGATTAGCACTGCTGGATAATTTTCCGTTGCTGCTGAAGTTAATCGCAGCGCAGTTATCCCAGCTGGTGGTTTTCGCCATTGGAGTTTGAATTCACCTGTTTGTGTTAGCGCGGCCGTGGCAACTGTGCTCCAGCTGCGGCCTACTTTGCGTTGCAGCTCGATTGGATTATCCAGCGCTGCTGGCGAGACGATGCCGCTGAGCTTAAATCCGCGCTTTTTAGTGGGAGTTGCTGTTTGTTTGGTGATCTCAATAGTTCTAGTGATCGCTGGCAGCAGCTCGGCAGACGTTGTTGATTTCCAAGTGCCAGCAACTGCTTGGGTGCTGATTCTAAATCTCGCTAAAACTGCGTTAATAGAAAACACTGCCGCACCAGTTGCATCAGTGAGACCAGTTGCAACATCGCTCCAGGACATATCAGGATTTTGTTGTTGCAATCGGATTGGCACATTTGCAATAGATCTTGAAGCGCCAGCTGCAGTTGTTGGACGTAGCAGCGCGGACAGCGTTGCCAGTTCACCTAGATTTGCAATCTGCTGCTGCATGAGCTCAACTGTTAGGGGTTGTTCAGAGATTGATTGCGCATATGGCCGAGTTCGCGTCCACATTTCAGCATCTTCACCATTTAATCGCCAAACTGCAATTCCTGCCATACCTGCTTTGCGCGCAACCATTAAGCGGTCGTAATGACTTCTGGCATCTTGCCACCAAACTGTTCTAGTGACAGTGCAGCTGCGCGCTACACCAGCATTATTAGTGCCGTTAAAAGTTCGGGTATAAATCAAATTGCGTTCTTTATGAATTGAGTGATAGCGCGAAACTGTTGGAGTAACGGCTAGCTCAGTTAGTTTCGCATTTACTTCTTTGCTGGTCCAAGTTACGCGCTCTAAATTTGGTACTTCACCGCTAGTAGGGCAGCTGCCAGTTACGCCAGTAACCCAGTTGCGTCCATAAGCTGGCACACCAAGCCAAACTTTTGCCGGATCAACCACGCTGACTGCATAATCCACAATTCGCTGCACCCATTGCATCGGCGCAATTGCGCCATCTCCTTGGGACTTTACAGCTGGGTTCCATCTGCTTTGGCCAGTTGAGTAGTCATACGCCATGATGCGTAATCGATCCACGTGCGGGCCAAGCTGCTTCCAGGAATAAACCCAGTAGCCGGTGGTATCTGAATAAATTGGTGGCGTGGTAACCGAGAGCAGATCGCCTTGGGCGCGCAGCGCAACACCTAGCTCCGCTACAAATTTCACCCAGTTGGCCTGATACGAGCTCCAGAGCCTGGATTCATACATAAAGCACTCTAAATCCAGATCAATCCCGTCATAGTTCTCCCTGGCAGAGAGCTGCACGATTTGAGCTATGTAATTTGCACGATTTTGATCTGAGGCAAAAATAGCCGGCAGCGTGGATGCTGAAGCGTTTACGCAAGTTGAATCTGTAATTGTCGGTAGCACCAAAATTCCAGCAGCTTGCAACTGGCCAATTAATCTGGTGCGCTTAGCTAATGTGGTGCCGCTGCTTTTAATTTTCAAACTTACGCTCTGCGTATTGCCAACTGTGCTCCACCAAAATGGCATAGTTTCAGCAATCAGATCACTGTTTGCAACCACCGTTGCAGTTCCTGGGGCATCATCCCAATACGGCAGCCAGCCCGTAATTACTGGCAGCGCGGGAATCGCAGTTGGGGTTTCAACCACATTTATTGGGGTGATATCTTCATTGGCACCAACAGGGCTTGCCACCAAAGCTGCCATTGCGATTGTTAGCAATAGGGCCAGGGAATGTTTTAGTTCTTTCATGCTGGTTTTAACTTGTTATAAATTTCTTGACATTGCGGACAGATTGGAAATTTTTGTGGATCTCGATTTGGTACCCAAACTTTTCCGCAGAGCGCAATCACTGGTTTGCCGGTGACGGCACTTTCTACGATCTGATCTTTTTTTACATAGTGCGAAAACTTTTCATGATCACCATCATCTACTTTGAGATCCGAGATTGGCTGTAAGGCTTGGTCTATTGAGGTGTTCATTCTGAAAATTCTAGGGTGAAACTTTGAGAACTGGCGCTGCCGCACGCATAGCACAGCGTCTCTCATCTTTCACTAAGGAGGGGGGCTAGATTTCCGATTCCCAGCGAACTATCTTTAGGGACTGAATTGAACTCAAGCTCTGACTTTCTACAGGAGATTTGATGCCACAGCAGCCGCTGTCCCAGGTGCCAGAAGATGTTGTCTGGACCTGGCAAGAGCGAGGCTTATGCCGAACCGCCGATCCTGATGTGTTCTTCCATCCACAAAACGAGCGTGGCATGGCAAGACTGCGTCGAGACCGCGCTGCCAAGGCGATTTGTGGCACCTGCCCGGTCCGGGTTGAGTGCGCTGATTACGCCATCCGAGCTCGCGAGCCTTATGGTGTCTGGGGCGGATTAACCGAAGAAGAGCGCGAAGCGCTTTATCCCCGAGTCCCTGCTAGCCGGGTTGCCAAAATTACTCATGCCAGCGAGCTCGGTGAGATTGGGCCAGCGGTATTTGGCCAAGCTGGGTAATTGACCCGCACCGATTGATCTAATTTTTGCTCTGCCAGACTTAGCCAATGAGCGCATCTTTAAAAGGTAAATCCTTAACCAAGGAACTGGATTTTTCGGCTGCGCAATTTCACTATCTACTTAACTTGGCTGCTGAGCTAAAAGCTGCAACTAAAGCTGGCGCTGAGATCCAGCAGTTGGTTGGAAAATCTGTGGCGCTAATTTTTGAGAAGACCTCAACGCGAACCCGAGCAGCGTTTGAAGTGGCAATGGCGCAGCAAGGCGGTAGCACAACTGTTTTTGATGCTGCTTCATCGCAGATAGGCCATAAAGAATCTATCGCCGATACCGCTCAAGTGCTATCTCGAATGTATGACGCGATTATGTATCGCGGAGACCTGCAGGCAACTGTTGAAACTTTAGCTAAAAATTCCAAAGTGCCAGTTATTAATGGCTTAACTGATGCCTGGCATCCAACTCAGATGTTGGCAGATTTATTAACCATGCAAGAAGCCAGCGGAAAACCATTAACTGATATCAAATTTAGTTATGTTGGTGATGCTCGAAATAACATGGGTAATTCATTTTTAATTACCGCTGCAATTTTAGGTATGAATTTTGCAATCGGTGCTCCAAAATCATTATGGCCCACTGACCAATTAGTTGCCCAAGCGCAGCAAATTGCCGCCACAACTGGGGCAACTTTGCAGTTAACCGAGCAGCCTGAAGCAGCTGTGGCTAACAGCGATTTTGTGCATACTGATGTCTGGGTATCAATGGGAGAGCCAGATTCGGTTTGGAAATCTCGAATTGAGCAGCTTCTGCCTTATCAGGTAAATTCCAAACTATTTTCAGCTGCCGCTGCTGGAGCCAAATTTATGCATTGTTTGCCTGCTTATCATGACCAAGAAACCAAGGTGGCTCAATTTGCAGCCAGTTTGACCGGGATCAGCGGCGGCATTGAAGTAACAGATGAGGTATTTCAATCTGCTGCCAACATCGCATTTGAGCAGGCTGAGAATCGACTACACACCACTAAGGCATTATTAATTGCAACTATTTTGGGTTAAGCAGAGTTTTATAAGCTAACTAGGCAATAATGATGCTTACAAGAGTGATGCTTACTTACTAGAAGTTGGAACTTTGTTAACCATAGATCGCAGACAGTTGTTAATGATTGCAATTGCAATCATCTCGGCCAGCTTGGCCAGCTGGACCACTTATCAAGTTGCGTTTGAGCGAGCTTGGATTCTGCGACTGGATAAAGCTGGCTTAAGCGTGCAAGTTGAGCGCGGAACTTCAGCTCGCGATTTAGCTGAATTGTTTATTCTGCTAGGCCAGCGCGGTTTAGTAGTTGCAGTTTTGTTAGTAGCTGCGGTTTGGCTTCATCGCGTAACTGGATCTTGGCATCCAGTAGCGCTGGTGCTGCTGGGAACGCTGGCGCTAAATATTGTGGTTGCTGCAATGAAATTAGTAATGGCCCGTAGTCGGCCAAATTCAGGTGAGCCAAGGTTTTTAAATCCAGATACGTTAGGTGAAATTGGGTTATTTCCATCTGGGCATGCAGCTAATGCTGCCTTTAGTTGGTTGGTGCTGCTGTATCTGCTTTCTCGCAAAGGCGCCTGGCCGCACTGGGCGAGCGCGCTTGGTGGAGTTATCGCAATAGCGCTTACGGCAACTATGTCACTTGGTTCAATGATGCTTGGACATCATTGGTTAACAGATCTGGCAACAGGTGCATTTGTGGGTTGGGCAATTGCCGCAGCTTTTATTGCAGGTGATATCAAAGTTGCTTGGGCTAAAAAGGATAATTGGCAGCAAGCAAAAAGTATTACTGCTACCAATTAATGGTGGAGGTGGCGGGAATCGAACCCGCGTCCAACGTCGTAACTTCAGGCATTCTCCGGGCGCAGCCACAGTATTAAGTAGTCAGCCGTTGCGCATCTCGTGGCACGTCGCAACACTTGGCCCAAGTCACAAAAAGTTGTCCATTGCGTGGTCGTGACCCCCACGCGCTGTTAGCTTCCGCATTGACGCCGAGCTCCAGGAAGGAAGCGGCCCTGGTTCGACGGATTCGGGCTTACTACTTATTAAGCAGCAAGGGCGAAATCGTTTGCCTTATGTTTGGCATTTATAGGTTCAATGGAATGTTTAAGAGATAACCATTGCTTCTCTGCCCGCTTCAACTGTTATTTCGAACGATGTCGAAGCCGTTCACCCCCCTATTTAGTTATAGGGCAAGGGTACCTGCTTTTTTACCCTAATGAATTTTGGGCAGCCAAAAGCTAACTAACTCTTATCTATTCATCACCTTTGTTGCGCCGCCCCATAGCTCGCGCTGCCTCTTTGGCCGCATCGCGCGCTGCAATTGATTGCCGCTTGTCATGAGCCTGTTTACCAGTTGCAATTGCTAGCTCCACTTTGGCAAAGCCATCTTTAAAATAAAGTGAGAGCGGAATAATCGTGGTGCCTTTTTCTTTGGTCTCTTTAATTATTTTTCGAATCTGCTCTTTCTTTAGCAACAGTTTGCGAGCACGACGAGGTTCATGGTTCGTCCATGATCCTTGTTCATATTCTGGAATATGCACATTACGCAACCAAGCCTCGCCATTTCTAATCTCGGCAAACCCATCCACCAATGATGCTCGACCAGCACGAAGTGACTTAACTTCAGTGCCAACTAACTGAATGCCAGCTTCAAATTTATCACCTAGTGAATAATCATGACGAGCTTTTTTATTCTGTGCAATTAATTTCTTACCTACTTC
>JAURFT010000080.1 GCA_030834185.1 Candidatus Nanopelagicales bacterium
AATGCCCTTCAGAGTTGGTTAAAAACCAAAACTTCAGACACTGAAATCGCATATCGTCCAGCTCGAGTTTTAATGCAGGACTACACAGGAATTCCAGCGGTTGCAGATTTAGCTGCGATGCGTGATGCAGTAAAAGCAAAAAATAAAGATCCAAAAAAAATTAATCCATTATCACAAGTAGATTTAGTCATCGATCACTCAGTGATGGTTGATAATTATGCAAATAAAGATTCATTTGATTTAAATGTTGAAAAAGAATTTTCAAGAAATGGGGAAAGATATTCTTTTTTAAAATGGGGACAGCAAGCATTTGATAATTTTAAAGTGGTACCGCCAGGCACAGGAATTTGTCATCAAGTTAATTTAGAATATTTATCAAAAGTAGTTTGGTCATCTGAAATGAATGGAGAATTGACTGCTTATCCAGATACTTTAGTGGGCACTGATAGTCACACAACAATGGTCAATGGTCTTTCTGTTTTAGGTTGGGGAGTTGGAGGAATTGAAGCTGAGGCTGTAATGTTGGGACAGCCTATTTCTATGTTAATTCCTGAGGTTGTTGGATTTGAAGTTAAAGGAAAATTACCAGAAGGCACAACTGCAACAGATTTAGTTTTAACAGTTACACAAATGTTAAGAAAAAAAGGCGTAGTTGGAAAATTTGTCGAGTTTTATGGCGATGGTTTAAAAAATTTATCTTTAGCAGATAGAGCAACTATAGCAAACATGGCTCCAGAATACGGTGCGACCTGTGGATTTTTTCCAATTGATGAAGAGACATTAAAATATTTAGAATTTACTGGAAGAGATAAAGATTTAATTAAACTTATAGAAGTTTATGCAAAAGAGCAGGGACTATGGACTAGTTCTGGCATGGTATTTACTGATACTTTAAG
>JAURFT010000081.1:0-284 GCA_030834185.1 Candidatus Nanopelagicales bacterium
TGAGAAATCAAGGCCCTCTGGGAAGCAACTTCCGCCCCCTGCTTATAAGCCTGCTATCTATTAAGCTTTATCGAGTATTATCATTTTTCTAACTTTAGTAAGGAGAAGATAATGAAGCCAGAGACGCAAATTGGTATGAGGCTGCAGAGATTAAATAGATTAGCTGGCATTACCCATCTAATTCAGGGCATTGCCCTTCTTTTTATCCTCAATCCTGAGAGCAAGATTCCAGTAATAACAAGATTCTTCACCGATACACCAGAGGGGATCCGCCCTGAGAGCGA
>JAURFT010000081.1:294-851 GCA_030834185.1 Candidatus Nanopelagicales bacterium
GAGTTTCCAATTGCGCTAATTGGACCGATCTTCCTGCTTCTCTCAGCCTTTGCCCACCTTCTTATCTCCTCGCCATTTTATGTGCGCCGCTATGAAGCAAATATCGCCTCTGGTATTAATCCTGCCCGTTGGTGGGAGTATGCAATTAGCTCATCGTTGATGCTCGTTGTTCTTCTTATGCTCGGTGGTCTCATAGAAATCTCAACTGTCGTATTTATCTTCACCCTTAACTTCATCATGAACCTAATGGGTCTCATGATGGAGAAATACAATCAACTTACCGAGAGAACAAGTTGGCTTCCATTTAATATCGGCGTCCTTGCTGGAATTGCTCCTTGGATTATGGGCGGTCTCTACTTCTGGGTTTCAACCAATAACATCGCCGATTCCATTCCGGTCTATGCGCAGTTCGGCTTCCTTCTGACCTTCCTCTTTTTTAATAGCTTTGCCATCAACATGTGGCTGCAATACAAGAAGATTGGCAAGTGGAAGGTGTACGCATACGGCGAGAAGGCATACATAGTCTTAAGCCTTGTGTCTAAGTCAGCACTCGGTTG
>JAURFT010000082.1 GCA_030834185.1 Candidatus Nanopelagicales bacterium
CACTTCTTTGCCATTTATTGTTAGGATTGCAAGTGATTCAAATCCCCCAATTGATAGAACAACTCTTTTATTCTTCCAAGATGAGGGAAGTGAGAACTCTCGCTCATAGATTCCAGTTGGATTATCAAGTGGAACACTTGGTGGCAGTTGATCAAAGGGCATCTGGGTATTGGTATAGATCGGCTTATCGCCAAAGGGTTGCTCGCCATCAACCATGGTCCAAAGGCCTGGAACTGTGATGCTCTGCCATCTCTTACTTGGCTCTTGATCAGCTCGATCTAATAATTGAAAGTTCCAAACGCCATCAAGAGAAATACTCATCAGATGGGCGATATTGAGCATAGGCAAGCGATTAACTGAGGTAGTCTCAGGGCTAGACCAGATTGGCGTTGGCATGGTTGGCGCATTGTTCCATTTTCTTGCTCAATGCCATACTTACTCGCTGAAAACGCCTCCCTAGCTCAGTGGTAGAGCATCCGCCTTGTAAGCGGAAGGTCGTCAGTTCAATCCTGACGGGGGGCTCCATCTAATTGCTTAATTCCTCATTTCAAAAATAAAAGATTGCCTTTGAGAAGGTGCGTTGTAGCCTTATCGCTATGGCTAGCAAAGAGCAGGAATTCGATGTTGTTATCGTCGGATCTGGCTTTGGTGGATCGGTTGCAGCCCTGCGTTTAGTAGAAAAAGGTTATCGAGTCGCTGTCATTGAAGCAGGGCGAAGATTTGAAGATAAAGACTTTCCTAAAACTTCTTGGAGACTATCTAGATTTCTCTATGCACCGCGTTTAGGTTTAAGAGGAATTCAACGGATTCATGCCCTGCCCGATGTTTTGATTTTGGCAG
>JAURFT010000083.1 GCA_030834185.1 Candidatus Nanopelagicales bacterium
AATTTCTTTGATATTAACTCCCAATGATTGATATGCTTGCATGACCTTTTCTAAAATAATTTTTACGTCATCATTAAGCTCATCGTTAAAAAATTCTTTTGGGATACCGATTGTTTTTCCTTGTAATGATGCATTTAGAGATTGCGTATAGTTTTCCTTATCACGTTTAATGGATGTTGAGTCTCTCTCATCAAAATCCGCCATAACATTAAGCATCAGAGCACAGTCTTCAGCCGTTTTTGCCATTGGTCCAGCTTGATCAAGACTCGAAGCAAATGCAATCATCCCAAATCTAGAAACCAGCCCATAAGTGGGTTTTAATCCTGTTAAATTACATAACGACGCAGGTTGTCTTATAGACCCTCCCGTATCGGTTGCAGTCGCAGCTGGGGACATTCCGGATGCAACGGCTGCCGCACTTCCACCAGAACTTCCCCCAGGAACAAAATCTAAGTTCCATGGATTTTTTACAGCTCCATAATATGATGTTTCATTAGAGGATCCCATGGCAAATTCATCCATATTGGTTTTACCCAGATTTATAGCCCCGGACTTATTAAAGAGATCGACAACCTTTGAGTCATAGGGAGCATAAAAATTATCCAACATCTTTGAGCCACAAGTTGTTTTCCAGGATGATGCGCAAAAAATATCTTTTTGTGCGATGGGAATGCCGGTTAATTCAGAGATATGATTTTGACTAATTAATTGATCTGCCTGCTGGGCTTGCTGGATTGACTTTTCTTCATCAACGGTAATAAAAGCATTTATATCAGTATTGAGATCTTTAATTTGATTTAAGTAATATTGAGTCAGCTC
>JAURFT010000084.1 GCA_030834185.1 Candidatus Nanopelagicales bacterium
TGGTGATCAAATTGGATTTAGTGAAACTCTGCAAGGTGCGCTAGATCAAGTATTTGGTGGCGACTCTGGAACTGAAGCCTCTACTAATCAATCTGATTCACCAATTAATGGTGGAGCTGGAACTAGTCAAGCAATCAAATCTGCAATAGCATCACTGCAATCTGCATTTGCAGAGCTTGAGGCGGCACAAAAGCGGTTAGATGGTGCTGCTGAAGATCGTGCACGAGCTAGAGTTAAAGCTGCGATATCTGCATTAGTCTCCGCTCAAAATAGATAATAAATTCTTCTATTTTGGTTTAATACTCAACCTACTCTAAGATTTATTATCCGACGCGGGGTGGAGCAGCTCGGTAGCTCGCTGGGCTCATAACCCAGAGGTCGTAGGTTCAAATCCTGCCCCCGCTACCAAATTACTTAATTCGTAAGCTATTTAGCACCACAAATAATGATGAGAGCGACATAGCTGCTGCGGCATACATAGGTGAAAGATTTCCCGTGGCTGCAACTGGGATAAAAGCAACGTTATAAAAGAAAGCCCAACCCAGATTAGATTTGATAACTCTTACTGTTTTCTTAGATATTTTAATGGCATCAAGGGCAGCCATTAAAGATGGCCGAACCAAAGTAATATCGGCAGCAGCAATTGAGGTATCAGTTCCAGATCCCATTGCAATACTTAAGTCTGATTTGGCGATAGCTGCGGCATCATTTATTCCATCACCAACCATCAACACTTTTCCATTTTCCTGTAATGAGGCTACAAAATTTAATTTATCTTCAGGAGTTGCTGAAGCAAAAATATGA
>JAURFT010000085.1:0-413 GCA_030834185.1 Candidatus Nanopelagicales bacterium
AAATTTCGATTTTGCAGCTTTTGCAATTCCAGTTTCCATTGAGGTAATAATTAGTTCTTTATCGATAGATTTTTCTAAAGCTACTGCTTCAGCAATTCTTAATAGTTCTAATTTATCTGCTCTTTTATTTAACATTTTTTTATTTGCTCCAAAAAAAAATGGGCTAAAGCCCATTTTGTAAAATCAATAATGTAAGGGCAATATATAAAAGTTTTTTTTTAATTCAATAAAAACTATTTTGAAAAAACCTTAATTTTATCAGTATTTTCCCAAGAAAATGCACCATCGCTTTCAGGTGTTCTTCCAAAATGACCATATGCTGCTGTTTTTTGATAAATCGGTTTGTTAAGATTTAACATTTCTCTTATTCCTCCAGGACTTAAATCAAAATTTTCTTTAATTTTTTCTTCCAC
>JAURFT010000085.1:423-801 GCA_030834185.1 Candidatus Nanopelagicales bacterium
ATTTATCAGCGATTTTTGATGCAACAATATTTTTAGCTATATATCTTGATGCATATGCGGCCGATCTATCGACTTTAGTTGGGTCCTTTCCGGAAAATGCTCCTCCACCATGTGGAGCTGCACCACCATAGGTATCAACAATGATTTTTCTTCCCGTTAAACCACAATCTCCATCTGGACCACCTATAACGAAGTTACCAGTTGGGTTTACATAAAACTCATCTTCGTTAAATCCTTCTAAAAATTTCTTAGGTATTGAGTTTAATAAATACGGTCTTAATAATTCTCTTACTTTTGCTTGATCAACGTCGGCAGAATGTTGTGAAGATATGACAACTGATTTTACTTTTTGAGGTTTTCCATTTTCATACTCAAATG
>JAURFT010000086.1 GCA_030834185.1 Candidatus Nanopelagicales bacterium
GCCATGATGGTTCTCCTTTTTTGGCAGCTTTCCAAAGTGCGAAATCTCTTGGATCTTTTTTATACTTCAAATCAGCATCATCACTCACTAAAAGATCATCTAACTTTTGATTGGAAAGCTCTAGATAATTCTTAACCTTTCTTACCTCAAGATAAACATCACCATTACCAGGAGCATAAGCAGAACCATTTACAATTAACTTATCTATCAACTCAATCATCTGGGTTATATGACCGGTAGCGCGAGGCTCATATGTTGGTGGTAAAACATTTAGCCAGTTGTAGGCATCTGTAAATGCTCGTTCATATTTTTGCGCAACCTCCCACCATGGAATTTCCTCATGAACTGCCTTATGCAAAATCTTGTCATCAATATCAGTTACATTTCTAATGAAGTTGACCTTGTAACCAGATGCGATTAACCAACGCCGTAAAATATCAAAATTAACACCACTTCTAATATGACCAATATGCGGAGGTGCTTGAACTGTTGCACCGCAAAGATATATTCCAACCTCACCTTTTATTATTGGCTTAAACGCAGAAACAGTTCTGCTTTTGGTGTCATATAGATTTAATGAACTCATTATTGAATTTTACCTTTATGCGCTAACTATTAATGCGGTTGCAATTGCAGATAAGCCTTTGCCTTCACCGGTAAAGCCAAGTCCATCAGTTGAGGTCGCAGATACTGAAACCTTGGCTCCTGATAACGCTTTAGATAACGCAGCGATGGCTTCTGCTCGTCTTGGCGCGATCTTTGGCTTATTGCCAACTATTTGAACTGCCACATTTTCAATCG
>JAURFT010000087.1 GCA_030834185.1 Candidatus Nanopelagicales bacterium
CGATGAGACCTTGTAAGGTTTTTAGCATAGGATCATCTTCATCTTTACTAACCGCATAAGGACTAAAGCTGGAAGTTTTTTTCTTCTCACTATCGACAACGCGTGCTGGAATACCAATGGCTGTTGCGTTCGCAGGTACATCTGAAATCACCACAGCATTTGATCCGATTTTTGCGCTTGAACCAATGGTTATGGGCCCTAGAATTTTGGCTCCCGCACCAACTACAACTTTGTTTTCCAGTGTCGGGTGGCGCTTACCTTGTTTCCATGATGTGCCGCCTAGGGTTACGCCATGGTACAAGGTACAATCATCCCCAATTACTGCTGTTTCACCAATCACAACACCCATGCCATGATCAATAAAAAAACGCTGCCCAATAACGGCTCCAGGATGAATTTCTATACCGGTAAAGAAGCGACCGATATGTGAAATTGCACGTCCAAACCAATACAATTTTAGTTTCCATAATCGATGTGCGAGACGGTGAAATAAAATGGCATGCACACCAGGGTAGGTGGTGATGATTTCCCAATAAGATCGTGCTGCCGGATCACGATCAAAAACAATTGATAGGTCTGATTTTAATCTTGAAAACATAGTTTTTTATAGTTATTGTAAAAAACATATTATAACTTGACTAAACTACTCAAGTAATATTATTTAATTTTTTTTTGAATTTCTGAAAGAATACCTCGCAGAATATTTAGCTCTTCCTCATCCAGTTGTGTGCGATTAAAAAGCAATCGAAGTCGTTGCATGAGCCGTTCGGCTTGAATTTTTTTTAA
>JAURFT010000088.1 GCA_030834185.1 Candidatus Nanopelagicales bacterium
GATTCTTCAATCTCCATATAGGGATAAGTATCGGACCTAGATTTATCATCTAAAATTAGAGCATCACAACGTACAAAACTTTTTGCAGTTTCTGCTCCCTCTTCAACGCGCACCAAACCACGATAAGCACCCCTTCCCCCTCCTTTTGAAATTGATTTTGAGGTAATCAAAGATGTAGTATCAGGGGCTAAATGAACCATTTTTGCTCCTGTGTCTTGATGCTGTCCTGAATTTGCAAAAGCTACTGATAAGACTTCACCATGTGCCCCAGGCTCCATCAAATAAACTGAAGGATACTTTACAGTCAAAGATGACCCAATATTTGCATCAATCCACTCCATGGTTGCATTGGCAAATGCTTGAGCTCTTTTAGTGACAAGATTAAAAACATCATTTGACCAATTCTGAATTGTTGTATATCTACAAGTACCAGAAGGTTTAACAATAATTTCGACTACGGCTGAATGCAATGAATCTGTTGAATAAACAGGTGCAGAGCAACCTTCAATGTAATGTACTGAAGCTCCTTCATCTACTATGATCAAGGTTCTTTCAAATTGACCCATATTTTGTGCATTAATTCTAAAGTAAGCTTGCAAAGGATCATCAATATGCACCCCTTTAGGAACGTAAATAAATGAACCACCAGACCAAACAGCAGAATTCAAAGCTGCAAATTTATTATCACCAGGCGGGATGACAGTGCCAAAATATTCTTTAACAAGTTCAGGGTATTCACGAACTGCAGTGTCCATATCACAAAAAAGAACTCCAAGTTGTTC
>JAURFT010000008.1 GCA_030834185.1 Candidatus Nanopelagicales bacterium
TCGTGGAGCTCCGGCTTCAACTACTGCCAATGTCACAGTATTTGCTGGGCCAGCAACGCCATTTGCTGTTGATTTTGAGGCTGTACCTGAAGCTAAGCCATCGGCGGTAACAGCATATAGAGCTGCAAGGGTAAATGTAATTGTTTTAGCAGTCATTCCTGCTGCAATTCCATTTGCGCCTGGTGTGATTGTTACTACATAAACACCAGGTTTATTTGCTGTAAGTGTTACTGTGTGTGTTCCTGCTACTGCAGCTGCTGTTGCCGGAGTCACAGTTGCAACTGTGTTAGTTACAGTTAATGGTGCTGTTGCGTTTGTAGCGTTAGAGATTGCACCAATTGCAACAGTTGGAGTTGCACCTGTTACCGAAGTAGAAACACTAGCTGTCATGGTTACAGTATCTGAAATTGCACCAGCGGTGTAACCGTAGGTGAATGATCCAGTGGCAGTTGAGGATGTGCCACCAAAATTTGCATCTACAGTCGCAGCTGCAACTGTTAGAGTGCCAGATGCAGCTGTAATCGCAGCACTAGCTGGAGCAATAGCAGCAAATGGTGCAAACACCAAACCTGCAATAACTCCAAGCGCTAAGCGCTTAGTTGTCTTAATAGACATTTAATTCCTTTCAAAGAATTTCCATTTCAAGATTCCCTTAAGGGATTCCGGCGGATCCGTCCGTCTAGTTGGTTTCCCAGCTAGTGAAATCCCGCTTAGTTAGTCCTGAAATGAGTCCAGGAACCACGGGTGTGGTTCCCAACTGATAGTCAATCAGATGGGAGACCCCAATATCCCTCTATGAGAAGGTATTTAAGGGTATCTTGGGATAGTTCTCAGGTAACGGAATCAGTTGGGAATATCAGCCCTAAATCGGACAAATACCCCAGAATTCCCAATCTGTAACCCCTTTTGGTTATACCTTATATATAGGCAGCTGGGATAAGACCCAAAAAAGCCCAAATCCCCTCACAAATCCAGCCAGTTCTCATGCTGGATCTAATCATCCTGAAAGCTCCCCAACTGATTTTAGGTGTAAGGGTGATCTGGCTGGGATTTATGAGGGGGGAACTCCAGCTCAGTGAAACCCTGATCTCACCTGGCTATCCCTGGCCCCCTCTAAGGGCGGCGGCTAGCTGCTTGAATGGGGCTAGGCCGATAGGCCAGCTGTTTTAAGTAAATACTGCTGCTGGAGATTTGCTTCCGCAATGATCTCAGCCAGATTCATATTCACTGGCTGAAAATCCCAGAGCTGCCAGTTACCTGCAATCGCTACGTGTTTCACATGATTAGCCTTGGCTCCAGTAACGAGCTGCTCGATTAACCCACCTAAGGGTTGCAGCTGTGGTTGAGTTCTATCAATCACAATCAAATCAGCTTGTTTGCCTATTTCTAATGAGCCAATCTGATCAGCCATACCCAGCGCGTTTGCGCCATCAATTGTTGCCATCTCTAGCACGCGCTGGGCAGAGCAAGCATCTTGATCTAATTTCAAACTGCGCTGGGTGAGCATGGTTGTTTTCATAGTTTCAAAGAAATCATGACTGCCATTTGGATGATCTAGTCCTAACCCAACTGGGATGCCTGCAGTTTGCAGTCGGGATAGATCTGGCACGGCCAGCCCCATATGCTGATTGCTCACTACACAGTAACTGGTTTTAGCTGCTGCTTGCGCAAGTAATTGCACTTCCGCATCGTCATAATGAACAGGATGAGCAAGCAGCAGCTTCTCATCTAATACTCCCAATCGAGCAAGATGCTCAATTGCCGGATAGCCAAACTCTTTTCTAGCCCAAGCATCAAATTCAGCTGAATAGGTAGAGTGCATTGCCATTAAGTGATTGCGCTCTTGATGCAGCGCAATTATTAACTCATCTGTCACTCGCGGCAGTGATAGCGGTTCTGGCTCAATAATTACATGCTGGCTTTGGTAATCGCTGCGCAATCGAGCCAGCTCCGCTACAGATTCGCTGACGCTGAGTTGATACTCCCTTGGGACGAGCTCTGTTTTGTTGCTAAATGCTGCTGTGAAAATAACTCGCAGGCCAGAGTTGATCGCTGCGGTAATTGAGCCATCTAATTTGCCCAGACCGCGCCAGCTTGATTGCGAATCGGTGGTAGTTGTAATTCCGCTAGCTAACAGCTGCGCGTAACCTAGCGCTGCTCCTGCTAGGCATTGTGCTTGATCAAAAGCCACTGAGAGCTTTAACCAGCTGCCATCTCGCACGGTGCCAACTGCCATTTTGTGTTTTGGTTCAATGCCTTGCAGTAATGAGCTGGCAATATGGTGATGGGTGTTGATAAAGCCAGGCAGTAATACGTCATTTCCAAAGTCCTGCACAGTTTCAGCTTCAGTTGGTGCTGGCCGGCCCGAGCCAATTTCTATGATTTTGTCTTGCGCTATGCGCAGATAGCCTGGGGCAAAGATCTCGCTGTGATCATTCATCGTAATAACTGCGCCGGCATAAATTAGCTGGTTTTGATTTCGCGTTGTTTGGTTAAGCGTCATTATCATCCTTTGCAAAGCCATAACTGACCATAAAATCTAGTTCGTAGCGCAACTAGATTTTGTAGCTACTCAGAGCGTAGCAGCGAGTGAGCGTGGATAATAACTTGAGAATCTGGCTAGATTCTGCTTTTAGCTATTAACTGGGGCTGGCTAACCTTGAGATTATTGCTACCCCTTTGCCTAAAGGGGTAGCAATAGTAAAGCTTTGATCAATTGGTGAGATTTGTGTTGTTTGAAACAACTTTTTAGCCTGGTGTGATTTAGCAGCTAGCTTAAAAACTGCCTCATATCCTTGAACCCCCTAGACTTTGGGCTAAGTTTTAAAGCTTCGAATTAGAAATTGCCCTAGCGTTAGGAGCTTTAAAATGTCTATCAAAATCAATGTCTTATCTCGTAATAAGCCTAGCTTGCTACTGCTTATTTTTGCCTTGATTATGGCAGGGGCAGGTGCTTCGGCAACTAATGCTTTAAACACAGCTACAGGTGGTTATCTTGTTTGTGTTGATGCACAGACAAAATTAATTACACATCCGGGCACAAAGCGCTGCCCAAAGGGCACTAAAAGATTAGTACTTGGAGCGCAAGGATTAACTGGTGCTGCAGGTTTAGCTGGCACAAATGGTAAAACCTTGTGGAGCGGTGATCAAGATCCTGATAGCACCCTGGGCTTGCCAGGCGATATGTTTATAAATTCTGTTACTAAAACATTATTTGGACCAAAAGATCTAACAACTAATTGGCCTGTTGGAGTTTCACTAATTGGTCCACGAGGATCTTCAGGGGCCACAGGTGCGCAAGGTCCAGGTGGTGCGCAAGGTCCAGGTGGTGCGACAGGTGCAACAGGTGCAACTGGTGCAGCTGGTGCAACTGGTGCAACAGGTGCTGCTGGGGCTTTGGGGCCAGCAGGTGGAGTAACAGGTAATTTGTATCAAAAAACACATCTCGATGTGACACTTAACGACACTGTTCAAAACGTAATCACACTTGCTTTACCAGCGGGCTCTTACTTGGTTACTTATACCGGGATGGCGTATACAGGCACTGCTGGTGGAAAGTATGTCTCTTCTAATATATCAATTGCGACTCCAGGGCAGAACTTGGGTGGAGAGTACGCGATTATGGTGGATGGTTCCATTAATGATGGTCGCGCTTTCGTAACACGCCAACTAGGAATAACCCTTGCCGATCCCGGAAGTGTGAGCCTGTTTGCAAATACCCTAAGTTCTACAGCAACAATAACTGTCGGTACGTTGTCTGCCGTTCAAGTTGCAGCTGTCAACAACCAATGATGGCAAATGAATCACGACGAAGTCCAAATGATTCAAACCCTCATAAAATCTAGTTGGAGTGCTTTTCAAGTTTGATAAGCACAACTATTAATTCACACTATGCCAAATCTACACACTGTTACAATTACACTTTAGTTTATTGTTCAAGGGTGGCAGATTAGGAAAGGCAGATTGATGGCATTTATTCATGATCCTGAGATTGCTCAACAGGTTGTGCTGGCCGGCATTAAAAAGGCCGATGAGCTTGGCTTAAATATGGCCGTTGCGATGGTTGATGATGCTGGCAATTTAGTTGCGTTTGCCCGCACTAAAAATGCCCGATTAGCTGCAATTGAATCTGTGCCAGCTAAAGCTCGAACTGCAGTTTGGTTCGGTCGACCAACCGCGCAAACAGTTGAAGCAGCCGAGAAGCGGCCAACAGTTTATGCCAGCATTTTAAGCACCAGTGTGAATAAATTAGTACTTTCCATGGGGGGCGAGCTGCTGTTTAACGGCGAAGAAATTGTTGGAGCGATTGGCTCTGCTGGGGCATCTGGAGCCGAAGACATAATTGTTTCAAAAGTCTGCGTTGAGCTTTGGCAGCAGTTAACCCAGTTATAAGTCCTGCTGTTTTATATTCATCATAATTAATTGCGATTTTTAGCTGCCAAAACCTAAACCAGCTTTAAGCTGGCTTAGTTCTGCCAACTTAAAGCTGGTTTAGGTTAGGTTTTTAACTGGCTTTTTGGTTTTTGCGAGCAGCTATTGCTTCTTCCCATTGCTCGCGCAACGGATGCTCTGATGGGCCAACTTCAGTAATGATTCGCATTAATCTGGCCATAAACTCATCGCGGTTGTGATCAAGCGTAGTTTTTTCAGCAGCAGTTGGAATAAAACTATCCACTTCGCCTGGTTTAACTGCACCTGATCTAATTAGCAGCATCTCAAGGGCGCGCACTCTGGTATTTGCCACATGCAGATCAGCGCCTAGTTGCAGCACTAGATCAAAGAGTTTTGATACTTGAGCATCTCCAAAGAAATCAAATTCTTTTGACATTATGCCGCCTTCGTTGCCTGCAGCACGCACCATGGGAAATGCCAATCAGATCGCGCTGGCCAACCTTTTGGTCGAAGGCCCTCGGCGCGCTCATCAAAAGCTACCCATTTAGCATCTTTAAGGCCTAGTTTTTCGCAAACCTCAATTAGATCGGTTGCAAACAGATCTCGGAAATATGGCTCGTTGTTGCGCTCTGCATGTTCATACACCGTGGCATCTCGAACTGGATCTCCAGTTGGTTGAAATTCCAAGAAGCGAATTACACCACCAGGCTTAAGCAATCTGGCTGCTTCTTCCACGGTTTGCACAATGGCAGTAGCTGGCATCTCGTGCAGCATCATGGTGCCAGTTACTAAATCAACAGATGCATCTGGCAGGTTTACGCTGCGAGCATCTTCTTGGCGGAACTCAATTGCCAGCCCTTCAGCTGCAGCTTCAGCATGCGCCAGCTTTAAACCTGGCGCTGCTAAATCAACTCCAATTACTTCAGCGCTTGGATATTTATCAACTAGCGGCCGGGTGCTTTTACCAAAACCGCAGGCCATATCAACAACTCGAGTTGCCGCTGGCATCTCAGGCAGCGCAGTTTGAGCAAATAATTTATGGAATTTATAACCATCGTTATCGCGCAGCATCACAATGCGAGCACCAAATTGATATACATAACCAGATAGATCATCTGAGAAGAAGCTGCCTGGCTGCATATGAATATCAGTATCGGTATACCACTTTGGCAGTTTTAGATCTGGGTTTAGTTTTAATTTGCCAGCGCCCATGCTCGGTGCAGCTTCTAGCTGCGTGAGCAGCTCATCGCTGCAACGGAAAACCACATCACTGCCTAAGCGCCACATCATTTTCTGACCAATGCGCTCTAAATGACTAAACCATGGATACAGCGTCATTTTTTTCAGCTTTTTTTCGCCTTCTGCTGGCGAGGAGATCTTCTTACCGGATGCTTCAAATTCGTTAATAAATGCCGGATACACCGTATCGGCCCAGCGCTTGCGCAGTGCCAAAATAAAATCAGCGCTGGATCGCTCATCGAGCGTTAACATCTCGTCGATATCTCGCATTGGTTCTCCTTTATCAGTAGCTATTTATACCAATATTTAGTTAGTTTATGAATAGGTAGTAGTTATTAATACGCCTGGCAGATACAGCCATCATATTGATCCAGCGCTGCCAGCTCAGCTGGCAGAATTGGATCATGGGCTGGCTTCCAATTAAACGGCCTGGAATCTGGTTCATATATCGTGCTTAACGGTCCGCCAATAGTGCGGAACAGATATAAATTTCCAGTCATTGACCCAAATGGGCCATGCAGTTCCTCAGGTGGTCGCCAAAAATAAGCACCAGGTGTCATTACACCAAGATGTCCAACTAACTCACCTGATAATAAATACGCTTCTTCAACAACTGGGTGCTTCTCAGCTCGCATGCCATAACGCAGCGGCATGGTGCCAAGCACCCAGGTTTCATCTAGCGTCACTGGATCGCGTCGCATCCATTTTCTACCAGCTCCAGGTGGAAAATCAGGATTGAAATTGCCACCCCATTCGCCATCGAGCGCATCTATATGTTTAATCACGCGCTGAGTTTCTAGCTCAGCGCTGTCTTTGGTTGCAGGGGTTGCAGTTGGGGTTTGGTTAAAAAACGTCAGCACAATTGCACCTGCGCTGGAAAAACTTGAGGTGTGCATGCCAGCTGGAAAATGGCCATAGTTATATCGGCCATATTTCTGGCCATCAATTGTGATCTCGCCATCAATTACAAAAAACTCTTCATCGGCATCAAGCACGTAATTAGTATCGGCTTGATAGCCAGCTGCATAACTCAACAGCAGCGAGCAGCCACCGTTTTGTGCATCGATGCTAAGTTCGCGCACTTTTACCCCAGGGCGGATCTTTGAGATTACGGCGCTCTCAATCCATGGCAGCTGCTGCGATTGCACAAACTCAATAAATGGTCTGCCCATTTTTACTCCTTTGTTGAGGTGCTAAATTCAATATGCGGTTGTAGTTCGCCTGGAAAGAAACAGGCGACGTTTCGGCCATTTGGTAGCTGTTGTAGCTCTGGGGTCTGGGTTTTACATTGCTCTCTTGCAATTGGACAGCGCGGATGAAACGAGCAACCTGTTGGTCGAGCAATTGGAGATGGCGGTGCGCCATTAAGCACAATTCGCTCTTTACGAGATGCTTCATCTAAGGCAGGAACTGCAGATAACAGCGCTGCTGTATATGGATGCTGCGGATTTGAAACCACATCATCGCAAACTCCCTCTTCGACCACTCGACCCAGATACATCACCACAACTCGAGTTGCCAAGTGATAAACCAAACGCAGGTCATGTGAAACTAAAACATAAGAGATGTTTCGCTCTTCTTGAATGCGCTGCAGCAAATTCACAATCTGCGCTTGCGTAGATACATCTAGCGCCGATACTGGCTCATCGGCAATAAGCACTTGTGGATTCAGCGCTAATGCTCTGGCAATTGCAATTCGCTGGCGCTGACCGCCAGAGAATTGACTGGCTCGGCGATCTAATAGATCTGCGCTAAGCCCAACTGCTTCAAGTAGTTTGCCTGCTTGTTCTCGCAGTTCAGATTTGCTTAATTTGTGATGTGCACGAAGCGGTTCACCAATTACTTTTGCAACGGTCATACGTGGATCTAAGCTGGAATATGGATCTTGAAACACCATCTGCACTTTTTTACGAAAATCTTTAAGTGCTTTCTCCGATAGATTTGTTACATCTTGATTCTCAAAATAAATACTGCCGCTGGATGGCGGATTAGTTCGCATCAACGATAACGCAAGGGTAGTTTTGCCAGAGCCAGATTCGCCGACAATTGCAACAGTTTCACCAGCTTTAACCTGAAAACTTACATTATCAACAGCTTTAAGCGATCCAGTTGGGACTCGAAACGTAATTGATAAATCTACTGCTTTTAACAGCGCTGAATTCAGATCTGGCTGACTGCTAATTGGGTTGCTCATCGCGTAGCTCCAATCACTGGATGAAAACAGGCAACATTGTTTTCAAACGCAGGCTCTGCTGCTTGGCAAACATGATCGGCATAATTACATCGCGAAGCAAAGCGGCAACCAGAAACAATTTCAGTGATCTGCGGTGGTGAACCAGGAATTGGGTTCAGCGCCGGGCGAGCTGGATCAAAGCGGGGAATTGCAGCTAATAAGCCGCGGGTATATGGGTGTTTTGGGGTGCTTAGAATTTCAGCAACCGGACCTTGCTCCACAATATTTCCCGCATACATAACCACAATGCGATTGCAAACATCAGCTGCAACTGCAAGATCATGGGTAATTAGCATCAACGAAGCATCTCCCATGCCGCTGCGCAGTAGATCTAAAATCTGCGCTTGAATTGTGGCATCAAGGGCGGTTGTTGGCTCATCGGCAACTACTAGCTGCGGGTTATTTATAAGTGCTAGCGCAATCATTACGCGCTGTCGCAGCCCACCAGAGAGCTGATGTGGATAGGCCTTTAATCGCTCAGCAGGAGAAGGAATACCAACTGCAGTTAGCACTTCAAGCACTTTAGCTGCTGCATCTTTTTTGTTTAAATTGGTATGTCTTGTCACAGATTCAGAGAGCTGACTAGAAACGGTGCGAACTGGATTCAGCGATGTTAGCGGCTCTTGAAATACCATTGAGATATCTTTACCGCGCAGTTTGCGAGCAACTGAATCTGGCGCGGAAACCATATCAACACCATTAATTAGCACTTCGCCTTCAACTTTAGCTGAAGTTGGCTGAATACCTAACATGCTTAACCCAAGCATGGTTTTACCTGAGCCAGATTCACCCACAATTGCCACGCGCTCGCCAGCTTTAATCGTGAGATTAATGCCGCGTACAACCGCCGAATAACCAGCTGGGGTTGGGAAGCTAACTTTTAAGTTCTTTACCTCAACTGCATTAATCATTGCAGTGTTACTCACTGCGGAATTATTCACTGTGACACCCGTGTGCTTCTGGCTTGTTCGCGCGCATTTAATCCTTCACCTAACAAATTTGCAGTAAAAATCGTAAGCACAATTGCAACTGCCGGACCAAGCATCATCCATGGGGCAGTTGCTAAATAGGTTCGACTTTCATTCAGCATATTTCCCCACGTTGGCGTACCAAGAGGTGCGCCTAGACCAAGAAATGACAATCCGCTCTCAGCAATTAATAAATCTGCAAACACAAATGCTGCAATTACCTGCAGCGTTGGTCGCAGCGCGGGCAGAATATGAGTGAATATGGATCTAAATGCAGTAACGCCAAATAACCGAGCTGCTGTGACATATTCGCGCTCGCGCAGCGTTAAAGTTTCAGCATAAACAACTCGCGCAATTGTGGGCCAGCAAACCAGCCCCAGCGTAAGTCCAAGCGCCCAAAAGCCTCTACCAACAACAGAGACAATAGTTACAGCAATAATTAAATATGGGAACGAGATGCCAATATCAATAATTCGGCTCAGCACAATTCGCACTCGATTGCGATTCCAAGCGGCGCTAATTCCAAGCGTGATCCCAATAAATCCGCCTAAAATTGTGCCAACAGATGCAATCCCAAGCGACCATCTAAAGCCAGCAATTACCCGAGAGAACACATCTTGCCCAAGGCCATCAGTGCCAAGCCAGGCGCCGCCCAAACTTGGTGATTGCAATCGAAGACCTAGATCAGCTAAAAATGGATCAACGCGATAAAACAGCGGTTGGAAAATTGCAACAATAAATAGCAGCCCTAAAAATGTTGAGCTGATGCGCAGCGTTAGCGGCGATCTATTATATTTTTTAGCAAACTTCTTTCGAGAAAACGGCATTACTACTTCAGTTGGTTTAGCTTCAGCGCTCATAGTTGGCTCTTTCGCAAGCGTGGATCGGCTAATCTAAATACTTGATCCATAACCAAATTAACAAAAAATACTAAACAGGCAACTACAAACACAGTTGCTTGAACGGTTGGAAAATCTAAATTCGTAATTGATTGCACCAAAATTAAACCTAAACCTGGCCAGGCAAAAATAAATTCAGTGATTAATGCGCCAGAAAGTAAAAATGCAAACTGCGCGCCAAGTAAAGATGTGGCTGATAGCAACGCATTTGGCAGCGAATGCTTAATTAATAGCTCGGTTGGATTGGCGCCATTAGCTTTTGCAGTTCGGTAATAATCTTGCCGGGTGGTGTCTTCAACATTTGCTGCGAGCACGCGGATTAGATTCGGCGCTAGCGCAAAAGCTAAAGTTGCAGTTGGCAAAATCCAAGCACCAGGACCGGTATTGGCAATTGATGGCAACCAGCCCAGCCAGACTGCAAAGATCTGAATTAAAACCAGCCCAATTACATAAGAAGGGGTTCCCTGCGCCACGCTAACAATTGTGCTTAGCACTCGGCGCTTGCGCTGATTTGGTTTTGCCCCAAGCCAGATTCCCGCTGGAATGGCAACAATGGTGTTAAACACAATTGCTAAAAAGGTTAACTTCAAAGTAGATGGTAGATATTGCAGCACAAATGAAAGCGCAGGCTGCGAATTAACTAATGAATTACCAAAATCAAGGTTGATAACATCTCTTATAAATACAAAATATTGGGTGATCAGCGGCTTATCAAATCCATTTGCAATTCTTATGGCTTCAATAATCTCAGGTGTCGCACCTTCGCCAGCCAGGATAAGTGCTGGATCACCTGAAAGTCTAAGCAGTAAGAACAGAACTGTAGAGACGCTCCAAAGCAGAATTAGTAACTGGATAATTCGGGACCAAAGCGCTTTGCCTCTTCGATTAAGCATTTCACCTTTCAGGAACTTAGCTGGGCCTTCCGAAGAAGGCCCAGCTAATTAGTTCTGTTAAATCAGTTCAGTTTTTTAAATTGAGCTGCTTTATCGAACAGTGAGTCGCTCGTAAGCAATCGCACGGTTTTCTACTGAGAAACCGCGGACGCCTTGACCTAGTACATAAAGATCAATCTGCTCTACTAGGTAAAGTGCTGGTGCGCTTTCAGTTACTCGCACCGCAACTTCCTGCAAAATTGCCAGTCGCTTAGCTCCATTGAGCTCAGTTTGAGCTGACTTAACCAATGCATTTTCAGCCTGGTTGCAGTAGAACGGACTGGATTTACATACGAAGATCTCGTATGGTCGAGATGCATCACCGCGAGGTGCTGAGTTCCATGACAATCCAAATGCATCACCTTTCCAGGTGTTGCGCAGATATTGCGGCAACCACTGGGCAAAGGTAATTGTGGTGTAGTTCAAGGTAACGTTGATTTTCGCAAGATCAGCTTTCACTGCCTGATAGATCAAGTTATCTGATGGGAATGAACCAACTGTGATATCTGCATCCAGGGTGAGTCCATTTGGAAAGCCTGCTGCAGTTAGCAATTGTCGTGCTTTTGCTGGGTCGTATGGGTAACCCTTCACATTTGAGTTATAACCATTAACTGTTGGGGTTACACCCTGAGTTGCACCCTTGCCACGGCCAGCTAACAGGTTCTTTGCAATGGCTTCTTTATCAACACCATAATTCAAAGCCTGTCGTACTCGCACATCTGCAACTGGTCCACCGCTGGTCACGTTGAATGCCAATGACATCACCTGTGGTGCTGGCACGGTAATAACAGTTCCCTTTGCAGCACGTGCTGCTTCAATTTGATCAGGGTTAATACCCGCGATCATATTTACCTGGCCTGATTGCAGCGCCTGCAAACGAGATGCGGCATCAGCAAGCGGAATAATTACCATCTTATTTACTTTTGGTTTGCGCCATGAACCTTTAAATGCACTTAGCTCAATTCGAGTGGTGCTAACTGAATCAAACTTAAATGGTCCAGTACCAACTGGCTTAGCAGTGACAATATCTTCGCCAGCATCTTTCCATGCCTTTGGCGCCACAATGTAAACCGCAGCTAATTTGGCTGGCAGAATTGCATCCACCGTGCTGGTGTAAATATCTACGGTGTATCTGTTAACAACACGTGCACCAGTAACTGTTGGTAGCTCAGTTGAACCAATAACAGTTCGACGGCCCGCTTCACTTACTAGATAATCAAAAGTTGCTTTTACAGCTGCGGCATCAAAATCTTCACCATTTGAGAATTTCACGCCTTTACGTAAATTAAAGCGCCATGATTTCTTTGAAATTGGCTTCCATGAAAGTGCAAGCTTTGGCTTTGCTGCGCCTTTGCCATCCACGCGTACTAGCGCGTCGAATACTGCGGCGTAAGTGTGAACACCAGGAGTTCCTGGACCTTCACGATAAGGATTACCCTGGCTTGGTGGCAAACCTGCAACACCAACTGTAAGAGTTCCTCCTGATTTACCAGCTGCATTAGCTGGTGCTTGACCAACAACTGCTGTTGCAAACAACATTGCTGTAATGGTCATCACACTAAATATCTTGTTACGGCGCATTCAATCTCCTCTTTTTTTCCCCGCTGACAGGGGGTGTAACTCTTGCTGCTTTAAAACTCAAAGTCAAGGCAGCGAACTTAAATAAGATAATTCACCAGGAATTATTTTATTTAAGTGTGCAAGTGTGACATGTGTCACTTTAAACCCCGCATCGGGAGTCAGCTACAGTTAAATTCAGGGCTGAGGTAACTAAGGGGACAGATGAAAATCGGACCAATTGCGCAAGTGACGATGCTGAGTTCAGATATTGCTAAATCTGTGCAGTTATATTCACAGGCTTTTGGCTGGGATAAAACTAATTACCTAAAAGTTACTAGTGCTCAGGCGCAATCTTGGGGAGCAGATTTACATGCCGGAGCAGAACTGGCAATAGTCGGTGGAAAATCAGGATCTGTCCGATTTATTGAATGTAACAGCTATCCCGAACAGGTTGCGCTTAAAACTTTTGGTTGGACAGCGCTTGAAGTATGTGTTGATGATGTTTATGGCTACACCGATCGCGCCATTGCCGCCGGCTTTAAGATGTTAAACGAGCCAGTTAAATTAGCAGGCTCAGCAAATCCGCTGCCGCTAATTGCAGCTCAGCTAGCTGGCCCAAACGGCGAATGTATTTATATCACTCAGATTTTAGGTGATGTTCCCAACTTTGAGCTACCCGATGTTTCAACGCACTCTGGCAGCATTTTTATCTGCGTGCTTGGCGCTTCAGATCTAGCTGCATCTCGCGAAGTGCTGGAATCAAAATTTCAACTACGCCGCGCCAGTGATAGAGAAGTTGCAATCAAAGTGCTTAATAAGGTGTATCAGAAACCACTTACTGATTTACATCATATTAGTTCACTGCAGCTAAATGGTAGAAATGCAATTGAGATTGATCAACTACCAACAGCTGCAAGCGCAAGAGCCAAACTGCCTGGATATCTGCCACCTGGCATTAGCATTGTTTCAGTAAAAGCAGAAGTTACATCGCCAACCATTATTTCGCTGCCAGATAATGCGTTACTTGAGCTAATTGATTAATTCATATAGTGAGTTGATTTATATCTGGCATAAGCTAAAAAGCCTTCAGTGCCCAGCTCAGTTCCAATGCCGCTGTTTTTGCGGCCACCAAATGGCGCTGCCGTATTAAAACCAAATCCATTAATTCCAATTGAGCCAGTATCAATTTGATCTGCCACACTGCGAGCACGATTTTCATCTGTTGACCAAACTGATCCAGCTAACCCAAACTGTGAATCATTTGCTACTGCAATTGCCTCTTGATCATTCTCAACAGCAATTACAGCAACAACTGGTCCAAAAATTTCGCTCTGACAGATATCCATTTCAGTGCTGGCGTTTACGAAAATAGTTGGATTTAAATACCAGCCTTTAGCTAAATCGCTTGGCCGATCGCCACCTAGTGCAAGCTGCGCACCTTGCTTTAGGCCTGAAGCAATAAATCCTTCAACCTTTTCCCGATGCTGCTCGCTGATCAGCGGCCCGTTCTGAGTTGCTTCATCAAATGGATCACCTATTTTGATAGCAGCTGCAGCTTCAACCATCGCTTGCACAACTTGATCATGAATTGATTTTGGCACTATTACTCTGGAGTGAATAAAACAATTTTGACCAGTAAAAGTAAAACCAAGATATGGCAGATTGCGAGCAAAGCTAGCAATATCTGCATCATCTAATAACACAGCTGCGGATTTGCCACCAAGCTCAAGCACTACAGATTTAAATGAGCCTGCACATGTTTGCGCAATTGCTCTGCCAGTTTCAGTTGAACCAGTAAACCCAACAATGTTTACACCAGGATGGGCAACTAGCGCTTCACCTGCTTCGCGCGATCCTGGTAATACATTTATAACTCCAGCTGGAAATCCAGCTTGCGCTGCAGCTTCGGCAAAAATATAACCTTCAAGCGGAGATTGCGGACTTGGCTTAAGCACAACTGTGCCACCAAGGGCCAAAGTTGGTCCGATCTTAAACAGCCCCATCTCTAGCGTGCCGTTGTAAGGAACAATCACTGCGCTTACTCCGCGCGATTCGAGCTTAACTGAGCTGCGCTTTACTAAGCCTGGATTTTGTAGCGCGGGTATTGCTCTGATTTGATCAAACTCAAGCTCTTCAGCAAGTCCTGCGTAATAACGCAGCAGCTCAGCTGCTCGACTTGGTCGAGTGACAGTTGGGATAAATGGTCTACCAAGCTCATGGGCATAAAGCACGGAGAGCTCTTGATGTCGTACTTCTAAAATATCTGCTAAACGCCGCATTGCCGCAGCGCGCTCAGCTACCGGCCAGCTGCTCCAGCCAGATTTTTTATCAAAGGCTGATCGAGCAGCTAATACAGCTGAATTAATATCATTGGTATTTGCATCTGGCACTTCACCAATTACGTTTTGCGTGCTTGGGCTAATGATGCGAATTTTATTTTTTGTATCAGGCTTAACCCAATCGCCATTTATATAAAAACTACTGCGAGTATATGAATCATGAAATTTATCTTTTACTAACAAGCTATCCATTAGCGCCGCCATATGCCGCTGGCATCCCTGGTGACTTAGATACCCAGACGCTTTTAGTCCAGGTATATAAATAAGGTGCATCTGTGCCGCCTTCGCGGCCATAGCCAGAATGTCTAACCCCACCAAATGGCATTAGATCAGAAAGGATTCGGTACGTATTCACCCAGATATTGCCAACTCGAAGCTCACTGGCCACTCGATGCGCTCGGCTGATATCAGTTGTCCAAACTCCAGCAGCTAAGCCAAAATTAGTATCGTGTGCTTTTATAACTGCATCTGTTTCATCTTTAAATGAGCCAATAGTTAAAACTGGTCCAAAGATCTCCTCTTGCACTGCAATTGAGCTAGTTGGTAGATCAATAAACGCAGTTGGTGGCACATAAAAACCATTTGCAATTGCTACATCCAGATTTAATTTTGGCTGCGCTAATACTTTGCCGCCATCGCGCTTAGCAGTTTCAATGTATTCAATTGTTTTTTGCGCCTGCAGTTTAGTAACTTGCGGCCCAACATTGGTTTTAGCATCTCTTGGATCTCCAATAACTAAACTATTGAATCTAGCTGCTAGTTTTTCTACAAATTCTTTCTGTATTGCTTCTTGTACAAATAAGCGAGAGCCTGCAATACACATCTGCCCGCATGATCCAGTGACTCCTTCAACCACACCAGTAATTGCTGCATCAATATCAGCATCGGCAAAAACTAATTGCGCTGATTTGCCGCCAAGCTCTAAAGCGGCAGGGGCAAAGTGATTTGCCGCGGCAGCGCCAACGGCAGCTCCACTTTTATCTGAACCAGTAAACACAACTAATTTGGTGCGCGGATCTGAAACTAATTTCTTACCAACTTCAGGGCCACCAGTTAACACTTGCACTACACCTTGTGGCACACCTGCTTTAGTTAAAATCTCTAGCAATTTAAGCGCGGTAAGCGGAGTTTCAGCTGCTGGCTTTAATATTGAGACATTACCAAAGGCAATTGCAGGTGCAATTTTTTTGGCAGCAAAAAAATATGGCACATTCCACGGAATAATTCCAACCACAACACCATAAGGTTCGCGCTCGGTAAAAGCATGAAAATTTCCAGGCACTGGAACTACAGTGCCAGTTAATTTATCGGCATAGCCGCCGTAATACTCAAAACATTCAGCTGCTCGCAGCGCTTCTCTTGCGGTATCAGCTAATTTCTTGCCGGTGTTTAAAGTTTCAAGCTCTGAGATCTCAGTTATCTGCTCTCGCATGATTCGAGCCACATTAAGCAAGATCCGACCACGCTCACTTGCCCCAAGTCTGCGCCAGCTATCAAAACTTGCCTCCGCTAGCTCCAAAGCTGCATCTACTTGAGCCAAACTGGTCTCTGCTACCTCGCCAATTACTTCACCAGTAATCGGGGTCAGGATCTGGGTCATCTAAGTTGCTCCTTAATTCTGCAGTGCTAAATCAGTTAACATGCTTGCTTTTGCCACAGCTGCTAGTTCTTGAGCTGGATCTGCTGCTTGGGCTGCAAGTTTAGCCAATCGTGCTGCTCGAGTAGCTTGGTCTGGATTATCAACAGTTTCATGATTGGCTGTGGTTGTTGGCTGTAAAAAGCGCTCACAGAATTGTTTGCGGGCGCTGGCGTAACTAGTAATTGGCTCAGTTGAGTTTTCAGCTATTGCTGCAAGTAACGCCGTTACAAGGGCCGATGCATCTTGCACCCCAGAATTTAGCCCCATCCCACCATTTGTTGATGTTAGATGTGCAGCATCACCAGCTAGCGCAACTCGGCCAAAGCTAAATTCAGCTGCCACTCGCTGATGTGAGCGATAAACCTCATATTGTTTTAAATCTAAATCAGATAGCGTGGTACCTGGAATTAGTTTTAACAATAAATTTATCGCAGCCACAAAATCTGCCGCTGGCTTTTCTATGGTACCGCGCTCAGTTGAATCATCAACTGCCTGCGTAGTCATTGCAATTCGCCAGATATCAGGAGTTCTAATCATTGATAACCGACCTAACGGACCAGACCAGTAACTAACTGGCGCTAAATCACTGAAATAGTTCTCAAATGGGAAAGCGGTTGCTACAACTGTGGTTGGTAGCGGATAGGTAAATCCAGACAGCTCAATGCCAATACTTTTTCGCACTTTACTATGACTGCCATCAGCTGCAACTAACCAATTGGTCTCAAGCTGCTCAGTTACACCTAAAGTTTCTATCTCCAGCAAAACGCTTGCTGGTGAAACTGTGACAGATTTTACTTCAGCTTGATATCTAAGCTCAATATTTTCATGCTCTGCTGCGGTATCGCGCAGCAGTTTTAAAACTTTATATTGCTCATACTGCAATCGATATGGAAACTTAACTAATCCCGATATTGAACTGTACTTAAAATTAACCACATCAGGTAGTTCTAAATCTCGATACTGCAGCAGCTCAACTTTAACTGCACCGTTAATTATAGTTTCTGCTAATCCCAGCTGATCAAAGATTTCAAGAGTGGGCGGATGAATTGTGGAGCCGCGCCATTGCGGCGCAACTTCTGCTGAGTTCTGCTCTAACACTATTACTTTAACTCCGCGCTGCGCTAACCCAATTGCAGTTACTAAACCAACCGGACCTGCTCCAACAACTACAACGTCATTTATTGATTTAGTCATTTTTGCGTTACCTTTAAACTAATTTGATTATCTAATTTTCGCAAAGCCGCGCTGTTAGAGTTTTGAATATCATAAGCTGCGCCAATTGTCGTTAGCAAACTCCAAATACCCGCAAGTTGTGAAGTAATAATAGGAACAGCTGTGGTTGGTGCAACTGCGTCTGCTGCACTTAAGCTGGGAACTCCAGTGCCGGCAATTAAAATTACAATATCTGGCTGCTGCGCAATTTCAGTTAAAGCAGTATGAACTGCAACTGCAATATCAGCTGCAGTTAGATCATAAATTTGTCCTGATTTATCTAGCTCAACTACTTTTTTAATCACATAACCTGCATCACTCCAAAACTGCGTTACTTCTTGAGTTAACCAGCTGGGATATGGCGAGATTAAATAGATTTCTTTAGGTTGCAGTTTTGTTAACACCTGCGCTACCGCGCCTGCCGCTGAAACTACCGGTGCCTGCAGTTGTGCTGTGGCTTGCTTAGTCCAGGCTTGATCACCTGATATCCCAAGTGGATATGAAGAGCCTGTGCAGGCAACTAAAACCCCAGCAGGCTTCAGGCCGCTTAGGGTTTGAATGGTTTGAGTTAAATCTGGCACATATCGCGCTAAGCGCTGCTTTAGATCTAGCTGATCATAAAACGGCAATCGGGCTACATATGGAAAAAAATTACTAGGCAGCAGCGCATGCACTTCAGGTTCAACTGTTGGATTTGCGCAGGGCACCACAATTGCAACTGGAGTAGCCAAATTCCTTTGAATATTGCTCACAGCAATAATTACTGAGTATCTAGTTTGGCGCCAATATCTTTCAAGGAACCAAAAATGCGTTCAACGAAAGCATCGCGATCGGTGTTGTCGAATTGAAATGAATCATCTCGCACAATCGCATCTGGACTTTCAATAACACCTTTTGCTACTGCAGCTCCCTCAACTTCAGCCAAGCGGCGCTTAACCACCCAAAGCTCAGCTGCAAGTTCAAAGATCACATGCAAGATATGGTCATTGATTCCCTCTGGTGCAAATTTTCCTAGCGGCTCACGTTCACGTTTTGGATTGGTCATTTATGACAATTCCAAGTTGAAGTCTTGCCGTGCACGCTGTTCTCAACTTCGGCAAACTCAGCTTTTAGGAATGAATCAATATCTGAATGCACATACTTATAGGCATATGGCTCATTATTGAATCGATGATCGAAATATCGATCATAATCACTCCAAATATCAAGCGGAGTTGTTGCTTGCACCATGTCATGGATAACTAGCAAACCACCTGGTCGCAGCACTCGCTTTGCTTCTTGAATTGCTTTGCGTCCTTCAGCAACAGGCATCTCATGCAACAGGGTGCTCATATAGATTAAATCAAAAGTGTTATCAGCAAAATCTAGCTTCTCAGCTAACTGCTGTGAGAATTTCACATCTGCATTTAATCTGGTTGCTCGCATATGCGCATAGCGCACTAGCGGAGCTGCAAGTTCAATGCCATGAATTTCAGCGTTTGGCCAACGCAATTTAGCAGCCACTGTGCCAGAACCAATGGCACATGCAACATCTAGAAACTTTTCAACTTTGCCATCTTTTGGAGTTGGCAGTTCATAGATGCGCTCAATCTTTGCTTCATCTTTATCATTTGAGCCGCCATGAAATACCTTGGTGCCGTAATGATAAATATGACCACCTAGTGGATCAGCGTGATAACTTCCTGGCTGACGGTGATAAGGCACGGCGGTGAAATATTCTGGATATTTAAAATCTGGATCCCAACGCAAACTGCCAGGTCCAGCAGTTTCAGCATCGGTTAGCTCTTGCTCAAGCGCTGCTCGGTTCTTGTCATATGAATCTACGATTCGATCCCAATTTAATCCCTGTGTGCTTCGCAGCATGCGGTTTCTAATTCCAACTGCTGGCAGCGGATCGGCAACTGCGCGCGTTTCAGAAATATCTGGATTCTCGGATTTAATTTTGCCAGCGGCAATCTCAGCTTTTAATGCTTTAGCAGATGCTGGGTTCATTGATTTCAGCGCGAACATGCGCAAGCCCTCAATAAAATCTAAATAGCTTTCATCATCATATGAAGACATCGCTGCCATGGTGCCAATATGGCCTCGACCAGTTGGGCCTACTTTGCCAGTTACTTCAGCTGTCATTTCTAGCTCCTACTCTTGGGAACTCAAAGCCAAGCTCAGTTTTGGATGTTTTGCTGGGTTTAAAGTTAGCATCTTCCATATTAGGTAGCAAGGTTACTAAATTGTCAGATAGGTCATAAAACCCCTGTTTTATATTGGTTGCGCTACCTGCTATCGCTTTTTTAGGTAGGCAACTTTGGCAATTTTTGTTTGCGAGATTCGTCGCCTTTAATTTGATACCTTATATATAGGTATATATGCACCATTTGGGGTGCTCAATAATCCAGCTGCAACGGACCCTTAAAGCAATCGAGCCCAGCCATGAGAGTAATAGTGACTTGATTCAAGGAAAAATAACAGTTGAGTGGGTTACTTGAGCCGTATCGGCTCAAGTAATCTATACTGACTCTTATCACGAAATTGGGTTTTTGAGCTAAAACCGTCATTATTCGGGCATTAGTTCGGAAAAAGGAGTATTCCCCATGGGTAGAGCAGTAGGAATTGATCTTGGAACCACCAACAGTGTGGTCTCCGTATTAGAAGGTGGCGAGCCAACAGTTATCGCCAATGCCGAAGGGGCCAGAACCACCCCATCAATTGTGGCATTTAGCAAAGCTGGTGAAGTGCTAGTTGGTGAAGTAGCTAAGCGCCAGGCAGTAACAAACCCAGAGCGAACTTTGCGATCAGTAAAGCGCCATATGGGAACTACTTGGACCGAGAAAATTGATGGCAAGGCATACACCGCCCAAGAGATTTCAGCTCGCACGTTAATGAAGCTAAAGCGCGATGCCGAAGCTTATTTAGGTGAAACTATTACTGATGCAGTTATTACTGTGCCCGCATATTTCAACGATTCACAACGCCAAGCAACTAAAGAAGCAGGTGAAATTGCCGGCTTTAATGTGCTGCGCATTATTAATGAGCCAACAGCTGCCGCTTTAGCGTATGGCTTAGATAAAGCAGATAAAGAACAGACAATATTGGTGTTTGACCTTGGTGGCGGAACTTTTGACGTGTCGCTACTTGAGATTGGTGATGGTGTTGTTGAAGTTAAAGCAACAAGTGGTGATAACAATTTAGGTGGCGATGACTGGGATGAAAAGATCATCACCTGGTTGACTGACACTTTTAAGAGCAAAACTGGTGTTGATCTAAAGGCAGATAAAATGGCAATGCAGCGACTACGAGAAGCTGCGGAAAAAGCCAAAATAGAACTCTCTAGCTCAACTCAAACTGCAATTAACTTGCCATACCTAACTGCATCTGCCGATGGCCCAATGCATTTAGATGAGACGCTTACTCGGGCGCAATTTGAACAACTAACTGCCGATCTACTTGAGCGCACTCGCAAACCATTTGAATCTGTAATTAAAGATGCCGGTGTAGCGATTAGCGCAATTGATCAGGTAGTAATGGTTGGTGGTTCAACTCGAATGCCAGCAGTAACAGAGCTTGTTAAGAAACTTACAAACGGCAAAGAGCCAAACAAATCTGTTAACCCAGATGAGGTAGTGGCAGTTGGCGCAGCGCTACAAGCGGGCGTGCTAAAAGGTGAAGTTAAAGATGTGTTGTTACTTGATGTGACACCGCTATCGCTTGGTATTGAAACCAAAGGCGGCATCATGACAAAACTCATTGAGCGCAATACCACTATTCCAACAAAGCGAAGTGAAACCTTTACTACCGCTGAAGATGGTCAGCCGGCAGTAATGATCCAGGTGTTTCAAGGTGAGCGCGAAATGGCAGCTTATAACAAGAAGTTAGGCACTTTTGAGCTTACGGGAATAGCCCCTGCACCACGCGGTGTGCCACAAATTGAGGTTACATTTGATATTGATGCTGATGGCATTGTGCATGTAAAAGCAACTGATAAGGGCACTGGCAAAGAGCAGTCAATGACAATTAGCGGTGGCTCAGCGCTTTCTAAAGAAGATATTGAGCGCATGACTAAAGATGCTGAAGCACATGCTGAAGAAGACAAAGCTCGCAAAGAGGCAGTTGAACTGCGTAACTCAGCGGAATCATTGGTTTATCAAACTGAGAAATTCATCCAAGAAAACGATGACAAGCTGCCAGCAGATGCCAAGAGCAATGTGGAGACCCCGCTTGCCGAGCTGAAAAAAGCACTTGAAGAAACTGCCAACGTTGATGTCACAGATGCACCAGCGCAGGAGCGAATCAAAGCTGCCGTTGAAGCTGTAGCAACTGCATCGCAGGCATTAGGTGCAGCGCTGTATCAGCAACAGCAAGCTGGCGCTGATGACAGCGTGATTGATGCTGAAGTGGTTGAAGAAGAAAGCACCACCGCGTGAGCGAAGAAACCACTGAAGGCATAAAAGTTACTGATAAGCGGCGCATTGATCCAGAAACAGGTGAAATTAGAGCGGGGGCTCCGGCCCCCGCTGCTGCATCAGATGAACCAACTGAGGTTTCTGATTTAGCAGCTGAACCCACTGCTGAACTCACTGCAGATCTGCAACGCATTACTGCTGAATATGCCAACTATCGCAAACGAGTTGATCGAGATCGCGACCTCATTAAAGATCTTGCAATTGCAACTGTGTTAGAGCAGCTGCTGCCACTTTTGGATGATATTGATCGCGCTAAAGAGCATCAAGAACTTACCGGTGGCTTTGCAGCTGTGGCTGATAACTTAGCTAAAGTTGTGGAGCGATTTAATTTAGTTCCAACAGGTGCAGTTGGTGATGAATTTAATCCAACCGAGCATGAAGCGCTGCAGGTGATTGAATCAACAGATTTCACAGTGCCATCGGTTGCAACCGTGCTTAGAAAAGGTTATCGCCGCGGTGAGAAGTTAATTCGCCCAGCGCAAGTAGTAGTTGCCGAACCAATAACTGTTCAAGTTACTGAGGAAGTTAACTAATGCGTTACGGGGTGCCGCAAGATGAGAACACCCCGGCCTATGTGATTTCAGTTGCTGCTGAAATGGCGCAGCTGCATCCGCAGACGCTGCGTCATTACGACAAAATGGATCTAGTTTCTCCAGCTCGATCTGGTCGACAACGGCTTTATTCGATTCGAGATATTGCGCTAGTTCGATATGTGGCAGCGCTAGTTAAAGAGGGTGTTAACCATGAAGGGATTAAGCGCATCATTGCGCTTAATCAAGAAGTGGGAGAGCTTAAAAATCAACTCGCAATTGTGACTGAGCGATTAGCTGATTTTGAGCATAAAGATCGAAATAGTAAATTAGCTGTTTATCAGCCACGTCGTTAAACAGCTTTTGCATCATTGATACATTAATTGGGCCTCCTACATACTTGTTGTGATCTTGATTCAAATTTAAACTTATTACTGTCTCAAAATGGCCTGCGAATTTGGCCTATCTGCCCTACGCTGACCCTATAAGTGGTGAGTTTCACCACGGAAGGAAAACAACGACCGAAAAAGAATTATTAAGACTTTGGAATGCCAAGCGGATGCAGATCATCACCGCTCAGATTGCCCCAGCCTTTGTGTTGATTGCAATTTTTGTGCTAGTCGCTCAAGGCACCCTTGCCGAAGCATCAGATCCTGCTAAATACCTAGTTATTGCAGTAGCTGGTGTTACTGGATTTCTAGCAATCGTTTCACAATATGCTGCAATCAGAGAAGCTCAGGCATTAGTTGTGGATCTTGCTGCAATTAAAGATAGCTCAAGGCTTGCTCGGCAGGTCTCGGCATCTAGCAGCTTCTTGCAGTTAACTGCAGTTGCAGTGGTTGGCCTAGGGCTAGTCATATTTGCGCTAGTTACCTGGAGCGTTCTGGGTTAATTGTGGAAATAGGAATTGGAATTTTTATCTTGTTTACGTTTTTAGTAGGAGTTTTAATATTTAAATATGAACGGCCCAGCTCAACGCCGCAGAAGCTAACTGGCAGAGGTGGGGATTTTCAAGAGTAATTTGTATTAACACCAGCTGTGCTGTTAAAAAACTAGCAGAGCAGTTAATTAAAGGTCGGAGATAATTATTATTTCCTACCTTTAATGCATTAACAATTAGTTTTGATTACTCATTTACTCAAAATCTCGATCACTGGTTACTTCAGTTGCATTAAATGGCTCAGGAACATCGCGAGCCATATCGCCAAAGCGTGAGTAATGGCCTTGGAACACAACTTCAATATTTGCCGTTGGACCATTTCGATGTTTAGCCACAATTAAATCTGCTTCACCCTTCTTAGGCGATGATCTGTCATATGCATCATCGCGGTGAATTAGCACCACCATATCTGCATCCTGCTCAAGCGAGCCAGATTCACGAAGATCTGCCAGCTGTGGTCGCTTATCAGTTCGTTGTTCAGGTCCACGGTTTAGCTGGGAGATTGCAATTACTGGCACATCTAGCTCTTTAGCTAGTAGCTTTAAAGAACGTGAAAATTCTGAAACTTCTTGCTGGCGAGATTCAACTCGGCGCCCTGATGTCATCAGCTGTAGATAGTCGACAATGATTAAACGTAAATTATGGCGCTGCTTTAATCGTCTAGCTTTGGCACGAATCTCCATCATGGTGAGATTTGCCGAGTCATCTATAAATAGCGGGGAATCTGAGATTGAGCTCATTTTTCTAGCTAACCGCTGCCATTCCACATCGCTCATTTTGTTGGTGCGCATATTACTTAAAAAGATATTTGATTCTGCCGAAAGCAGTCGCATCACAATTTCAGTGCGACTCATTTCCAGAGAGAAAATCGCTGTTGTTAGATTGTTTTTAATTGCAGCAGCACGCGCAATATCTAAACCAAGTGTGGATTTACCAAGACCAGGTCGAGCTGCCACAATTACTAATTGGCCTGGGTGTAAACCGTTTGTTAATTTATCAAGCTCAGTTATGCCAGTTGGCACACCAGTCATAATGCCATCTCTGGAACCAAGTGCTTCAATCTCTGTTAACGCACCAGAAAGTAAAACGCTAAGCGGTTGATAATCATCATGTGCTCGGTTATCGGTTACGTCATAAACCTCTGCTTGCGCGGCATCAACAATTTGATCAACATCGCCTTCGCCTTTATAACCAAGCTGCGCAATTTTAGTTCCAGCTTCTACTAGTCTTCGAAGCATTGCTTTATCACGCACAATCTGCGCGTAGTATTCTGCATTTGCAGCTGTTGGCACACCGTTTACTAAGGTGTGTAAATAAGGTGCGCCACCAATTTTAATTAACTCACCGGTTTTACCAAGCTGCGCTGAAACTGTAACTGGATCAACTGGTTCTCCACGACCATAAAGATCTAATATTGCGGCATAAATAGTTGCATGTGCTGGTCGATAAAAATCAAGCTCGCGCAAACTTTCAACTACATCGGCGATTGCATCTTTGCTAAGCAACATAGCGCCTAGTGCGGATGCTTCAGCGGCAATATCTTGTGGGGGTAGTCGATCAAAGCCGGCATCACCAGCTGCTAAGGGAAACTCCGCCACACTCATGAGGGCATTGTGCCTACTTACCCAGACAAATGCGCTGCACGCTGTGAGGTAAGCAGGGGATGAGTTGGGGATTCGCTGTGGATAAGGTGTTTTATGCTGTGGGTAGCGCTGTGGATAAACTTCACAGGTTCAGCTGAAAGCGCCTATTTATAGGGGAAATTCTTACCCACACCCTGTAGATAACAAATAGTTTTGGTATTTCTTTCCCCAACTGATTCTAAATGTAATTTAGCGCTCAAATAGGGGCCCAAATAACTAACGGCGCCTATTGCTAGGCGCCGTTAGGTTAATTTGAAAACGTATTAATTAAGCTGAAACAACCTCAATAGTTGCAGTAGCAACTAGATCAGCATGCAGTTTTAGCTGCACTTTATGGCTACCAGCTAATTTAATTGGGTGTTGCAACTGCACAATTCGCTTATCCAACTTATCGCCACCAGCTCGATAAATTGCCTCCACAATGTCACTTGCACCAATTGAACCAAACAATTTACCTGACTCACCTACGCGAGTTTTAATTGTAACTTTGTTGGCTTTCAACCATGCCGCAACTTCTTGGGCGTGATCTTTGCTGCGAATCGCACGATCAGTTCGAGCGCGACGAATAGCAGCTACTTGATTAGCGCCACCTTTAGTCCATAGCACTGCAAGCTTGCGTGGGAATAAAAAGTTTCTCCCATAACCTGATTTAACTTCAACTACATCTCCAGCATCGCCTAGACCTGCAATGTTGTTAGTAAGAATTATTTTCATTGTTATTCCTTACCGGCCTGTTGAGGCATAAGGCAGCAGCGCCATTTCACGAGCATTACGAACGGCGGTTGCCACTGCGCGCTGCTGCTGCACAGTTAGTCCGGTAACTCGGCGAGCACGAATCTTGCCGCGATCAGATACAAACTTGCGTAGCAAGTTCACATCTTTGTAATCCACCACAGTTACATCTTTAGGTAGCTGCGGGGTTACTTTCTTGAAAACCTTTTTGTTTTTATCATCATCTTTACCACGACGACGATTTGAATTCGTATTTGATTTAGTGTCTTTTGCCATTAGCTCTCCTTAAAACGGTGGCTCGTCGGCGAAGCCGCCGCCCCATGAATCGGTTTGATTGCCGCTTGCTGCCCATGGGTCATTGGCAGCAGGGCCAGTTCCAGTGCTTCCGCTGTTATCGCTGCGAGTCATGCGAGTGACTTTTGCAGTTGCATTACGCAAGGCTGGTCCAACATCATCAACTTCTAGCTCAACTACTTGGCGCTGCTGACCTTCTTTGGTCTCATAGCTGCGTTGCTTTAGTCGGCCAGTAACAATGACGCGAGTTCCTTTGGTTAGCGTCTCAGCAACATTTTCAGCGTATTGACGCCAAACATTGCAACGCATAAAGACGGTGTCGCCGTCTTTCCATTCGTTTGTGTTGCGATCCAAAATTCGACTGCTTGATGCAACTGTGAAAGATGCCACAGCTAAGCCGTTTGGTGTGAATCGCAGCTCAGGATCATTTGTTAAATTACCAGTGATGGTAACTGTAACGTCGCCGGCAGCCATTATTTTTCTTTATCTTCGCGGCGGAGGACTTTGGTTCGAAGCACTGCTTCGTTAAGGTTGAGCTGACGGTCCAACTCCGCTACTGCAGCAGCAGAGCAAGTTAGATCCATAACGGCATAAATGCCTTCGCTCTTTTTGGCGATGTCGTAAGCCATGCGGCGACGACCCCACACATCAACACCATCAACAGTGCCGCCATCTTTCTTAACTACGTTAAGAAATGTATCAAGGCTTGGCTTGACGGTTTTTTCTTCTAGATCTGGGTCAAGAATGACCATAACTTCATAGGCACGCATACCTAAATAAGCCCCCTCTGGACTAAACGGCCACTGACTTGTTTCAGTGGCAGGAGGTAATTGGGTTTCCCCAAGAACGGGCGCAAGAGTAGCAAGGAGAACTTCAGCTCAGTTATGGGGGCGGAACGGGGCCAACTTTACTTTTCCACACCCAAATAGGTATGCTATGCGTTATTAACGTGAAACGTTATTACAGTCCAGAGAGGGTTAAGGGATTAGCTATGAAATTAACTGATGCTTTAAATCCCAACGCAGAGGTCCGAAACCTCGATCCTGTCTCTCCTGGTGAACTCTTATCAGAAGAGTTTCTTAAGCCAATGAAGCTAACTAAATATCGCCTAGCAAAAGAGATTGATGTTCCAGCGCAGCGCATCGGTGAAATAGTTAAAGGTAAGCGAGCAATAACTCCAGATACAGATTTAAGGCTCTGCCGTTTTTTCGGGTTGTCAGATGGTTACTGGTTACGCGTGCAGGCAAACTACGATCTTCACTTGGCCCGTGCTGCCATGAGGGATAAATTAATTAAAATTCAACCGTGGACACATGGTTCACCAGCTAGTTCTTGAATCAATAGCCAATATCTATTTGTTGGAGCTCACTATTAACTCAATAAAGGAAAAAAATTGAATCAATCTTTAACTGCAGCCAAAATAAATCAAGAATTAAATCGACTTAGCAATCCCAAACTGGCTAAAGCCCAGCTTGGGTTTTATCAAACCCAAAAGGGTGGCTATGGCGAGGGTGATAAGTTTTTAGGTATTCGAGTGCCAGCATCAAGAGCTGTTGCAAAAGCAAATATCAATTTACCGCTAACTGAAATTGCTAAATTAACTGCTAGTAAGTATCACGAAGTTCGATTTGTTGGACTTGCAATATTAGTGCTGCAGTTTCAAAAAACTAAAGATCCAAAGCAACAAAAGCAGCTATTTGATTTTTATCTAAAACTGGTTAAACAAAACAGTGTCAACAATTGGGATTTAGTAGATGCTACAGCTCCTTATCTAGGTGTGTATTTAATTGATCAACCAGGTGCTAGCAAGCTACTTGTTCAGCTAGCTAAAGCTAAGAATCTCTGGGTGCAGCGCGTAGCTGTGCTTTTTACCTTTGCGTTTATTAGAGCAGGAGATAATCAGCCAACACTGCTGCTAGCTAAACAACTACTTAATCACCCACATGATCTAATACATAAAGCAACGGGTTGGATGCTCCGAGAAGCAGGCAAGCGCAACCTTGCCGATCTACGGGGATTCTTAGCAGCTTATGCAAACATCATGCCGCGCACCATGCTGCGATATGCCATTGAGAAACTGTCAGCGACTGAGCGAAAAAAATGGCTGGCTAAAAAGAGTTAGCTTTGCAGTTCAATTAGATTCTTAAACCAAGCCAAACTATCTGGATTAGCAAGTGCTTCTAGGTTTTTAACTTCGCGGTTATTTATTACTTCAGTTACTGCTAACTCAACTAATTTATTGCTCTTGGTTCGAGGTAGCTCTGGTGCGGCAATTATTTTTACCGGCACATGGCGCGGACTGGCTTTTGAACGCAGCGCATATTTAATATCTGAGATCAGCGATTCTGTTAACTCATAACCATCTCGCAGTTTCACAAATAAAATCACTCGAGTGTCACTATCCCATTCTTGGGCGACCGCCATTGCTTCTTGAATTGGCACAAACTCTTCTACGATTCGATATATCTCAGCTGTGCCAATTCGCACCCCACCGCTATTTAACGTGGCATCACTTCTGCCATAAATTACAAATCCGCCGTTCTGGGTTGTGGCAGCGAAATCTCCATGCGCCCATACCCCAGCAAATTTCTCAAAATAGGCAGCTTTGAATTTTGCGTTATTTTCATCCGCGCCAAAATAAAGTGGTCTAGATGGAAATGACTGCAGACAAACCAGCTCACCTTTTTCACCAACTGCAGCTGCTTCGCCGTTATCGCTATAAACCGCCATATTCATTCCCAGCGCAGGCGCTTGAATCTCACCGGCATAAACCGGCAGATTTGGCGCACCCATCACAAAGCAACCACAAATATCAGTGCCACCAGAGATGGATGCCAGATGCAGATCGGCTTTTATTGATTCATACACATAATCAAAGCCTTCAGGTGAGAGCGGAGATCCAGTTGAAGTAATAGTGCGCAGCTCGCTTAGGTCATGGGTTTTAATTGGCTCCAGATTAAATTTTCTAAGCGAATCAATGTATTTAGCACTTACTCCAAACAGTGTGAATTTTTCTTCTTGGGCCATATCAAATAATCGAGCTGGACGCGGAAATGCCGGATTGCCGTCATAAAGCACAATCGATGCGCCAACCGCTAGCGTCATTAATAGCCAGTTCCACATCATCCAGCCACAGGTGGTGTAATAAAAGACGTTATCGCCTGGTTTTATATCTAAGTTATATCGCTGCTCTGAGATTACTTTTAACATTACGCCAGCTGCTGAATGCACAATGCATTTTGGTTTTCCAGTTGTGCCTGAAGAGAACAAAATAAATCCAGGTTGATCAAATGGCAGCAGCACTGGCTCATGTTGATCTGAGAACTCGCTGCGCCAATTTTCAAAGTTCTGCGCAGTTGAGCTCTGCCCGCCAATTAATAACACTTTTTTAAGCGTAGGTAAGCCTGCGCTAATTTCAGGTAATCGATCTAAACAATCAACATCTTTACCGTTGTATTGATAACTGGTTGCAGCTAACAGCACTTTGGGCGCAATTTGCCCAAATCGATCCAGCACTCCGGTAGTGCCAAAATCAGGTGAAGCAGTTGAAACTGTAGCGCCAATGCTAAGCGCTGCTAATCCATAAATTACGACATCAGCTAGATTTGGCACCCAAGCTGCTACGACATCTCCTGGCTTTACGCCAAGTGAGATAAGGCCGTTTGCGGTTTGATTAACTGCTTTTTTTATTTCACCACGAGAGTATCTGCGCCGAATTCCAGCTTCAGAGATCTCGGTAATAATAATTTGGTCTAGGTCGCCGCTTAATAACGTATTTACTACATTAAGTTTGGCAGTTGGAAAAAACTTAGTATCAAAAAATCCAGCACCAGCAATTACAGTTTCGCCTGCGTCACCAATCACATTGTTATCCCAGACATAACCCCAAAATTCAGCAGGATTTGTAATGGACCAATCATGGAGCTGCTGGTAATTTGATACGCCAGCAAAATTTTGCAGGTTAGTAATTTCTAAATTAGCAGAGCTGGGATTCCACAGAAGTTTTGCCATAGGGCGCTAATTTTACTTGAAGCTGGCGATTTTTAGCCGCAGCCGATACAGCGCACCTGCAATACCGCCTGGTGAGAACATCACTACCAAGATAAAAATCACACCTAAAATAAATGCAGGCTCACTCATTGGGCCGCCAATCCATTCCGGCAGACCAGCTAGCGCACCTTGAGTATCTAAAGTTGTAAGTCGCTGCGATAGCACCACATAAATTAACCCACCAATTACAGCTCCCCAACGAGTTGCAATGCCACCAAGAATCACCATCAATAACAATGAAATAGTGGTCTGGGTGGATGCCATAACAGGATTTGCGTTATTAGTTACCACAACTGCAACTACACCAACAAAGGCTGCCATCACACCTGCAAGCACAAATGCAATCAGCTTAAAGCTAAATGGTCGAAGCCCTAGCACGCTGACTCGCTCTTCGTTTTCACGCAGCGCCTGCCACACACGTCCTACCGAAGATTGAGTTAGCCACCAAACAGCCAAATAAATTATCGCTAATGTGATTAGCGCTAACAAATACAGATTTCGAGTGTTTGCTACACCTAAGAAGAAATCTGGCACAGAGTCAAAATTCAGCTGCAAGGTTTTATCACCCTCGCTTAAACCCCAAAGGTTTAAAGTAACAATCACATGGCCAGCTTCAGCAAAAGCTAACGTCACCATGGCAAATGCAATGCCTTTTACCCGAAGTGCGGCAGTTCCGGTAAACAGCGCAACTAAAAATGCAAAAAATAGTGCAAAAATGCCAGCTGGGATGATCCCCCAATCCCAGCGCGCCATCGCAAAGGCTGCGCCATATGCACCAGCGGCATAAAACAGCGCATGGCCAAATGAAAGCAGCCCAGTAAAGCCAAGTAGTAGATCATAAGTTAGCGCTAGCCCACCAAATAAAAATGCCACTGCAAATGTTTGCTGTAAACCTGGCTCATCAATTAGCGGAGTGAATGCACCAAATCCAGCAATCAACATAAATATCAGTGGCACAAATCGATATTTGCTAGGTAACAGAATCATTTAATGAGCTACCTTTCCTAGCAATCCTTGTGGTCTTGTTAGCAGCACAACTGCAAGCAGCAGCACCACCACAAAATCACCCAAGCCTTGTACGTAATAATTTACTAACACCTGAGTTGTGCCCACAATTACAGCTGCAATGGCAGTGCCAGGGATAGATCCCATGCCACCAATTACAACTGTGATAAATGCGTAAATTAAAAATGCATCACCAAGCGTTGGTCCAACACCTGAGGCGTATGTGGTGGCTAGCGCACCACCAAGACCAGCTGCAAATCCACCAATAAAGAACACAAAAGTAAACGCTTTTCGAACATCAATGCCAAGCGCGGTAACCATGGCGCGATTCTCCACGCCAGCTCGAATCACTAAACCAATTCGGGTGTAGCGCAGCATCAAGAAGTTTGCAAGTAAAACTAAACCGGCAACAGTGATATATAAGAATCTATCAATACCAACAAATGCATCGCCAATTTGAACTACGTCATATAACTGAGTTGGCGGCAGGGCAATGAGCGGATCTGAGCCAAACCAACCTAAATATGCGCTTACTGCAACTAGGCCAAGCCCAACTGTGACTAGCGCCTGATCAATATGGCGGTCATACAGATGCTTAATTAATAACTGCTCAGTTGCCACCGCAAATATTGCCCCAACTAAACCTGAAAGCACCAAGCTAATGGCATAGCTAGTTAATGAGCCATCTGCGCGAACTTCAGTTGTGAAATACCAAGCGGCATAGGCGCCAGCAGTTAAAAATGCGCCGTGCGCAAAGTTCAATACTCCCATTAAGCCATAAATTAAGCTCAAACCAGATGCTACTAAGAAATACAGCGCACCAAGCCCCACACCGGTAATAAATAGCGTGATAAAGATTTCCATTAGTGACTGCCTCCGCTCACGCCAAGCATTCGCTTTGCAAAATCAGCATCAGCTAGTTCAGCTGGGGTGCCGTTATGAACCACAACACCTTGATCCATCACAATAATATTTTTAGCTACTCGCTTTACTAGCGGCAAATTCTGCTCAACAAGCAAAATGGTTGTGGCTTGAGCTGCAATTTCAAGAGCTGCTGCAACTTCTGTTACAAGTTTTGGTGCTAAACCTTTAGTTGGCTCATCAACTAGCAGTAATCTGGTTTTATTTAGCAGCGCTCTGGCAACTGCAACCATCTGCTGCTGACCGCCAGAGAGCGTGCCAGCTCGCTGGTTTTTGCGCTGTAATAACTCAGGAAACAACTGGTGCACCGTGTCGTAATCTGGATTTTTATCGCGCTCAGCCAGTTTTAGATTCTCTGCAACAGTTAAAGATGCAAAAATTTCTCGATCCTCTGGCACAAAGGCCACTCCAGCACGAATTACTTCATGCGTGCGTAAACCTGAGATCTCTTCACCAAATAAGTTAATCGATCCAACTCGTGGCACTAGTCCAACTATGGAGCGCAGCGTGGTTGATTTACCAACTCCGTTTCGGCCTAGTAATCCCGTTACAACTCCTGCTTCAATTTCGAAGTTAACGCCTTGCAGAATATGTGATCCTTTTATTGTGACATTCACATCAGTTAGCGTTAATGCATTAGTCATAATGATTCAACTAAATAAGCACTTTGCACTGTTGGATCATTAATTACAGTCTGCGGATCAGCACAAATTAGTAGCTCACCTTGATGCATCACAGCAATTCGATCAGCTAAACCTAAAACTACATGCATATGGTGCTCCACCATCAAAACTGTTCGGTTGTAATCGCGAGATAACGAGCGGATAATTTCTGTTAATACTGGCACATTCTCTACCGACATACCCGCCATTGGCTCATCGAGCATCACAACTTTGGCATCACTTGCTAACACAATGGCAATCTCTAAGCGTCGCTTATCTCCATGAGAAAGCGATCCGGCAAAACTAAATTTTTTATCACTTAAACCAACAGCCTCTAATGCCTGTTCAGCTTTTTCAATTGCTGGTTTAAAACTATATGCGCGGCGTGTAATCTTCATCGAGCCGCCCATAGCAGCTTCTGCTGCTAAGCGAACATTTTCTAGCACTGACAGCATGGTAAATACGCTGGAGGTTTGAAATGTTCGACCTAATCCTTTGCTAGCTCTGCTAGCAGTTGATTCAGTAGTGATGTCATCATCACCTAAAAATATTTTACCTCGAGTTGCAGGACGCAATCCGGAGATTAAATTAAACAAACTTGTTTTGCCCGCACCATTTGGGCCAATAATCCCAAGTAGTTCACCTGGTGCAACTTCAAGAGTTACACCATCAACAATTTTGGCACCGCCAATTGCGAGGCTCAGATCGGAAACGCGTATTGCCGCGTTACTGGTCACTGAGCCTCGCAATCGTTAGTCGGTTTTAACTAGTTGTAGATCTTAGTTCAGCGGTGGCGCTGCGTTTGGATACAACTTAACTAGTTTAGGAATGAAGTTTGCACCTTCACGCACTAGACGAGTTTGATACATTGGCTGAACCAAAGCATGATCGTCTTTACGGATCTGGGTAACACCCTTCATTGATGTGAATCTCCAACCTTCAAGGCCGTTAATCATGGCGTTAACGCCAGTTTTTCCGGACTTCTTGTTTGCCTTCATGCTTAACGCACGAACAATCATCTGAGCTGCAGTAACACCATCTGGAGTGAATAGATCTTCACCATAGAAAGGTGCTGCAGTTGGATTGGCTCTTCGGTAATCTGCACGTAGTGCATTTCCGATGTTATTTGTAGAAGCACCTGGGAAATAGCTGCTTGAGTAAATAACGTTTCGGTCACCAAGTAGCTGGCCGAAGATTGGGTATGCAGCAGTTTGAGCAAGACCAGTAACAATATTGATATTACCCAAAATTCCCTGCTGACGCATTGCAGTCCACATGGCTAGTGATGTTGCAGTGTTTGACCATGCAACGAATACTGTATCTGGGTTTGACTGACGAAGTCGCAGCACATCTGCGGTGTAATCAGATTTTGTTCCAGTTACTTTTTGGCCAATAACGGTTGCACCTGGGAATAGCTTTGGTGCAGCTGAGATATAAGCATCTCCGAATGCATTGTCTTCAACAAACAACACGATTCGTTTACCAGCAAAGTTATTTCCAAGTGCACCTTTAATTGGAATTAGATCCTGTTCGGTCTGAACGCCAGAACGGAAGGTGTATTTGTTTGCAAACGGGCTACCCTTTTGGGTAATGAGGAACATCTTGGCAGGACCAGAGATGTAAAGAACTTTGTTTTGGGAAGCAAGTGGAGCAAGGGCTAGTGCTACACCACTGCTTACGGTTCCAACTACAATTTTGCTCTTCTTGCCTACTGCGGTTTTGAAGTGAGTGGTTGCGGTATCTGGCAAGCCACCGTCATCGTATTTGGTGAGCACAATTTTTTGGTTGTTAACAACCATGGTTCCCTTGGTGAAATAATTAAGTCCCCACTCAAGACCTGCAACATATGCGTCACCAAATGGCTTTAGGCCACCTGAAGTTGAAGAAATAACTGAAACCTCAACATTTTTTGGTGCAGCGTTAGCTGCAGTTGAGCCCGCGAAAACCAGTGCGGCAGAAACACCTAGCACGGTGGCGTTGCGGAGCATCTTTCGCACTGACATGCGAACTCCTTCTCTTACAAAAGCGGGCTACCTGATGGCAGCCCTCGTTAAGCCTACCTTGCCCTATCGGGCAGGATTAAAGCAACTGAATAGGCCGATAATTTCTCACAATTTTGAGCGTGCTCAATAGTTGTCGAATTTACTATTGAATTACTCACCAGTAGCATTTTCACTAAGTTAAGTTGTCACAACGTTGCCATCAAAGGAACATATGCGCGGAATTGAGATCGACCTCAGCGGAAAAAAAGCTGCTGTCAGCGGAGCTGCTAGTGGCATTGGTAAAGCGGTGGCGATTGCGCTAGCTGCAGCTGGGGCAAAAGTTACAGTGATTGATTTTAATGAATCAGCAACGATACAAGTTGCTGATGAAATCAATGGCACACCGCTAATACTTGATTTATCCGATAGCGCAAAAGTAGAACAGACCAAATTAGATGTTGATATTTTAGTTAATAACGCTGGCTTACAAACTGTTTCTAAAGTTGAAGAGTTTGATCCAGAGCGATTTGGTTATATGCATCGCGTGATGTTAATTGCACCATTTTTATTAACTCGAAATGCAATTGCTGGGATGTATCAGAAAAAATGGGGCAGATTAATTCATATTTCATCTGCTCATGGTCATCGTGCCTCACCATATAAATCTGCTTACGTTTCAGCTAAACATGGGCTGGAAGGATTTTCAAAAACTATTGCGTTAGAAGCAGGACCTTTTGGTGTAACTTCAAACACAATTGCACCGGCATATGTGCGCACTCCACTTGTTGAAAAACAAATAACAGCACAAGCTGAACTACATGGTATTTCTGAAGCAGAAGTAGTTGAGAAAATTATGTTAACTGCTCCAGTAATTAAACGATTAATCGAACCAAGCGAGATTGGTGATGCTGCGCTTTATTTATGCAGTGAATCAGCTGGCATGATTACTGGCACATCACTTGTTATTGATGGCGGTTGGTTAGCTCGATGACCTCAATTACGCCAATCAAAAAACATTTAATAAATGTTGCCGGTGGTGAACTTACAGTTTTTCAATACGGCGAAACAACTGCAAAATCAATGCTGGCAATTCACGGCATTACCTCTAATCACTTAGCTTGGCAGCACTTTGCTGCGCATGCCATTAACAGTGGTTATGTGGTTTATGCGCCGGACTTAAGAGGCAGAGCAGCATCAAACAAATTGCTAGCACCTTTTGGCATGAAAGCTCATGCTGCAGATATGCATGCTGTAATTGAGCAGCTGCAGTTAACTAAACCGTTTGTAATTGGTCATTCCATGGGTGGGTTTGTAGCAATTGCACTTAATCATTTTTATCCAGACTTGATTGGCAAACTAGTTTTAATTGATGGCGGCTTACCACTTGCGCTGCCAGCAGGTATGACTGTGGAACAAGTGCTACCACTTGTGTTAGGTCCAGCGCTGGCGCGGCTTGCGATGAAATTTGAATCTACGGACGCTTATGTTGATTATTGGCGAGCACATCCAGCATTTGCTGATGGCATAACGCCAGAGATGGAAAATTACATTCGTCATGATTTAGTTGGTGTTGCGCCAGAGTTAATGCCAAGCACAAATCCTGATTGTGTAAATGAAGATTCAGTTGATTTGTGGTCAAGCGACTTGATAGATAATGCGTTAATTGAATTAAATCAAGATGTGATTTTGTTGCGAGCCGTTCGCGGCTTACAAAATGAACCAACTGGGCTTTATCCTGAGTTGCTGCTTGCTGATTTAGCAGCTAAATATCCAAAGGTTGAAATTATTACGATTACCGATACAAATCATTATTCAATTTTGATGAGTGATGCAGGAGCATCGGCAATTCGCGCGCAGATTCAGCTGTGATTAGTGCGTTAAGCCCAAATTCGCTCTACCCCCCTCTACGCTAGGCCTATGACCAAAATCGGTGCGCATGTATCTCCTGGCAATGTAGTAGCTGAAGCCCAAGCTCGCAGCGCCGATATCGTGCAGGTCTTTTTAGGCAATCCACAATCTTGGTCCGCCCCTACCTTCTCCCATGCCGGTGGTGCTGCTGGGATGAAGCAGGCGCTGTTGGATGCAAATATTGATGCTTATGTGCATGCTCCTTATTTAATAAATATTCCAACCACAAATAACAAGGTGCGAATTCCATCTCGCAAAGCCCTACAACAAACTGTTGATGCCGCCTTTGAGATTGGCGCTAAAGGTGTGATTGTGCACGGCGGCCATGTGCCAGAAGCAGATGAGCCAGCAGCTGGCTTTGCTAATTGGAAAAAAGCAGTAGATCAACTCGATATGAAAGTGCCAGTATTTATTGAAAATACTGCTGGCGGCAAACGAGCAATGGCACGCCATCTAGATGCGATAGCTCAGCTATGGGATCACGTTGGACACACTGATGTTGGTTTTTGTTTTGACACCTGCCATGCCTGGGCAGGCGGAATTGATTTAACTGATGCGGTAGCAAAAATTAAAGCAATCACCGGTCGAATTGATTTAGTTCATGCCAATGATTCCAAAGATATTGCCAACTCAGGTCGAGACCGACATGACAATATTGGTAACGGCAATATTGATTTAGAAATATTAGTTGCCGCAATCATTGCTGCCGATGCGCCAGTTATTACTGAAACTCCCGGCGAAGCCCCAGAACAAGCTGCTGATATTGCGCTGCTGCGCGCTCGCTTAGGTTAAGCATGCGCATTGTTAAGTTAACTCAGAGCGAATATCAAGATTATTTAGCAACTCAAAGCGATTATTCGTTTTTACAAACTCCTGCTTGGGGAAAAATTAAAACTGGCTGGAGTTTTGAGTTGCTGGGTTTTAAAACTACCGCGCTAATTGGAGTTGCGCTGGTGCTTTATAAATCAGCGCCAATTTTTTCTAAATACAAACTCGCTTACATTCCAGAGGGGCCAATTTTAAACTGGGATGAGTTTGATCCTGCTGCTTTAACTTTACTTGCAGAGTATTTAAAACAACAAAACTGCTTTTTATTAAAAATTGGTCCAAAGGTAATGCTGCATCGCTACAGCAATGCTGAACTTAAAACTGCACTTGCAGCTGCCGATATTAAAAATATCTCTGAGTTAACACCTGACCAAACTAAAAACACCAATTTGAAATCACAGCTAGCAGCAGCTGGGTTCACACAAGAAACTGCTTCAAGTTTTGGAGATGTGCAGCCCCGCTACACATTTGAGCTTGATTTAACTCAAACTGAAACTGAATTACTTGCTAGCTTTAATCAACAATGGCGACGTAATATTAAAAAAGCCGAAACTGCAGGTGTCTCAACTCGGATTGGCACAATTTTAGATCTTGCACAATTTCATCAAATCTATTTAGAAACTGCAAAGCGAGATGGCTTTGCACCACGATCAATTAGTTACTTTGAAAAGTATCTAACTGAATTTGGTGATGCCGCAAAACTTTATCTAGCACAGCACAATGGCAAAGTTGAAGCTGCCGCAATCTGGGTTGCTGCTGGAGATCGTGCTTGGTATTCCTATGGCGCCTCAAGCACGGCAGGCCGCGAGCTTCGACCGAGCAATGCTTTGCAATGGCGAATGATTCAAGACAGCAAAGCTGCCGGATACCTGATCTATGACTTACGCGGAATTTCAGCCTCATTAGATAGTAATGATCCCTTAGTTGGGCTGTTAAATTTCAAGCTAGGCCTTGGGGGTAGCGCTGTTGAATGGCTGGGCGAATTTGATCTGGTGCTTAATAAACCAATCGCTACCGCTTACGCTTTGGCGCGGAGGTTTAAATGAGCCTAGTGCTGCAACTAGAACAAGCTAACTGGCGCAAGCATCTAACCCAGTTTGCAACTGGAATTGATCTTGTGCCAGTTATAAAAGGTAATGGCTACGGCTTGGGTTTTAATAGATTAGTTGCTGAAGTTAACCGATTAGGCATAAATTTAATTGCAGTTGATACTTTAACTGAAGCCGCCCAGCTACGCGAAATTTGGCAGCAACAGATTTTGGTGATGCAACCTGTTCGAGAACATGATGATTATCATGCGGAGAATTTAATTCTGACTATTGATAATCATTCACCAAAAGTTACAACGCCGGTAGTAATTGAGCTAAAAACTAAACTGCAGCGCTTTGGAGTTGAGCTTGATCAACTAAAAAACTTTGCTGATTACAACATCATAGGTTTCGGCGTGCATCTGCCAATTGGAGATCATACAAATTTTATTACCGCAAAAGAAATTGCTGAAGCATTACCTGATGAAACCATTTTTGTCAGCCACTTAACTAAAGCAGAGTTCACACAGCTACCAAATGCCAGACTTCGAGTTGGCACAAGTTTCTGGCTGGGAGATCGAGCTGCAATAAGTATGTATGGCGAGGTATTAGAGATTCGTAAAACCACTGGCAAGTTAGGTTATGGTCAGGTTGCTAGTGCTAGCGAAATTGCGGTGATTAGCGGTGGCACCCGACATGGCATAGGTATGCGTGCGCCAACTATGCCAAAAAATACGCGGCAGCGATTAGTGGCTATTGGGCTGGGAGTTTATGAAGCAATGCGCAAAGCTAAATCACCGTTTTATTTAGATAATAAATCTTTATCGAGTGATCCTGCGTTAACGCCAATTCTTATTGGGATATCAGCATCTAGACAAGC
>JAURFT010000089.1 GCA_030834185.1 Candidatus Nanopelagicales bacterium
GAAACACCTTTAATTGATTTTAATAATTCTTTATATTCTTTGTGCATTAAAGCAGTAAGATCACCACCGTCGTCTAAAATCATATTTGGCTTCCAATCTGGATTTCCCTCGATTGTTTGTTTAATGCACCACCAATACTCTTCTTCAGTTTCACCCTTCCAAGCAAAAACAGGTATACCTTTTTTAGCAATTGCTGCAGCCGCATGATCTTGTGTTGAAAATATATTGCAAGAAGACCATCTAACATCAGCACCTAAATGGACTAAGGTTTCTATCAATACAGCAGTTTGAATTGTCATGTGAAGACAACCCATAATATTTGCTCCAGCTAAAGGTTTAGACTCCCCATACTGCTCGCGGATGGCCATAAGTCCTGGCATCTCTGTTTCTGCAATTTCAATTTCTTGTCTTCCGTAGTGATGTAGGGAAATGTCTTTAACTTTATAGTCCAATGAATGCTCCTTTTTTAGCTAGATTGATATCGATAAAACACGATTTAGATAGTATTTTCAAGACCTTTTTATCCTTGGTCCTAATTGTTGAATAACCTTACCGGCCTTCATATTTCCATTCTCCAAAGCCTCCTCAATGGCGTGTCCCAAAAGATATGTCTCTAAAAAGCCAGCAGCAAAATTATCCCCTGCGCCAGTAGTGTCTATGACCTTGCTAATTTTATGACTAGGTCGATGCCTGACTTTTTCGCTGTCAAAGTAGTATGCGCCCTCAGCGCTTGCAGTCATAACAATTTTTTTATTAAAGTT
>JAURFT010000090.1:0-436 GCA_030834185.1 Candidatus Nanopelagicales bacterium
TTCTTTATCCCAATCGCAGGTTCGCTAAGAAGTGCCTTTGGTGTTTGCTCAAATGCGATCTCACCTGAGGATGCCAGAGTTGTCTCAATAGATCATGGCTGTGGTGCGCACTCGGAGGCGTTAATCAAGGCTGAATAAACAGTTACCACCATCTTGGTGGGTGCGATAAACTCATCCCCTGCCCATTTAACAGATGGCCTAAACGAATACTAATTTTTGTAAGGAGATACCAATGCCTAGTGGTCGCGTTAAATGGTTTAGTTTAGAAAAGGGCTTTGGCTTTATCTCAAATGATGAGGGCGAAGATGTTTATCTTGCAGCTGCAGCTCTGCCTAATGGAGTAACTACAGTTAAACCAGGCACAAAGTTAGAGTTTTCAATTGCAGATGGTCGTCGTGGACCACAAGCATTATCGGTAACAATTGTAGAGGCACCA
>JAURFT010000090.1:446-745 GCA_030834185.1 Candidatus Nanopelagicales bacterium
AGCTGCCATGATTGAAGACACAATTAAAATTTTAGATCGCTATAGCAATTCACTTCGCAGTGGTAGATCTTCATCTGCAACTGAGGCAGAGCGCTTAGCTAAGGTGTTGCGCGGAATCGCAGCCCAAATTGAGGGCAATTAAATCTTCTCGGTTCTGCCTTTTTTAATTGTGTAACGAAGTCCAATCACACCAAGTAGAGCGCCCACAACACAGATCCAAAGAATATTACTGTCGGCATTCATTACTACTGCAAATACAAAAGCCACAATCCAAAGCACAATACCCATGGCAATTACAA
>JAURFT010000091.1 GCA_030834185.1 Candidatus Nanopelagicales bacterium
AGCGCCATGATTTGAAATTAGTTGTAATTGATTATCTCCAACTTATGACCTCAGGAAAGAGAGTGGAAAATCGCCAGCAAGAAGTCTCTGAGTTCTCACGTCAATTAAAGCTACTTGCAAAGGAACTTAATGTTCCTGTCGTTGCAATTTCACAGCTAAATCGATCTCCAGAGCAGCGCTCCGATAAGAAGCCGCTTCTCTCTGATCTTCGTGAATCAGGTTCTATCGAGCAGGATGCTGACCTTGTCATCTTGCTACACCGAGATGATCTCTACGATTCACAGAATCGCTCTGGTGAGGCAGATTTAATTGTGGCTAAACATCGAAATGGACCTACCAAGACAATTACTGTTGCTTCACTTCTTCACTTTGCAAAATTTGGCGACATTGCGCCGAAGTATGCAGCTCCTGAGAAGTTTGTTAAAGATAACTAAACGACTTTTCTCAGCTCTCCGCTTTTAACATCAAAGATCGCTCCCACAACTTCTAAATCCTTTGGAAGTAGTGGGTAGTTTTGAATACTTACCACATCATCTTTTAAGGCAGCTACTTGATCTGTCACAGTTCTAATTTCAATAGATCTAGTATCGATGCCAGAGGCATCAAAGAGCGCTTGGTGAATCTGCTCCTCTGTTCCACTTGCCATACGACAATCGGTATGAGGCATTACTAAAACTCTCTTTACTTCAAGGAGGTAGGTAGCAAGAAGCAGAGTTCTTAGCATGTC
>JAURFT010000092.1 GCA_030834185.1 Candidatus Nanopelagicales bacterium
TGGGTCATCACCGTTGACATGAAAAATCGGCGCCTGCACCGTCTTGGCGACATCGCTGCAATACTGCGACGATCGCGCATATTCAGGAGAAGTCGTAAAACCAATTTGGTTGTCAATAATTAAATGGATAGTTCCGCCGACGCGATAACCCGATGTGTCGCTCATCGCCAAGCATTCAGCGACAACACCCTGACCGGCAAATGCAGCATCACCGTGAATTGCCAAAGGCAAAACACTGTATGCAAGTGGTGGATCAATCTGATCTTGCATTGCGCGCACCGTGCCGAGCACAACAGGGTTGACGGTTTCTAAGTGACTCGGGTTCGAAACCAACTCAACATGTACTTTTGAGCCACTCTGCGCGACGAATTCACCGATTGCGCCAAGGTGGTACTTAACATCGCCTGAACCTTGCACCGATGATGGGTCGACATATCCTTCGAACTCTTGAAAAATTTGGTCGTATTCTTTGCCGACGACATTGGCTAAAACATTTAGTCGACCACGGTGAGCCATGCCGATTACGGTGCCGTCCATCTTGGCGTCGGCAGCGAGATTTAAAATCTTGTCGAGAATCGGAATTGCCGATTCGGCACCTTCTAGACCAAAACGTTTGGTGCCAACATATTTGGTTGACAAAAATCGCTCGAATGCTTCAGCTGCGTTTAATCGCTCGAGTACACGAATTTTGTCAACCTCGAAGTCATTG
>JAURFT010000093.1 GCA_030834185.1 Candidatus Nanopelagicales bacterium
GCAGTGAGAGGTTTCCTATCACTTTAATCTATGGAGATATTTTTTAAGTGGCAACACTATTGACAAGCTTCAGGCTGTAGGTCTTCTACGCACTGAAGAAGTAACTGTAGCGTAAGACGCAGCAGCGAATCGGGTCGGTGGACATATAACCTATGAACAGAAGTCTTTACAAAGGTGGAGAAACGACTGAACCAGAAATCGGGTCGTACATCTATTGGTGACGGAGGATGTAAAAATTCAATCACATATTTTGGAATGTTGAGAACCAACATTGACCTAAGCATGTAGTCCTTTATGGGTAGACTGAGCAAGACGCGGGTTCGATTCCCGCCACCTCCACCATTTTTTTTATTGACTCTTGACTGACATTTAGTTTTTATTATACTTGATTGACAAATAAAAATTAATTTTTTAAGAACAATGAAAAAAGTACTTTTCGCTCTTTTCGCAGTTTCAATGTTAGCGGCTTGCCAAACAGAAGAAACAGCACCAGTTCAGGAAACAACAGACACATCAGTAATGACTCCATCTGAGGAATCAACTGAGAATGATTCACAAGTTGTAACTCCTGAAGTTGAAAAGACATCAGAAGAATGTTGCGAATAATCATTCTTTGATGTACATCAACAGGTCGGGCATTATGTCCGACTTTTTTTTGCCAAACAAAA
>JAURFT010000094.1:0-339 GCA_030834185.1 Candidatus Nanopelagicales bacterium
GAACATCTAGATCTCCAGCCTTAACCCCATTTAGGATTCTTGCCACAGTTTATGTTGATGTATTTCGCGGCATTCCAATGCTTCTAGTAATTCTTCTTGTGGGATTTGGAATTCCGGCGCTACAGATAAAGGGCTTAACCAATAATGTTTTAGTTTTAGGAACTCTTGCAGTAATTATCACCTATTCGGCATATGTTGCTGAAGTTATTCGCTCTGGAATTCTTACCGTTCACCCAAGCCAGAGAGCTGCTGCTAGATCACTGGGTTTGAGTAATTTTCAGACGCTTCGCCATGTCGTTCTACCTCAAGCACTTAAGAGAGTCACCCCACCACTTCTTA
>JAURFT010000094.1:349-656 GCA_030834185.1 Candidatus Nanopelagicales bacterium
AGCGCTAATTAAAGATACTGGCCTAGTTTCAATTTTGGGAGTTACCGATGCGGTAAGAGCTGCTCAGATTCAAACTGCAAAGACTTTTAATTACACCCCATATGTAATGGCAGCAATCATCTTCCTTCTGGTGACAATTCCCTTGACGCGCTGGACTGATCGGATGCTTAGAAACTCCTATGAGCGAGAGAATGCAGTGGGGCAAGCATGAGTCAGGCGGTGTTGCAGCTCGAGAAAGTTAGAAAGAGCTTTGGAAGTGAAGTAGTTCTTGAAGATATTTCCTTTAAAGTCTTAGAGCATAAAGCCA
>JAURFT010000095.1 GCA_030834185.1 Candidatus Nanopelagicales bacterium
TTGGCTGTCCTTTATGTTTGCTTGCTGCATCATAGGCTGCATAAACTTTATTTGGATCATGGCCTCCTCTATTTAATCTCCAAATATCAGAGTCAGACATATTAGAAACTAACTTCGATAATTCTGGATATTTTCCAAAGAATTTTTCTCTGACATAAGCACCACCTTTAGCTTTCATAGCCTGATATTCCCCGTCAACTACTTCATTCATTCGTTTCATTAAAAGACCGGTTTTGTCCGCTTTTAATAATGGATCCCAATATGAGCCCCAGATAACTTTAATTACATTCCAGCCAGCGCCTCTAAACGTTCCCTCTAATTCTTGAATTATTTTTCCATTTCCTCGTACAGGTCCATCTAGTCTTTGTAGATTGCAATTAATAACAAAAATCAAATTATCTAATTTTTCTCTCGAAGCTAAACCGATTGCACCAAGTGTCTCAGCTTCGTCTGTTTCACCATCTCCAATAAAACACCAAACCTTTCTGTCCTGATCAGGTATTAAGCCTCTATTTTGTAAATATTTCATAAAACGAGCTTGATAAATCGACATGATAGGTCCCAGTCCCATAGAAACAGTCGGGAACTGCCAATAGTTAGGCATTAACCATGGATGAGGATAAGATGATAAGCCATTACCACCTTTTGCCTCTTG
>JAURFT010000096.1 GCA_030834185.1 Candidatus Nanopelagicales bacterium
GCCAGCAAGTTCAACCGGGTCGTTACTAATTGGCTCGTGCTGTTCTTGCGGTTCATTCAACTCGTAGCGATCATCACCTTGTGGACCTTCGTCGCGTGAGTTTCGAAAACCACCAGGTCCACGACGGCGTCGACGATTGCGATTGCGGTTGCCGCCATCTTGATCGTTGAAATTTCGTTGAAAGCCTCGATCATTACGGTCGTTGCGATCATTGCGCGGACCGCGATCGTTTCGATCGTTTCGGTCGTTGCGCGGACCGCGATCGTTACGGTCGTTGCGATCATTGCGATCGTTGCGATCGCCACCACCACGCGAGTCACCCCGGTCACCAATATCACTTTGTCGACGTGCATCAGGCGCAATTGGCGTGCCCTCATGCTCTGCAAGTTCGATTTCCCATTCGGCAAGTGGTTGTCCGTCCGCACCAAGCACTGGCCCGTCAGACTTCGCATCACTCGCGCTCTTCGAGCCACCCGCACTGGCTCTTTTTGCTGTCGTTGCGACAGCAGCCGGTGCAGCCACAACAGGCGACGGCGCCGTCTGATCGAGAATCATCTCAATAATTTCTTCTTTTTTCGCACGCGCTGCCGACTTCACGCCGAGCGCCTTTGCGATCGCTACAAGCTGTTCGCGATCTTTTGCCTCAAGTG
>JAURFT010000097.1 GCA_030834185.1 Candidatus Nanopelagicales bacterium
AAGACTCGAAGCAAATGCAATCATCCCAAATCTAGAAACCAGTCCATATGTAGGTTTTAATCCCGTTAAATTGCATAACGATGCAGGCTGTCGAATAGACCCTCCGGTATCGGTAGCAGTCGCAGCAGGCGCCATTCCTGAGGCAACGGCCGCCGCACTTCCTCCTGAACTTCCTCCGGGGACAAAATCTATGTTCCATGGATTTTTCACGGCCCCAAAATATGATGTTTCATTAGAGGATCCCATGGCAAATTCATCCATATTGGTTTTACCAAGATTTATTGCTCCGCACTTATTAAAGAGATCAACGACCATTGAGTCATAGGGAGCATAAAAATTATCTAACATTTTTGAGCCACATGTTGTTTTCCAGGATGATGCGCAAAAAATATCTTTTTGTGCAATCGGAATGCCAGTTAATTCAGAAATGTGATTTTGACTAATTAATTGATCTGCCTGCTGAGCCTGCTGGATTGACTTTTCTTCATCAATGGTAATAAAGGCATTTATCTCAGTATTGAGATCTTTTATTTGATTTAAGTAATATTGAGTCAGCTCGACACTTGAAAAATCTTTATTTTTTAAACCCTGATGTAATTCATTTAACGATAAGTCCTTCATAATTTATTCCACCACTCTAGGA
>JAURFT010000098.1 GCA_030834185.1 Candidatus Nanopelagicales bacterium
CCACGTTTCTGCGATCACCCACTCCTTGATCCAGTTGGAGCATGCCGCCAATGTTTAGTTGAGATTGAAGTGAATGGAAGAAAGTTTCCAAAACCACAGGCCTCTTGCACCATTCCAGTTGAGCCAGGAATGATTGTTAATACTCAACTCACCTCAGCTGTTGCTGATAAGGCGCAACAAGGTGTTATGGAGTTATTACTGATTAACCACCCACTTGATTGTCCAGTCTGCGATAAGGGCGGCGAGTGTCCGCTGCAGAATCAAGCGATGAGTAATGGCCGCGAAGAATCAAGGTTTGAAGGAACAAAGAGAACCTTTGAAAAGCCAATCAATATTTCCTCGCAAGTTCTTCTCGATCGTGAACGCTGCATTCTCTGCGCTCGCTGCACAAGGTTTTCTGAGCAGATTGCAGGAGATCCATTTATTACTCTCAACGAACGAGGCGCACTTCAACAAGTTGGCATCTATGAGAAAGAGCCATTCGAGTCTTACTTTTCAGGAAATACAGTTCAAATCTGCCCTGTGGGAGCGCTCACTGGAGCTTCATATCGCTTCCGAGCCCGTCCATTTGATCTAATTTCAACCCCTTCTGCCTGCGAACACTGCGCATCAGGATGCGATATGCGAACCGATGTTC
>JAURFT010000009.1 GCA_030834185.1 Candidatus Nanopelagicales bacterium
TGCAGGATCTGCAACGAAATTAGTTTTTTCAGCTTCAACACCTAGATGAACCAACATAGTGGCATCGCCACCATCATCCAAAATCATGTTTGGACCTTTGCCATCTGGCCAGATCAGAACCTGCTCAGTGCACCACCAATACTCTTCAAGCGATTCGCCTTTCCAGGCGTAAACTGGAACTCCGCTTGGTTTATTAACACTGCCGTGTGGTCCAACAACAACTGCTGCTGCAGCATGATCTTGAGTTGAAAAGATATTGCAGCTTGCCCAACGAACTTGCGCGCCTAGCTCAACTAGTGTTTCAATTAAAACTGCGGTTTGTACTGTCATATGAAGTGAGCCAGTAATGCGAGCACCTGTTAGCGGTTTAGTTGTACCAAACTCACGTCGCATTGCCATAAGTCCTGGCATCTCATTCTCAGCTAAATTAATTTCCTTGCGACCAAATTCAGCAAGGGCGAGGTCAGCCACTTTGTAATCAGGTGCGTAGCCCGCATCTGAGAGTCCAGCTGGTGAAAGTGTGCCAACGCCAAGATCAAGTGCCATTTCAGCTCCATCGAATATGTAGAGGCATAATTCTGGCAGAAAACCTCAAATATGCCATTTTGGCTAGCTTTTCGCGAGCCCAGACTTTAAATCTACGATAAATGGGATTGGTCCAGGGTCTATGCCGGTAGCCAAGGCAGCATAAGTCGAGGCAAAATCCACAATCGCGGCAGCGGTTGCGATGCGGTGAATAACCAGCTGATCATCTACTCGAATTGTTGTAACTAGCATTCCGCGCTCAATAGCTAAGTCAGTTACCAGATCTGCAGTTTTGCGCGCAAGCTCACTTTCCTGGGCTTCGCGCAGCAGCACTAGTCGCAGCGTTGATGCAACGGTTGGGTCTTCAACTCGGTCTTTAAATAGCTGCTCAATACCATCATCAGCTGGCATGAAATTGCCATCCATGGCAACTACTTGATTGTGTGCAGCTTCAGGAAGCATGCCCCAGATTGCCGGTGCATTTGCATTTTCATTCAACTGGCAGGCAAAGCGATATGCAATTGGAGTGAGCAAATTTGAAGTTGCCCAGCAAATTGTGATGTGGCCGGCAATTTCAAGTGCTATAGATTTTGCTGCATTGTTATCCACTGAAGATGTTGGTCCGTTTTGGGTAGCAAGTTCATCTAGGTGATCTGCTAGCACAGCAGCATCGACACTGTTAAATGCAATTAGTCCAAGTGCTGCTGCAATTAATAACTGCGGTGTTAACAGCAACCACAAACAAGCTCGTGGCATTCTGCCAGCTGGGTCTATCTCAATTAGATCTGCGCGTTGATCTGAAACCAAATGCGCCAGTTTGGAATTTGCTGAAGTGATTGCAACCACTCGACAGCCTCGCTTTAACGCAACTGCGGTTGCAGCTAATGTTTCAGCAGTTGCACCTGACGCTGAACAGGCAATAACAAAGTCCTGCGCTCCAATCCAGCTTGGCAGTGAATCTGAATTGATTGCAATAACAGGCGTGGTGCCACCTTGATTTGTAACAGCTTGCAAAACTTGTCCCGCAATACCTGAGCCACCCATCCCAATTACCACTACCGTGCGCGGCTGCTCAGTTGCGATTGAGGCTAATAACTCTGGCGCAACTGCAGTGCTGGCAACTCTTACTTGCGCACCTGCTTCGGCGATGGCTTTGAGCATCTGCGTGCTATCACACAGCGCCATAGCTTTAGCGTCATCTAACAGCGCATCATCAATTATCATTTTTCTGCCTTTAACATAATTACAATTTCGTTAGTAACTTGGTATGTTCCGCCACAAGTTTTACAAACTAATTGCATTGGTGATGCTTCGAACTCGCCGCAGGCCCCTCCTGGGCAGCGAAGCAGATTGGTTAAATCAGTAACTGAGTAACTCACGGCCATACTTTGACACAACTCGACCTAAAAGTCTCTAATCACTCCTAAAGCTGACTGCGTTACCTCATGTAATAGCGCTGGCGTGGCTGCTTCAACGTTTAGCCGCACTAGCGGCTCGGTATTGCTGGCTCGAACATTTAGCCACCAAGATGGCGCGGTAATAGTGATTCCATCTAATCGGTCAATTTCATGCCCATCACCAAATTTGCGCAGCATGCGCTCGATAGCCGCTGCAGCATCGGGCACCTCGCTGTTGATTTCGCCAGATTGCGGGTAGCGAGCACAATTTGCAATTAGCTCACTAAAGCTTTGATCAGTTGCAGTTAGCTCAGCGATAGCAATCAGCGCTGCCAGCATTCCCGAATCGGCATACCAGAAATCTCTAAAATAAAAATGTCCTGAATGCTCTCCACCAAATACCGCATTGGTTTGTGCCATTACTTCTTTAATGAATGAATGGCCCACACGAGTTCGAACTGCAACACCTCCAGCTTCAGCAACAATCTCTGGCACTGCTTTAGATGAAATTAAATTATGCACAATTGTGGAGCCCGGATTTGTAGCTAAAAACCGTTTGGCAATAAGTGCAGTTAGCGCACTTGGCGAAACTAGTTCGCCGTTGTTATCAACTAGAAAACATCTATCCGCATCACCATCAAAAGCTAACCCCAAATCAGCTGAGGTTTCTAGCACTTTGTTTTGTAGATCAACTAAATTTACTGGGTCAATTGGATTCGCATCATGATTTGGAAAATTTCCATCTAACTCAAAATACATCGGCACAAGTTCAATCCCTGGCAGATTTAAAACTGTAGGTGCGGTATGCCCTGCCATACCATTTCCAGCATCAACCACAATTTTCATTGGTCGCACTTTGGTAAGTCCTGCCAACTGCTGCAGGAAGCTGGCATATTCACTGAGTAAATCGCGTTTAGACACGATTCCACTAACTTGAGCTAATTCAAAATCATTAGCTTTGATTAATTCTTTGATCTGTTTTAAGCCTGTTTCTTGACCAACTGGTTTTGCCCCAGCTTGACAGAGCTTAATTCCGTTATACGCTGCTGGATTATGACTTGCAGTGAGCATCGCGCCAGGGAGCTGTAAAAAGCCAGCAGCAAAATAAAGCTGATCAGTGCTTGCTAGCCCAATATCAATTACATCAACGCCGAGCTGAGTTACGCCAGCTGCAAACGCAGCGCTGTATGCGCTTCCACTCTCGCGCATATCGCGCCCAATTACAACAGCACCAGCTCCGCCGGCAGATTTAGCAATTCCTAACGCAACTACAAAGGCCTTGCCGACAGCTTGCATTAATTCATCATTTAGCTCAACGCCGACTAAGCCTCGAATGTCGTAGGCCTTAATTATTTTGTCTAGATCAGTCATCGCCATAATGCCAGCGTAGCTAGCAACTTTGTTATTCGGTAGGTGGCACTAGCCGCAGCTGCGGCCGTGGCTGATCTGAGCCTGCCGGATGGCGGTCGCGATAACTAGCGTCGTAGTGCATATCAGTTCCAGTTAATAGCGCTGCATCCACTTTTAGTCTTACTACTTCCCAACCAACGGGGACTGTCAGCGCATCTGTATGGGATTGGCATAGGTCATAGCAATGCGGCTCTGCGCTGCTGGCTAAGGGTCCTAGCACTGCGGTGGACTCAGCATAGATGTACGTGAGGGTGGCAACCGCCACCCGCTTGCACGATGGTTTCGAACAGACCCGGTTGCCCACCTGAGGAAGGTAGCGGGTCTTACGCTGTTCTCGTGCTAAGACACAGGGACAGACATGAACGAAGATCAGCGCAACCGCTGAAACTGGAGTGGGCTGAGCTGATCAGCCAGGCCAATAATTCGATTCTACGCAGCGTAATTAAACGCGCACCAGAGTTAGAAACTCAGATTAGAGCTATCAGCTACGAATTATTCGACCTGCCAAATCTAGATCAGCAAGCAGAGACTTCACCTGCTTTAGCAGTTGCAACCAAGCAGCCAACCCAGATCAAAGTTTTAATTTTTCGCCGCCCAATTGAGGTGCGGGCCAGCAGCAACAAGGCAAGAGTTTCTTTGATCAGATTTTCAATTGCGCAAGCATTAGCCGAACTGTTAAGTGTTGATATTGAAGTGTTTAACGAAAACTAAAATTTAATTACAACTAAGTTGCAAAACTAAACAGCTTTGCGGCGCAGCCGACGGCGCTCGCGCTCTGACAAGCCACCCCAGATTCCAAAGCGCTCATCGTTTTCTAATGCATATTCCAAGCACTCAACTCGAACATCGCACGACAAACATACGCGCTTGGCATCTCTAGTTGAGCCACCTTTTTCTGGAAAAAAAGCTTCTGGATCTGTTTGAGCACATAGTGCTCGCTCTTGCCAAGAAATAACTTCAAGGTCAACATCGAGCATGCGACCAACAGACGCCATGGATAAATCCCTTCGTAATGGGTGAATTACACACGTGTTATTCACCTTTCGTCAAGTTAGAACCCAGAAAATAGCCCAAAAAAGGCCTAAAAAGTAACTAAAACAGGTTAACTAGGGGACGAAATCTATTAATTAGTGGTTAGTTCTAGATTCGGCCAAACCCTTACCCCTGCTGGAATTTCGGTGTTGATGGTGCAATTTTCAGCGACCACAATTTTAGTTAAGATCAAATCAGAATTAATTTTTGAATTACGGCCCAAAATTGAATCAAATAGTTGTGAGTTCACATCGATTTTGGCATTTTCAAAAATGATTGATCCACTGACCACAGCCCCTGCTGAAATTTCAGCTGCTGCCATAACTACCGAACCTCCAAAAACCATAGCGGATGGATCTACTTTTGCAGTTGGATGAATTACTGCTTGACCGGTTTTAGTAATTAGTGGTGAACTCACTTTCCCAGTTACTAAATCAGCTGAGCCCTGCACATATGAATAAGGAGTTCCAAGATCCAAGAAATAAGTATTATCTAAATAACCAATTACTTTAGCTTTTGTAGTTAAAAGTGCTGGAAACACGTCCCGTTCAACCGAGCTGGGAACGCCTTGACTAATTTGATTAATCACATCGCAGTGCAAGATATAGCAGCCAGCATTAATCTGATTAGTGGTTATTTCAGCTGCGTTTTTTGGCTTTTCTAAGAAGGCCAAAACCTCGCCTGTATCGCTGGTAGGAACTAATCCAAATGAACTTGGGTCGGCTACTGAAACCAAATGCAACGATGCCGCAGCTTTAGCTGCTGCATATTGGGTTAATTGTTGCGTTAAGTCATGGCCGCTAAGCACATCACCGTTAAGCACCACTACTGATTCATCATCGCTTAAATTCATATGGTCAGCTGCATTTCGGATTGCCCCACCTGTGCCAAGCGGAACTTCTTCAATGGCAAATTTAATCTGTAAATCTAAATAATCCTGCTGCGCTAGCCAATCTGCAAAAACTTCAGTGCGATAACTGGTGGCAAGCATGACTTCAGTGATTCCAGCAGCTGCCAGCTTTGCAATTTGGTGGGCAGTGATTGGATAACCTGCTAGTGGCAGCATTGGTTTTGGAGTGGATAGTGTTAAGGGACGAAGTCGAGTTCCTTCGCCACCTACAAGTAAAATTGCTTTTGTTATTGGCATATTTTTAGTCAGCTCTAGGTTTAATGTTTTCAATCCATACCGACCTTGTTGGAATTGCTGCTCGCAGGCTGCGCCCGGGTAGATTTGCAGTTTGACCTGTTGAGGCTTCTGCCCGAAAAGTTTTAACAGATCCACCAGGATTTCGAGCTGCAACTGACACTTTTACGACATCGGGCAATTTAAATAACTTAGCTAGCTGCTCAGCTGAAACTGATACCTGCCAGCGCACCTGCGGTCCAGCTAGCGAATCAATTGAATATGGGTCTTCAACGCTGATCGCCCATGGTCGAGGCGATCCCCAAACATCCTCACTATTTTCGGTTCTGCCATTAGATCTGGCAAAAAACCAAGCGGCAACTGGCTGCGAATTTATAGCTACCACCTGACCTGCTGTCTGCTTCACTGCTTTTCGCCAATTTGGATAGCCCGGCAGCTTGTATCGCTCACTGCCTCTCATGTTTTGATCAACCAAACTATTTACATGACAGCGGCAATTAGTTTTAACGCCAGCATTAACAGCCGTTAGCGCCATGCTGCGAGCAGCAATTGCCTGAGCTTGCAATGCTGCAGTTGGCCAAGTTGATGCGACCTCTGCAACTGCATTTAAATATTGATCTTTTGCTCTTAACTTTAAAACTGCCTGGATTCGATTGCCTGTTGCAGTGACAATTAGCGGGCCAAATCGATATTTACTAAGTGAGTTATCAGCTCTAGATATTGTTATTTCACTTTTTGGTCCAGTTCCTATAAATCCCTTGAGTCCAGACCAGTTAAATTCAAGCTGACTAGCAGTTGCTATTAATTCAGTTGCACCCAAATAACTTAGCTGCAGCTGCCCTGCAACTGCGCTCAGAGTTACTTGCGCACCAGCGCTCAGCAATATTGGCTTAGCACCAGCGCTAACACTTAAGGATGTGGGTTGGGGTTTCCTAATTGGTGCGGCTGCCAAAATGAGTTGGCTTTGATTTGCTGCGACGTTTACTAAAATTTCAACATCATCATCTACCTGTGCTAGCTGGGCTTTCGGATAGTAATGCGCAATTATTTCAGCGGCTGTTCTGCCGTTTTGCGCCTGTACAAAAGCGCCAACTTGACTCATGCCAACGCCATGACCAAGTCCTGAACCTTTAATCACAAATGAGCCAGGAACAGCATTAACTGCATTGCTGGGTGTGGCTGTTACCAACAGCGCTGCCACCATAATCACCCGGAAAATCTGCATAGGCAATTATTGACAGTAAAGTATGCGAAAATTCAGCACATTCAGCGCGTGGAGCAGAACTCACAGGACTTCCTAATCAGAAGCTGAGCTCACCTCAAGGAGTAATTGATGCAGATTAGAGGTCATCGACCATCCTTGGTACTGCTTAGCGCAATGTCTGCAGTGGCTTTAGCTATAACTTTAGTTTCAGGATTGTTTGGAATTGCGCTTAAAACTGTTGCTAGCGAAGTTAAAACTGCCGATATCTCAGCCCAACTTGGCGAGCGGCCAAGTCTGCCAGCACCGCCAACTGGCCCAATTGATGTTTTGATAATGGGCAGCGATACCCGAGCTGGCCAGGGTCGCAAATATGGTCAGCCCGATTACTACAACGTCGCGCGATCTGATACTGCACTATTGGTTCATATTTATGAAGATCGCAAGCGAGTTTTAGTAGTGAGCATTCCACGCGACACCATTGTTCGAATTCCAGAATGTATTAATAGCGATGGAAAAATATTCCCACCAATCACAACTCGATTTAACTACGCATTTACCCAAGGGGGGCCTGGCTGCACAGTTAAAACTCTAGAAACAATTACCGGCATGACAATTGAGCATTTTGCGGTGGTGGATTTTCTTGGTTTTAAATCCGTGGTTGATGCCTTAGGTGGAGTTGAAGTTTGCATACCGCAAGATGTAAATGACAATAAAAGCAAGCTATTTGTTAAAGCAGGATTACAAACACTTGATGGTGAAGCATCTTTAGCTTATGTTCGCACCAGATTAGGCCTTGGCGATGGTGGCGACATTAGTCGAATTTCAAGGCAGCAAGATTTCTTAAAATCAATGGTGAGAAAAACCACCAGCTCTCAGGTATTGCTGGATCCAATTAGATTGTTTAGAACACTTAGTGAAGTGGCAAAATCTCTAACCACTGATCCTAAGTTGGGATCAGTAGAAAAAATGACTGCACTTGCTCGCAGTTTAGCTGGCATTGATCCTGCCAAAATTAGATTTATGACAGCACCAATCTCAACAAATCCAAAGGATCGAAACACTGTTGTTTTTTCAACTATTGAATCAACAAAACTATGGAACGCACTTGCGAACGATCAAGGATATGAAGAGCCAATCGAGTTAACTGAAGATCAAATTCCAGATGTAACTGTGGAATCTGTTTCAGTTACAGTTCTTAATGGAACTAGCATTCCTGGTGCTGCAAGTGAAGTTGCTTCTAAACTACAAGCTGAGGGATTCAAAATTGCTGGAACTCGAAACGCACCAGCCAGCGTTGAAACAACTTACATTCGAGCTAACAAAGATCAGCTGCCAGCAGCTAGAACACTAGCTAAAGCATTGGGCAACAACGTAAAAATTGAAATTCAAGAGTCCAGTGTTAATGACATTAAATTATTTATTGGCACTAATCGCGCAACTGTAATTGGTTTTCCAAAAATTGAAGAAAAAACTTCAACTTGGCAGCAACCAAAACCAACTGGTTCAGATACTAGGAATCCTTGCGTAGTTAAGAATTAGCGCTGGGCAAATCTTGGGTGAGAATTTTTGCCCATTGTTCATTTACTAACTCCAAGCCATATCTGGTTGAAATCTCTGTTCGTGCCTGCTCTCCTAGCTGCGCCCAGGTGCCAGATTTTGTTGCGGTCAAAATAAAGTTAGCAGCAGCTGTGACATCTTGATGTATCCATTTTGCATCATAAATCTGATCAGAGCCAGGCCATGGCAGAATTACTGGAACCGCACCGCTTGCTGCACCTTCAGCTGGAGCTAAATGGAAAGACTCATCATCAGAAGTTGAAAGCACCCAACCAACTCGACGCAGCCAATTTGCTACATCTGCTCCATAGTCATCAAAAATTATTGATCCCCGTAGCGACTCAGTTCGCTCTATATGTTCAAACAGGTCGCGAAATTGATCACGCTCAGTTTGATCTCGCCAAACCCAAGGCATCTGCCAAGGCAGCTTGGTTTTAATTACTAATTTAAACCTTGGATCCACAGCTCTTAGTTGTTCTAAAATGGCAATTGCTAAATCAGGGCGCTTTCGCATCGGAGCTGCGCCAATTAAACCAATTGTGAATTGAGCATCTTCAAATTTTGGTCGATTTAAATCGGCAATATCAACCCAGTTTGGCACCATCACAACGCGCTCGCTGGGAACAGAAGTTTTGGCAAGAGTTAATTGCGCATATGGCTTAGATACACAGACCAACTGATCAACTGCGCTGCCTTTTATGGTTTCTGGCCATGGCCGGGATAGCTCAAATCTATGCAATCGAACAATCAAGCGCTGGCTTGATTTTTTATGCTTGGCGTACCAAAGCGCATTGCCACCGCACCATTCGCAGATGATTACATCTGCCCATTTCAACATTGCCTTGCTGACTCTGCCTTCATTGCGATTAATCGCTGGCCAATGATCAAATCGCAGCTCAATTCCAGGCATGCCTTGGTATTGCGCTGCGATCTTGGTAAAAAACTTTAAGTCATGACTTGCAACTACAACTCGCAGCGCTCTATTGCGACTGCGATTAAATTCGATTACGCCTACTGAGGGCGCTGGGATATATCGAGTTAGCAACTGCTGCACTTTGGCTACCGAGCTGCTCATTGAAAATTCAGCAGTTGCCATTTTCACAGCAGCTGCAGCCTTAGCCAGCAGTGCAGGATCTTTTACTGATGCCGCAAGCACGCTTGCTACATCAGAATCTGCATCTACGAATAGCGGATAGTCACTTCCAAGTAATTGCTCATGCATTAAATTGCGATTCAAGAGCACTGGAATTCCCATTGAGCCAAATTCCAAAACTTTAGTCGAAAGCTCAAGTGAAGCATCAAGCTCGGCTGCGCGCCATGACAAACCAATATGAGATTTTGCCGATTGCTCCATCGCCGTCGCTCTTGCCATTCCACCATGCCAGATCACGCGATTTGTTGTTGTTAAAGCTGTCTGCATCGCAGCTGCCCAATTAGGTAGCTCTTTTGGATTATGAATTTTGTCGCCGATCATATTTAGTTCAGCAGTAACTCCTAAAGTTGCAAGTTGTTTAGGTAGTTCGCACATTTCTAACGTGTTCCAAAGCGGAGCAAATTTTCCGGTGTAGGCCAATGCCAGCGGATTAGTATCAGTGCCAAGCTGAGCTAAATTTAAATCCGCAGATACTGGCGGTTCAGCCACAATTGGTGACCAGATTGCGCACTTTCCTGCAGTTTGTGGAATTGTGGCTTCAAGCAATGCGCGCAAATATTCAGTTTGACACAACATCACATGGCTTGCCTTTGCCACATCACCTAACCATTTACGGCTTGCTGTATCCATCGCAGCTGCAGATTGTGGAAAATCAGTTAAGTATGTCCATAATTTTCCAAAAACAATCTCTGATTTAGCTAACTGTGGAGCTAATTTTCCACCACGGATCAATATGCCATCAAAATTTTCTTGTTGATGTAATTTTTCGATTAATGAAACTGCATTTGCCACAGAAAGTGAATCACCTTTTGTAAACATTGACTTAAAGCGTGAAATTGCATCAGTAAATGGATTGATGATTGTGATATTTTTAAATTCAGCTAGCGGCAAAAGTAGGCGATCAGTGGTTGGTTTTGCCTTAAGCAAGAAATAAACATCTACATCGCAGCGAGCTAGTACTTCAGCAGCTGATGCCGCCCAAACAGCAGAGCCGTCAATAATATTCATATTGACATCGCCGTATAGCAATATCTTTCGATTAGTCATGAGCTATCCAAGTGTTAATTAAGCTCATCTCAAAATTCTCAGCTGTAACTATTTGGTCAATTTTTAGATCAACAACAGCATGCTCCCAAATTTTGCGCGGTGCATTTGCCCAAAAAATTACCGGTATCGAGCCGAGTGAGGCTGAGTTAACAATTCTTGCTAATTGCGCTGCACGATCAGGTGCTAGCGGATCGCCAAGGTGTCGCCAGATATCGCTATGCGTTCCCGCCTTGGCTTCAATTATTAACAGTTGTGGCTTAAATGGCAGCAAAACATCTGCCAAATCGCGGTCATGCGGCATCAAAGCCAGCACACAGCAGGTTTCAGCTAGCTCGTCAATGAAATGAGCTGTTCCAATAACGGCTATACGAGCTCCAAAATTAAATTTTGTCGGTTTGCGAACTCGCTGCAACATTGGTTCGCCAAGCTCAGTTGAAAATTGGCGATCAATTGATTCCCCACGCAATCTCCAAAGCCGTACTAAGTTGCGCATTGCAACAAGTGATCTACGTGGATCTTTTGCTATCGCTAATAACGCAGTGCCAACCAAGAAAGCACCTGAGTTTTTTAGCTGAGCTAACTCTGCTTCAAGTTTCTGAACGCGATTTGTTAATTCGTTCATTTACTACCTAAATATTCAACAATGGCAGCGGCAATGCGCTGCCCTGCTTTGCCATCCCATAGCGGCGGCACAACATCGCCAACTGCTGGTAGTTGATTTACGCGCTGAACCAAATTATCAACAGTAACTAGTTGATTTGTACCATGTGTAATAGTTATTGGACGCTCGGTATTTGGGCGAAGTGTTAAGCATGGCACTTTGAGTATTGTGGTTTCTTCTTGTACCCCACCAGAGTCGGTAACAACAAATTTTGCTGCTTTAACCAGCGAGATAAAATCAATATAGTTAAGCGGTTCAACCACTTCAATTTGCGGATATTTTGCTAATCCAGCTTTATACAAAGAATCTTTACCACGTGGATGCAGGGGTAAAATAATTTGGGTCGTATTTGAAACCTCTCCTAGCGCGGCAACAATTAATTGCGCGGTTTCTAAGTCATCGACATTGCCAGGACGATGCAAAGTTGCAACTGCATAATCGCCCACGATGCCTAACTCAGAGATCACGCGATCTTCATCGAATTCAGAAAGGTGTGAAAGTAAGGTATCGATCATTGAATTTCCAACAAATACAATTTTACGATTACCTAATCCTTCATTAATTAAATTCAGCTCAGCCTCTGGGCTGGTAATTAACAATAAATCAGAAAGTTGATCAGTTAGCTTTCGATTAATTTCTTCTGGCATTGATAAATCAAAGCTGCGCAATCCTGCTTCGACATGGGCTATTGGGATTTCTAACTTTGCGGCAACTAGCGCTGCTGCAACTGTTGAATTCACATCTCCATAAACCACAATCATGGCTGGCTTCACTCCTGCAATTGCGTTTTCAAACCCAATCATGATTGCAGCTGTTTGAGCAGCATGAGTTCCCGAGCCAACTCCTAAATTTATATCTGGGGTGGGCAGATTGAGCAGCCTGAAAAATGAGTCACTTAACGCATCGTCATAGTGTTGACCGGTATGAATTAGCTTTTGTGGCACGCCAGCAGCAGCAAGTGCAGCAATAACTGGAGCAGCTTTAGGGAAATTTGGCCGTGCGCCAGTAATGTGGACAACATCGCCACTTTTTATTACCGCCTGCTGCGTCACTTGGCTCTCCTAAGCGTGAGAAACTTATCTATGGCCGTGAGTATTCCACCATGGCAGATGAAAGTGGGACAGCGTTGCGCTACTTTGTTGGATTGCGTGCCTTGCCATGGGCGATCAGCACGGTTTTGCGCCGGCTAAGCCAATCGCCAGGGTTAACGCTACGAGCACTACTTGCCAAGGCTGGCGTAAAGCTCAAGGGCGATTTGGCTAGTTCCAATTTTCCAGCTAAGGCATCATCGCCCACCTGGCTGTCCCCAGTTAAGCCAGTGAAAAGTTCGGTATTGCATCTAGTTACCAACTCGCTGCCGTTTACTCAAGCTGGCTACACAATACGAACTCATAACATTTTAGAAGCTCAAAATCTTGCTGGACTTTCGGCAACAGCAGTTACTCGACATGGCTACCCAATTAATATTGGAAAATTTTTCTCTGGAAACATCTCGCAGGTTCCAGCATTTAATTCAAAACAGCAAATTTCATATCATCATTTAATTCCAACTGGCCTTAGCTCAAAAAATGAAATGGATATTGCAGTTAAGTATCTGATTAAATTAGTTGAGAAAATTAGACCCGAGATATTGCATCCTGCAACAGATTTTGTTAACGGAGAAATAGCTGCAGCTGTAGCAGCAGTAACAAATTTACCATTTGCTTACGAAGTTCGCGGATTCTTGGAGCAATCTTGGTTAACAAAATCTAAAGCCAACCTGGTTGAGTCCGAATTCTATCGTGAATTTTTAGCACGCGAAACTGCGATTATGCATCAAGCTCAAGCAATAACGACGCTAAGTTTGACAATGAAAAATGAGATCATGAAACGTGGGATTGCTGCTAGTAAAATCTTTATTACACCTAACGCAGTATCAGAAACTTTATTAAACAATATTGTTGAACCTGCTGCTGCCCGTGCTAATTTGGGCTTAGCGGAGCTTCCAACTTTTGGTATAGCAACCACGTTGTACCCATTTGAAAATGTTGCACTATTAATTTCGGCATTTGATCAGCTACACCAATCTGGTAATCGCGTTCAACTAGTAATTGTGGGAGATGGACCTGAGCTACCAAAATTGCAACAGCAAGCAGCAGCCAGCAAATATGCAAATTACATCCACCTTGTGGGTCGCAAACCATTTGCTGAAACAATTAATTATTACCAAGCAATGGATGTTTTCTGCGTGCCGCGAACAAATTCAGCAGTTACCCAGCTGGTAACTCCGCTTAAGCCACTTGAAGCCATGGCGCTCGGTCGAGCCGTAATTGCCAGTGATTTACCCGCCTTAGCTGAGCTGATCGAGCATGATCGCACTGGCGTGCTGGTTCAGCCTGATTCATTAAGCGCGCTCACTGAAGCGCTAGGCCAGCTTCTGTACGATTCGGCATATCAGCAGCAATTAGCGAATGCCGCTAAGGAGTGGGTGGCAGCAACAAGGACATGGTCCAATGTGGCTGCACAATACAAAGAGGTCTATCAACAGCTAGGTAAGCGCTAACCGCTTACACGGAGGATTAATGACAACTGATCTTGCAGTAATTGGGCTTGGCTACGTCGGACTGCCGCTTGCCCAAGCAGCAGTTCAGGCAGGGCTAAGTGTTATTGGTTATGACGTTAGCGATCGGGTGATTGCTGGCTTGAATTCCAACAAGTCACATGTTGATGATCTTTCTGATGCTGATATCGCCGCCATGGTTAAGGCTGGATTCAGCGCTACTAAAGATGACAGTGTGCTCGCTGCTGCAAAAGCCATTGTGATCTGTGTGCCAACTCCGCTTTCCGCAGATGGCGGTCCAGATCTTTCTGCAGTGCTTGGTGCAACTCACACAATTGCAAAAAATCTAAAAGCAGGTCAGCTAGTGATCTTGGAATCCACAACATATCCAGGAACAACTCAGGATTTAGTTCAACCAATCCTTGCTGAATCAGGATTAGTTGTAGGCGAGGATTATTTCTTAGCATTTTCACCAGAGCGAATTGACCCAGGCAATAAAAAGTATGGCATGCGCAATACGCCAAAAGTTGTTGGTGGTTTAAATCCAGCTAGCACTGATAAAGCAGTTGCGTTATATGAAAAATTTGTTGACACAGTTGTTCGTGCTAAGGGTGCTAAAGAAGCTGAGATGGCCAAATTATTAGAAAATACCTATCGCCATATCAACATTGCTTTAGTAAATGAGATGGCAATGTTTTGTAAAGATTTAGATATAGATCTGTGGGACGTAATTAGATGTGCAGCTACCAAGCCGTTTGGATTCCAAGCTTTTTATCCAGGTCCAGGTGTCGGTGGCCATTGCATTCCAATTGATCCAAATTACTTGTCCTATCAAGTTAAAACTAATCTAGGTTATCCATTTAAATTTGTTGAGCTAGCCCAAGAAATAAATGCTGGCATGCCAGCTTATGTAGTTAATCGAATTCAAGACCAACTCAATACCGTTGGTAAAGCTCTAAATGGGTCTAAAGTGCTAGTACTTGGCGTTACGTATAAACCAGATATTGCCGATCAACGCGAATCCCCAGCAATTCCAATTGGTCTTGAGCTTTTAGAAAAAGGTGCGCAGCTGGAATTTCATGACCCAATGGTTGAAACCTGGCGACTAAACGGACGTGAATTGACTCGGGTCGCTGATCTAAAGGCTGCTTTAAACCGCGCGGATATTACGGTAATGCTGCAAGATCATGCTAGCTATAACACTGATGAGCTAATTAACGAATCAAATTTGCTCTTTGATACCAGAGGCAGAATTGATCATCCAGAAGTAGAGCGCCTGTGAGCCAATCACACGAATTAAAGCCAGTAGGACAAAAATTAGGCTTAGTTGATTACATCAAAGACTTATGGAAACGCAGATTTTTCATGCTTTCTTTTGCTCGTGCGCGAGTGGAAGGACAAAATTCCAGCGCTGCCCTAGGTCACATATGGCTGCTATTAACTCCAATGCTAACTGCAGCTGTTTATTACCTGCTATTTGGTGTAATTCTTGGCGTATCTCGTGGAATTGAAAACTTTATTGCATTTTTAGTTATTGGTGTCATGATGTTTCGCTTCACCTCAATTAGTGCAAATGCAGGCTCGCTTTCCATTATTTCCAATAAGGGATTAATTCGCTCCTTGCATTTCCCACGAGCACTGCTACCAATAGCTGCATCGCTTCAACAGTTATTGCAATTTTTTCCTTCACTCATAGTTGTTTTTGTCGCAGTCATCGCTACCGGTGAGCCAATCCGAATTACCTGGTTGTTGATTATTCCAATTATTATTGTGCAATTCATATTCAATACTGGCCTTGCCATGCTGCTAGCTCGAGTGGTCAATAAAGCTCGTGACCTTGCCAAGTTAGCACCTTTCTTAATACGCATGTGGGGTTACTTGAGTGGAATTTTCTTCAGCATCGAAATTTCTAAGGAACGTTTCCCAGCACCAATCGAACCATTCCTCAAGTACAACCCGGCACATATTTTTATGCAATTAACCCGTAGTATTTTTATTGAATCAATTGAGGCAACTAGTCGTGATTGGATTTTAGGAATCATTTGGGCGCTAGTTATCTTCATCTTGGGCTTTTGGTTCTTTTTTAAAGGTGAAGGCAAATATGGCCGCGACTGATAATAGGACTGTTGTAGTTGAGGACCTTCATGTTTATTACCGAATTCGAACTAAAGTAAAAAGCAAGCAGATTACTGCCAAGCGTACAGTTGTTGATAAAGCGCTTCGTCGAACCAGAAAAGCTGCTCTAAAAGAAGTTCATGCGCTTAGAGGAATCAGTTTTACGTCAAATCAAGGTGAAGCTATTGCCATTATTGGCAGAAACGGTGCTGGAAAAAGCACCCTACTAAGAGCTATCTCTGGATTAATTCCGGCACGATCAGGCAGTATTTTGACCTCTTCGCAGCCATCCTTGCTAGGAGTGAATGCTGCATTAATGAATCACCTATCTGGCAGGCGAAATATTGAATTAGGTGGACTAGCGCTTGGAATGACACCAGCTGATGTTGCAGCCAATATGGATGCCATTATTGAATTTTCTGGCATTGGTGAATTCATTGATCTGCCACTAAGCACCTACTCATCAGGCATGGGCGCTCGGTTGCGTTTTGCAATTGCATCCTCAGTTCCACAAGAAATATTGATGATTGATGAAGCTCTTGCAACGGGGGATGTTAATTTCAAAAAACGCTCGCAGCAGCGCATATTGGAGCTAAAAGAAAAAGCGGGAACGGTTTTTGTAGTTAGTCATTCACATTCTGTAATCAGAGAAACTTGCTCCAGAGCAATTTGGTTGGATAAAGGAACCATGATCGCTGATGGCCCCATGGAAGAAGTTCTAAGCGCTTACGAAGAAGCGACAACTTAAATATGCGAGTCTTGGTAGTCACGGTGGTGCACCACCCACAAGACGCTCGAATTTATTATCGCGAAATTTCATCTCTGCTTGATCACAATATTCAAGTTAGCTATGCCGCTGCATTTGAATCTTTTGTTACCACTGAAATTGATCCAAGAATTGAACAAATCAATCTGCCTCGAGCGCATGGCAAACAGCGCGCTAGTGCGCTAATGGCAGTTAAAAAACTGCTGCGTGCTCGATCTAGTGAATTTGATTTGGTGCTCTTGCATGACCCTGAGCTCTTGCTAGTAGCTGGCGCTAGCAAAACTAAAGTAGTTTGGGACGTTCATGAAGATACGATGACCGCAATCTCTGCGAAGTCATATCTCCCTAAATTGCTAAAGCCACTTTTTAAAATGCTAATCATAAAATTAGAACTCACTGCAGAGCGTCGCTATCACTTACTACTTGCTGAGGCCGAATATCAAAAAAGGTTCAAAAAAACACATCCCGTTATTCCAAATACCTCATTTGTGCCTGAATTGAAAAATGTAGCTAAATCCAATACAGCTATTTACCTTGGAAATATCACCAAACTGCGCGGTGGTTATGAGTTAATTGAGCTGGCAAAAAAACTTCTTGAACACAATATTAATTTAGAAATTGTTGGTTCTTGTCCCGATGCTCAGCTTGCCGCTGAACTTAAAACTGCTGCAGCCGCTGGAGAGCTTGTCTGGCATGGCTACTTGCCTAACGAGACAGCGCTCAAACTTTTACCCGGAAAACTAGCTGGATTAGCTTTGCTACATGACCATCCAAATTATCGAGTGAGTCAACCAACAAAGATTTACGAATACATGGCTGCGCAGCTGCCAGTTATCTCAACTCCACTACCGCAAGCAGCTGCGCTAATTAACAGCGCTGCTTGCGGCTACATTGTTGATTTTAATTCAGTTTCACAGGTAGTAACGGCGCTGATTGAATTAGCGAAAAGTGATACGCGCTGGCATGAGCTTGGAAATGCTGGATATGACTATGTGGTTGCTAACCACAACTGGGAAACGGATCAAAAGCGATTTATTAGCGCACTCGAAGATTTTTTGGTGAAGTAAGAAATCCAGCTCCCCAGCACATATGCATTGTTAGCAATACTAATGGCTGCCAGAGCAGTGAACTTAAATGTTTTTTATTAAAAATCAGCACTGATCCTGTAAGAATCAAACTTAAATATCCAGCTATTGGAACTAAAAAGATTAAATAGAAGCCGGCGCCTAAAACATAACTGGTGATTAACAATCCAGCAGAGCTAAGCAGTGCTAATAAAGTTAGCGGTGGAGCTAAATACCGTAAAGATTTTGTCTCTGGATAAGTTCGGGCAACTTCGCGTCGCCATTTGCCATAGTTGAAGTACTGTTTTGATAAGGCTTTTATGGTTGATCGTGGTCGATATGTAACTTCCAATCTTGGATCAAACCAAATCAATCCCCCTGATTGTCTGATTCGATAATTCAGCTCCCAGTCTTGAGCCCTGATAAAACTTTCGTCATAGCCACCAACTTGTTCAAGTGCTGTGCGTCGAAATACACCTAAGTAAACAGTGAGCGCTGGGCCAGCACCTCCGCCAGTGTGAAAACTTGCCGGGCCAACGCCAAGCACGCTACGCATAGCTGCTGCAACTGCTACTTCAAAGCGACTAACTCCAGCTGCAGCCATCACGCCACCTACAACATCTGCATTAGTTTCTTGTAAAACTGTAATTGCTGTCTGGATGTAGTTCTCGGTTAAAATTGCATGTCCATCAACTCGAACTATTACTTCAAATTTAGCTTTTGCAATTGCTAGATTCAGGGCCGCTGGTGTTTTTCCGCTTGGATTAGCAACTACAACCACTCGAGGATCTGCAGCAGCTAGCTCAGCTGCGATTAGCGCAGTTTCGTCCGTTGATGGGCCCACAGCGAGCACAACTTCAATTGGCACTGAAACTTGCTGGTTGAGAATTTCAGATACCGCTTGGTTTAAATACTTAGCTTCATTGAGCACGGGCATCACAACACTTACTCCGGTTAGCGGCCCTGTGTTCATGGTGAGAAACCTTAGCGGTGAGAGAATAGGGTCTGGCTTAAGAAGGGTGTTCGGTGTCGAATCAACCGCAAATCGTGCTGCATATTGGAACTATGAAGTCCGGCACAACTTATTTGCAGCATGGCATCATCAACCAGTTGGCCGAACTTGAATCTGCCGGCTGGCTCTATCCGTTGGATTTTGCACCTGCTCAAGGTGCTATCAATCATGAACGAGCAATTTATGGCTTAGTTGGTAATCAGATTCCGTGGGTTGATCAAAAAACTCAACAGCGTATGCACTCACAATGGTTGAGCTTAAAGGCGCAGATCAATAACTCGGAGAAATCAATTTTGATTTCAGCTGAAGCACTCGCTTCCATGCTAGAAGAAGGCATTGAATTACTGCTTTCGCAATTGCCTAACCGAGAAATAAAAATTATTATCACTGCAAGAGATCTAGCTCGGGTGCTGCCATCATCTTGGCAGCAGAGTGTTCGCAATGGTCGAACATATAGTTATGAAGATTATTTTGAGCGCATTAAACGAGCAGCTGAGCTGCCATTAACAGATGCCGTTGGTTCAAACTTTTGGCGAAGCTATCAGCTCAATCAGGTTGTGCAGCGATGGAGCAAGTTTGTTCCCATTGCTAACATCACAATTGTTACTGTTCCACCAAAACAAAGTAGCGAATCGCTATGGGCACGATTTATCACTGCAACTGGGTTACCGCTTGATTCAGCTGAACCAAGATTTGATGACAAACGCGCTCATGCTGCAATAAGTTGGTCAGAAGCTGAAGTTCTAAATGAGCTGAACTTAAAATGGGCACAAAGCAATAAGTCAGTATCTGAACGTAACAAGCTTCGACGAAAAATTGTTCATGAAGGTTTTCAACAACGTGAGCATCGAGGTCGCTGGATTGGACTAACTGCGCCGTGGTTGAGCTTGGCTAAAACCTGGGCAGATGCAGATGTGGCAAAGTTGACTCAGCAGCAAGTACGGGTAGTTGGCGATATCAACGAGCTGCGCGTGGATCCTGCGCTAGCCCCAGTTGAGCCGTGCCCGGCAGCTGAAATCGCTGCAGCCCGCGTCATTGCGGCTCGATTCCAGGATCGAATGCGGTTGCGTGCTGTGGCTCGGCTTTTGAATATCCCAAGGAAATCTCGCTAAGGTAGATTTAGCCACACCATAACAGCGATTTAGGAATAAATGACCAGCACAAATTCAACCGTTGCGGTAGTGGGATGTGGTTACTTAGGAGCTGTGTTGTCGGCGGTTTTAGCCGAGCAGGGAAATCAAGTTATTGGTCTTGATGTTGATCAAGCCAAAGTGTCCCAACTCAACTCTGGCATTGCCCCATTTTTTGAACCAGAGTTTCAAGATGTTTTACAAGGCGCCCTTGCCAGCGGTAAATTAAATTTCACAGTTGATCCAAAAGAAGTCAGTGCAGCCCAAATTATTTTTATCTGCGTTGGCACACCGCAGCAAGCAGGTAACAGCGCTGCTGACTTATCCCAGATCTGGAGTGCGGTTGATGCCATAGCTCCACACCTTGCTGAATCGGCAATTGTGGTTGGTAGATCCACAGTTCCGGTTGGCACCGCTGCCAAAATTGAGCAACGCATAAATCAAAAAACTGGTCGGAATTATCAAGTTGCTTGGAACCCAGAATTTTTACGAGAAGGGCTAGCAATAAGTGATACTCGCTGCCCAGATCGAATTGTGATTGGCACTACCAGTGCTGAAGTGGAGCGCGAATTGCGCAAGCTCTATCAGCCTCAGCTGGACAAGCAAATCCCAATTTTAATCATGGATGTACCAACAGCTGAACTAGTAAAGGTGTCAGCGAATGCATTTTTGGCAACAAAAATTTCATTTATCAATGCAGTATCAGAAATCGCTGAACTTGCTGGGGCTGACATTGTTGCGTTAGCAGAAGCAATTGGATTGGATCCCCGGATTGGAAATAAATTCTTAGCAGCAGGTGTTGGCTTTGGTGGTGGTTGTTTACCAAAAGATATTCGAGCATTTATTAGCAGTGGCGAAGAGTTGGGTGCTGCTGAGTCTGTTAAATTCTTAACTGAAGTTGATCAGATAAATACCCGCCAACGAACTCGCGTTGTCACCTTGGCTAAAAAATTGCTAACAGATCTAAGCGGTAAAAAGGTTGTAGTGCTAGGAGCGGCATTTAAGCCAAACAGCGACGATGTCCGAGATTCCCCTGCATTAGATGTTGCACACTCGCTGCACCTGTTAGGTGCGCAGGTTTTTGTGCATGATCCAAAAGCAATTGAGAGCGCCCGGGCAAGATTTCCAGAGCTGAGCTATCAAAGCGACCTTGCGGCAATTTTCCAGGATTGTGACTTAGTATTACACCTGACTGAATGGTCGATTTATCGTGAACTTGATCCAGTTGCTATTGGGTCAATTGTTAGAAATCCGGTTTTAATTGACGGGCGCAATGTGTTGGATTTTGGAAAATGGCGAGCTGCCGGATGGCAGGTTAGCGGATTGGGCAAAAAGGCATAATGACAAATCTACAAGTCAGCACTGATCAAGTACTTGATGCGTTAGAAGCAGAAGCAATTGGAATTTTGCGCGAAGCTGCTGGATCTTTTAAGAATCCGGTGCTGATGTATTCGATCGGTAAAGATTCCAGCGTGTTGTTAGAGCTTGCCCGAAAAGCATTTGCTCCAGCTCCTATCCCGTTCACCTTCTTGCATATTGATACCACTTTTAAATTTCGAGAGATGATTGAGTTTCGAGATGCCAAGGCAGTTGAGTTTGGTCTAAATCTGATTGTGCATACCAATCCTGAAGGCGCAAACGGCGAAGTCACAGCTTGGACTCATGGAGCTCAGGAATACACCCGAATTATGAAAACCGTTGCGCTCAGGCAAGCGCTTGATGCTGGCGGCTATGACGCTGCCATAGGCGGTGCCCGTCGCGATGAAGAGCGATCTCGCTCCAAAGAGCGAGTATTTAGCCTGCGCGAAGCAGGTCATCGCTGGGAGCCTAGAAATCAACGACCAGAGATGTGGCGCACTAGAAATACATCGTTAAGTGAAGGTCAAACTATGCGGGTATTCCCACTTAGCAACTGGACCGAGATTGATGTTTGGCGTTATATCCGACGCGAGAATATTGAGATTGTTCCACTTTATTTTGCAAAGCCTCGCCCAAGCGTAATTCGAGATGGCCAAATTTTAGTTTTAGATGATGATCGCATGCCGTTGCTAGCAGGTGAAGTGCCGCAGAACCGAATGGTTCGATTCAGATCACTTGGCTGCTATCCAGTTACTGCAGCTATTGAGTCAACTGCAGTGAATATGGATGAGTTGGTTGCTGAAATGGAAGCTGTTCGAGTTAGTGAGCGTGCGGGGCGACTAATTGATGGTGATCGTGAAGCCTCGATGGAAGCTAAGAAAACAGAGGGATACTTTTAATGACGAAATCTTTAACTCCGCTGCTTCGCGTTGTAACTTGTGGTTCAGTTGATGATGGAAAAAGCACTTTAATTGGCCGATTGCTAGTTGAAACTGATTCAGTTCCGCTTGATGAAGTTGAACGGGCAAGAACCTATCGTCGCGCTGGTTCAATAATTCCAGTTGGTGAAGTTGATTATTCGCTTCTAACTGATGGGCTCGAAGCAGAACGTGAACAAGGCATCACTATAGATGTCGCATACCGACATCTATTACTTCCCTCAGGCCGACGAGTTGTGCTTGCTGATGGTCCAGGCCATGAGCAGTACACCAGAAATATGGCGGTGGCAGCTTCTGATGCTGACGTTGCGCTGTTATTAGTTGACGCAACTAAAGGTGTGCGAGATCAAACCATGCGTCATCTAACTGTATGCGCATTAATGGGGGTTGGAACTGTTGTTGCTGTTGTAAACAAACTTGATGCAAAAAACTTCTCAGAGCAAGTATTTAATGACCTATCAACTCAGCTAACTGATGCTGCGAATCGACTTGGTATTTCCAGCTTAATGCTTATCCCCGTCAGCGCGCTTTTGGGCGATAACGTAATTACTGAAAGCTCAAATACCCCTTGGTATCAAGGGCCAACAGTTTTAGGCGCACTACAGCAATGGGAGCCAGGTAAATCACTTGCAACAGCGCCGCTTCGCTTGCCAGTGCAAACAATTTTGCGAGCTGATGATTGGCGCGGGTATGGCGGCACGCTAGTAAGCGGCACGCTAAATATTGGTGACAGCTTTGAAGTATCTCAAAGTGGAAAGCAAGCAAAGATTTCTGAGCTTTACGTAAACGGTAAGCCAGCAACTATTGCCAATCCAGGTGATGCAGTTGCGTTCAAGCCTGATGTTGAAGTAGATATCTCAAGAGGTGATGTGCTTTGCAGTCCGACCGAGCAACTACAACCAGCAGATCGATTCTCAGCTGATCTAGTTTGGATTGGTGAAGAACCACTTGCTCATGGTCGCTCATATTTATTAATTAGTGGACCAACTGCAGTTAATGCCACCGTCACCACAATTCGACACAAGTTAGATGTAAATACTGGGCATGAAGATGCAGCTCGTATTTTGAATTTGAACGAAATCGGTCGCGTCGCCCTTGCAACTGAACGGCCAATTCCGTTGGATCTATACAGCGAAGTTCGAGACACTGGCGGATTTTTATTAGTTGATCGGGTAACAAAACATACCGTTGGTGCCGGAATGGTGCACCATGTGCTGCGCCGCTCATTCAATGTGGTGCCACATGAATTTGAGATTGATAAAACTGCACGCGGTAGATTAAAAGCCCAAACACCAAAAGTTATCTGGCTAACTGGTTTGCCAGGTTCTGGAAAATCTACGCTTGCAAATGAAGTGGAACGTAGACTTTATGCAGCTGGCATACACACCTATCTGCTTGATGGCGATAACGTTCGAACTGGATTAAATAAAGACCTTGGGTTTACTGCAACCGACCGTGCCGAAAATGTTAGACGTGTTGGCGAAGTAGCTAAATTGATGGCTGATGCTGGTCTTGTTGTGATGGTTTCGCTGGTAAGCCCATTTAGAAGTGATCGTGATGCAGTTAAGGAATTGTTCCCAGCCGGCGAATTCATTGAGGTTTTTGTTGATACCCCAGTTGAGATTTGTGCGCAGCGAGATCCAAAGGGGCTGTATGCAAAAGCACAAGCGGGAAATTTGCCGAATATGACTGGCATGGGACAAAACTATGAAGTTCCGCTGCATGCAGATTTAGTCATTGATGGAACTGCCGATTTAGCTCAAAGCGCAGCTGAAGTAATATCAAAAATAATTAATTAAGTTGCTGCTTTAGCTTATTTTGTAGGTCATTGTTTTTTTCAATAACTTTAATGCCTAGCTCTTTACGATATTTATCTAGTTTTTCTTGAAGCGGCTTATCTGTAGTAGCTAACATTCTTAGTGCAAGCAAGCCAGCATTTGCAGCGCCATTAATCGCAACAGTTGCAACCGGTACGCCAGCTGGCATCTGAACCACACTTAACAGCGAGTCCAGGCCATCTAGCTGAGTTAGCGCAACTGGCACTCCGATCACAGGCAAACTAGTAGCTGCGGCAATCATTCCAGGCAGATGCGCAGCTCCCCCAGCTCCAGCAATAATTATTTGAAAACCATTCGCTGCAGCATTAGTTGCAAATTCCATCATCTGCTGCGGTGTGCGATGAGCCGAGATGATCGCAACTTCAGCGGCCACGCCAAATTCAGTTAGCAGATCAACGGCAGCCTGCATAGTTGGCAAGTCTGAGTCAGATCCCATCACCACTGCCACTTTGGCTGAAGTCATCGCAATTCCCATCTGTGCTTATTCGTCAATCCTACCGGCCAAGAAATCAACCGCATGCGAGATTCGATTTTGAAGATCGGCTAGATCTGAGCCGGTGAGATTTAAATGTCCAACTTTGCGATTTGGCTTTACAGTTTTGCCATAGAGATGAACCTTAAGTTCGCTATCTCTAGCCAGACAATGCAACAAACCACGATGTAAATCGGGATGAATTCCACCCAAGATATTTCCCATCACCGTAACTGGGGCAGTCATAGTTGGTGACCCAAGTGGCAGATCTAGCACTGCTCGAAGATGGTTCTCAAATTGCGAGGTGCTTGCGCCATCTTGGGTCCAATGTCCTGAATTATGTGGCCGCATAGCCAACTCATTAACTAATAATGGGCCGCTGCCAGTATCAAATAGCTCAACAGCTAAAACCCCAATGACATCAAGCTCTGCCGCTATTTGCAAAGCTAGCTGCTGCGCCTCAATTGCGCGACTCTCAGCAAGATTTGGAGCAGGGGCTAGCACCTGGGTGCAGATTCCATCTTGTTGAACAGTTTCCACAACTGGATACACAACTGCTTGATTATGTGGTGAGCGCACAATTAGCACTGCAAGCTCGCGTTCAAACTTTACTTTTTGTTCCAGCAAAACTGGGAAAGTTAAAGTATTTAATTCTGCAATATCAGCAATGACCCAAACTCCCCGGCCGTCATATCCCCCAGTTGGTGATTTTGCAATCAACGGGTATCCAATTTCCTGGGCAAACTGGTTTGCTTGATTCAAATTTTGCGCGGTAACCCAATTTGGCATTGGCGCACCTAGCATTTTTAGTTTTTCCCGCATTGCAGATTTATCTGCAGCAAATTTGATTGCTGCAGCTGTTGGGTAAACCTTTATGCCGCTCTGAGTTAAAAATTCTAAAGTTGCTGCTGGTACTAATTCATGATCAAGCGTTATGACATCTACGGTTTGAGCAAATTTAAATACTGCTGCTGCATCTGTTAACTCCCCAACAGTTGTATCGGCACAAACTAGCGCAGCGCTATCCGATTCTGATTGGGCAAAAACTCTAAATTGCACTCCAAGTGCGCTCGCTGATTCTGCCATCATCCGCGCTAGCTGACCTGCACCTAGCACTCCAACAACAGGTGTTCCGGTGGGTAAATTTGACCTAGCGTGCATCTGCACTCCGCAGATGAATAACGTCACCAGAAACTACTTCAAGTAGTTCGGAGTTCTTGTCCACAATTAATGCTCCAGTATCTGAAATTGAAACTGCGCTGCCAACAAACGTCTCACCACTAACCAGCTGGACCTCAACCATCTGGCCAAGTGTACTCAATTTTGGACGGACAAATTCTTTAACTTGGCTATCGCTCAAATCTGCAGTTCCCACTATTTGATTAATGAGCGTTCCAATAAAAACTGCTAACGCAGGCACGTAATCTGTAAGGGATAAATGTGTTGCAGTTGCAATTTTTGGAGCAGCAAAAAAATTAATGCCAACTCCAATTACAGCAAAATTTTCATTTCGCTCAACTAAAATTCCAGCAACTTTGCCATTTGGCGCCAGGCAATCATTTGGCCATTTGATTTTAATAGGCTCTGAGCTAAATTTATTCAGCGAATCTGTTAATGCAACTGCGGTAATCATGCTTAACCAATTTGGAGCAGGTTTAAATTGGTTAAGTTCAATGGCAATTGAGATTGCAATTGAGCCATTAGGGCTTTCCCAGCTCCGACCTTGGCGGCCGCGCCCACCGATTTGTTTTGAAGCGATTCTGATTGACCACCCAGCGGCAGCATGAGTTGATAGATCCAGCAGTAGATCTGCGTTTGTTGACCCTGTTGCATCCACCCATTGCAAATCTAAGGTCGCAAGCGGCTGCTCAGCCAATAAACCCATCAGTAGGGGGCGATGTGAACTAATTACCTCAACCACGCAGCTAGGGTACGAGCTGGGTACCCTAGGAGGACAGATGAGCACCGCCGATTCCCATAATCCCCGCTCTACAGCAGGGAAACTAGAAGAACTTGCGATTTTTCGCGACCATGCCCTGCATTCGTCATCAGCAGCCGCCATTGAGCGACAACACAAGCGTGGAAAGCAAACTGCGCGGGAGCGAATTGCCCAACTCTTAGATGAGGGATCGTTTGTTGAATTAGATGAATTAGTACGTCATCGCTCAAGTAATTTTGGACTAGAAGATGATCGACCATTTGGTGATGGAGTTGTAACCGGTTACGGAACAATTGATGGTCGGCAAGTTGCAATCTTTGCTCAAGACTTTACAGTTTTTGGTGGATCCCTTGGTGAAGTAATGGGTGAAAAAATTGTCAAGATTATGGATTGGGCAATCAAAATTGGTTGCCCAATTATTGGAATTCAAGATAGTGGTGGTGCGCGCATTCAAGAAGGTGTCTCTTCACTAGATCTTTATGGTGAAATTTTTTACCGAAATGTTTTAGCTTCAGGTGTAATTCCACAAATCTCACTAATTATGGGTCCCTGCGCAGGTGGAGCTGTCTACTCTCCTGCATTAACTGACTTTGTAGTGATGGTGAATGAAACCTCGCATATGTTTATTACTGGACCAGATGTTATTAAAACTGTAACCGGTGAAGATGTTGGCTTTGAAGAACTTGGTGGCGCTGTTGCTCACACCACAAAATCAGGTGTGGCGCATTACGGAGCAACAGATGAAACTGATGCGCTGGAATACGTAAAAGCATTACTCTCATTTTTGCCAAGCAACAACTTAGACAAAGCACCTAGCTTTGATACTGATGCTGATTTAGAAATAGCCGAAACTGATCTGGCGTTAAATACGCTAATCCCAGATGAATCAAATCAGCCCTACAACATGTTTAAATTGATTGAAGCCTTAGTAGACGATGCTGATTACCTAGAGATTCAACCAAACTTTGCACCAAACATCATTACGTGTTTTGGACGAATTGAGGGGCAATCGGTTGGCATTGTGGCAAACCAGCCGATGCAATTTGCTGGAACGCTAGATATTAATGCTTCAGAAAAGGCCGCTCGATTTGTGCGAACTTGTGATGCTTTTAATATTCCAGTAGTAACACTAGTTGACGTGCCAGGATTTTTACCTGGCACAAATCAAGAGTGGGACGGCATCATTCGCCGTGGCGCAAAATTGATTTATGCCTACGCAGAGGCAACTGTGCCAAAAATTACACTGATAACACGTAAAGCCTATGGTGGCGCATATGTTGTGATGGGTGCAAAGAGCTTGCGCGCTGATATCAACTTTGCTTGGCCAACAAGTCAGATTGCAGTGATGGGTGCATCTGGAGCAGTAAGCATTATTCATCGAAAAGAAATTGCTGATGCCGAGGATAAAGATGCTAAGCGAAATGAGTTATTGCGCGCATATGAAGACACCTTAGATAACCCATATGTAGCAGCAGAGCGCGGTTACATCGATCGCATCATTCTGCCCAGCGAAACACGCGCTGAAATAATCAAAGCACTTCGTGCCCTGCGAAATAAGCGTGATCAGCAACCACTTCGCAAGCATGGAAATATTCCACTATGAGTGATTTACAACTTAGAGTTATAAGTGGAAGTGCAAGCTCAGAAGAAGTTGCAGCAATTATTGCCGTGCTTACCGCTATTGCTAATGGCAGCGCAGAGCACGCCGAGCTGCCAATTGAGCAGAACTGGGCAAAGCCAGTTGGCCTGATGCGTAAATCGATGCCGAGTAGTTGGGCTGCTAGCTACTTAGTGCGGTAATTATGAAAATTATTTTAGGTTCTGCTTCACCTGCCCGAGCCACGCTGCTTCGTAACGCTGGTATCACTTTTGATGTTTTAGTATCTGGTGTAGATGAAGATGCTTTGCTGGATCAGCATTCACACTTACCTCCTGCTGAGATTGTGACCAAATTAGCTGAGGCAAAAGCCCAAGCAGTTGCGGAAAGTGTGAAAACACCAGCATTTGTAATAGCTGCAGATTCCATGTTTCATTTTGAAGGCATGCTCTTAGGTAAACCACTAGATGTTGAAATTGCAAGGGATCGCCTTAACAAAATGCAAGGTAAATTTGGCGAATTGGTAACAGGACATGCAGTTATCAATACTGCAACCGGAGTTTGTCACAGCGCAGCTGCTGCTGCAGTTGTGCAATTCACCGAAATGAATGAACTTGAAATCGAAGCTTATCTGGCAACTGGTGAACCGTTAAATGTTGCTGGAAATTTCACACTTGATGGGCTGGGAGCTGCATTCATTGATCATATAAGCGGCGATCCAGCTGCGGTTGTTGGGCTTTCGATATCAACTTTGCGAAAATTAATCAATAATCATGGCTTTGAATACACCCAGTTATGGCAACTGGGTAGTAACAAATAGGCTCTACACACTTTGGTCAGGAAGGTATCAATGTCTAAGCGCATCACTAAATTGCTAATTGCTAACCGAGGCGAGATAGCTGTACGAGTAATTCGCGCCTGTAAAGATGAGCAGATCAAAACTGTTGCGGTTTATTCTGAAGGCGATCGCAACAGCATGCATGTGACGCTGGCAGATGAAGCTTATTCGCTAACTGGAAAATCAGCTAAAGACAGTTATCTTGATATCTCAAAAATTATTGCGGTAGCAAAAACAAGCAATGCAGATGCAATTCATCCAGGTTATGGTTTTTTATCTGAGAATGCCGATTTCGCGCAAGCTGTAATTGATGCAGGTCTGATCTGGGTTGGCCCACCACCTGCTGCCATAACCGCGCTTGGCGACAAAGTACAGGCACGACACATTGCACAAAAAGTTGGAGCGCCACTTGTTCCTGGCACCAAAGACCCAGTTGCAGATGCAAAAGAAGTTGTAAAGTTCGCTAAAGAAAACGGCTTACCAATTGCGATCAAGGCTGCCTTTGGCGGCGGTGGCCGAGGCATGAAGGTTTGTCGCACTATTGAAGAAATCCCCGAATTATTTGAGTCAGCCGTGCGCGAAGCTATTGCCGCATTTGGCCGAGGTGAATGCTTTGTTGAACGTTATCTTGATAATCCTCGCCACGTTGAAACTCAAGTTTTAGCTGATAGCCATGGAAATGTAGTTGTTATTTCTACTCGAGATTGTTCATTACAGCGCAGACATCAAAAATTAGTAGAAGAAGCTCCAGCGCCATTTTTAACTCAAGATCAGATTGATAGATTGTATGAAGCTAGCAAAGCGATCATGAAAGAAGCTGGTTATCAAAATGCTGGTACTTGTGAATTTCTAATTGGACAAGATGGCACTATTTCTTTTCTTGAAGTAAATACTAGATTGCAGGTTGAGCATCCAGTCTCTGAAGAGGTAACTGGAATTGATCTAGTGCGCGAACAGCTTCGAATTGCGCAAGGCGAAAAAATTGAATATGGCGATCCTGTAACTCGCGGCCACAGCATTGAATTCCGTATTAATGGTGAAGATCCAGGTCGTGGATTTCTACCTGCACCAGGAACTTTAACTACCTGGCAGATCCCAGATGGGCCTGGTGTGCGAATGGATACCGGATATCGCGAGGGTGACAGCGTTGGTGGCGACTTTGATTCACTCTTAGGTAAATTAATCGTAACTGGCGCAACCCGTGAACAGGCATTACAGCGGGCACGTCGTGCGCTAGCTGAGATGCAGGTTGCTGGAATTCCAACTGCTCTTACTTTCCATAGAGTAGTTGTAGATGAACCTGATTTTATTGCAGCAGATGGATTTAAAGTGCATACTCGTTGGATTGAAACTGATTTCAACAATCAGATCCCAGCGCAAACTGCAACTGGCACAACAGCTGATGACCTAAATTTTGATCAGCCAATTGTGGTTGAGGTAAATGGCAAACGAATTGAAGTTGCATTGCCAGCTAATTTAAGTGTTGGTGCGAAGAAATCAGCAACAAAAAAACCAGCTAGACAAAAAAGCGCTGCCGCACCTGCTGCCTCAGGCGATTCAATTGTCTCACCGATGCAAGGCACGGTTGTGAAAATTGCTGTTGAGGTTGGTGCAGTGGTTGAAGTTGGTGAACTTGTGATGGTAATTGAGGCTATGAAGATGGAGCAGCCGCTAACTGCTCACAAAGCAGGAACAGTAAAAAGCATTAGCTGTGAAATTGGGGTTACCGTTCAAGCGGGATCAGTGCTTTGCGAGATTACTGATTAGAGCGTTGCATAAAGCGACCAACAATATTTAATCCAGCAAACGCAACCACAAACTTAATCACTACCAGCGAATCGTCAGCAAAGCCATTTAATACAGCTGGCGCTGTTAGTAGCAAAGCTAATAAGACGGCATTTTTAATGCTGGCAGCTATTGAACCCCACAGCAAGCCAAATACGCTAGCGATCATTAACACATACGCATACTCAACGCCAGTTTCTTCAGCATTATTCTGAGTATCTAGCCATGCAATAAAGATCGAAAATACAACCATAACTGCAACTAAAATTACATTTCGTTTCATATTTATTCCGTTCCTATGTTAACTCGGTGCAGTCTACGCGCTGCTTCAGCAATTGAACCGGTAAGGCTTGGATAAACAGTGAATGTATTTGCCAACTGATCAGTGGTCAGACGTTGCTCAACGGCAATTGCAATTGGATAAATTAGCTCACTGGCATTTCTGGCAACAACTACTCCACCTAAAATCCTGCTCGATTCCGGTGAGCTAAACAATTTAACAAAACCATCTGTCTGGCCATGCATCTTTGCTCTAGCGTTTCCAGCCAAAGAAAGCGTAAGTACACGTGCTGCCACTTCCCCAGCATCAACCATTTGTTGGGTAATGCCAACTGAAGCAATTTCAGGGTCAGTAAACACATTACTGCTAACTGTCTGCAGATCAAGTGGTGAAACTGCATCGCCAAGTGCGTGATACATCGCAATTCTTCCCTGCATTGCAGCAACAGAGGCTAACGGCAAAATGCCAGTGCAATCTCCTGCTGCATAAACATTTCGAACCGACGTTCTTGAAACTCTATCAACTTCAATATGCCCGCTAGCTGTTGTTGATACACCTAATGCCTCTAGCCCGATGCTTTGCGTATTTGGTAACGAACCAATTGCCACCAACGCATGAGAGCCTGAAATTTTTTCACCGCTAGCTAACTCAATTTCAACACCGCTGCCCGCATTTATAACTGAGACCGCTCTTGCGTTATTGATAACTTCCATGCCGCGCCTTGCAAATACATTCTCCAACGCAGTAGCAGCATCTGGATCTTCGCTTGGTAGCACACGATCGCGTGAAGAAATTAAAACTACCTCACTGCCAAGTGCGTTATACGCTGAGGCAAATTCAGCACCTGTGACACCAGATCCAATTACAATCAATTTTTTTGGAAGTTCAGTTAAATCATAAAGTTGCTGCCAGTCTAAAATTCGCTCACCATCTGGTTTTATCTTTTCAAGAACTCGCGGGCGCGCACCAGTTGCAATTAGCAATACATCAAAATTTAATTCGGTATCACCTGCAACTACTACTCCTGGACCTTTAATTTGCGCCTTACCTAAAAATATCTCAATTTCTTCAGCTTTAAGTTTGGTTGTGATATCTGCACTTTGGGCAAGTGCTAATGACTTAATGCGTTGATTAATCTGAACAAGATCTGCGCTAACCTGCTTTGCGCTAGCAGTTTGACCTGCGAGCACAACTCCTAGCTCTCCCGATTCTGAGGTAGTTGTAATTGCCTCTGCTGTGGCAATTAATGTTTTTGATGGGACACAATCAGTTAGCACTGTGGCGCCCCCCATGGCGGCATCGCTCACCAGTTGTACTTTGGCGCCTAGCTGCGCTGCTACTAGCGCTGCTTCATAGCCACCTGGTCCGCCACCAATTATCAATACTCGAGTCACGGGGGGATTCTGGCAGAGCCGTGGCTGGCAACTGCAGGCAACGAGTAATCTCTAGCCATGACCTTTGAAATAGACCCGTATCAAGCCGCTGCAGCCGCTGCCAGAGTCCTAGCTAAGGAAACTGGCGTGGTTCACCATGACGTGCTTGTGGTGCTGGGATCTGGTTGGACGCCAGCTGCAGATCAGTTTGGGACGCCAACAGCTGAAGTGACCGTAACTGATCTACCTGGCTTCACTGCGCCAGCAGTTGCAGGGCATGCGGGCAAACTGCGCTCAGTTCGAGTGGGATCGCTGAATGTTTTGCTGCAATTAGGTAGAACTCATTATTATGAAAACAATGATGCCCAAGCAGTTGTGCATGCAGTGCGAACAGCAATTGCTGCAGGCGTTAAAACCGTAGTGCTAACAAATGCAGCTGGCTCGCTTCACGCCGAATGGCCACCGGGTACTCCTGTTTTAATTAAAGACCAAATTAATTTAACCGGCGGTACACCTTTAGTTGGAGCTAGATTTGTTGATGTAACTGAGATTTATTCAAAGCGATTGCGCGAGCTTGCCAAAGGAGTGCGTCCAGAATTTGTTGAAGGTGTTTATGCCGCATTTCATGGACCACAGTATGAAACACCTGCTGAAATACAGATGGTTAAAGCAATTGGCGGCGATCTAGTTGGCATGTCCACTGCACTTGAAGCAATAGCTGCTCGTGAAGGAAATGCTGAGGTGCTTGGTATTTCGCTGGTTACCAATTTAGCTGCTGGCATGACTGGTGAAAAACTAAATCATGAAGAAGTTCTTGAGGCAGGTCGGGCTGCAGCTCAAAGCATGGGTAAATTGTTAGTTGAGGTTGTAGCTCAATTATGACCTTAGATGAGCAGTTGATTAAAACTGCGCAAGACTGGGTAGCTCAAGATTTTGATGAAGCAAATATTGCAGAGCTAACTGAATTAATAACTGCAGCTAAAAGTAATCCCAGCGCAGTTGCTGAGCTGGCAACTAGATTTAGTGGTCCATTAAAATTTGGTACTGCAGGATTGCGGGCAAAAACTGGAGCTGGCGAAAGTCAGATGAATCGCGCCAGTGTGGCTAAAGCTGCTTTTGGTGTTGCAACTTGGATGCAATCTCAGCAATACCGCACTTTAGTTGTTGGCAATGATGCGCGAACTGGTTCTAATGCGTACGCAACAGATACTTGCAATATTGCCGCAGCGCTTGGTTTAACCGTTATCCGACTGGAAAATCCGCTACCTACTCCAGTTTTAGCTTATGCATTGACCAAATTAAAAGCTGATGCCGCAATCATGGTTACCGCATCTCATAATCCTGCATCAGATAATGGCTACAAGGTGTATGACAAAACTGGATCACAGATTATTAGTCCAACCGACGAAGAAATAGCTGAGCTGATTTCAACTGCTCCAAAAGCAAATCAAATAGATCGCTCTGGTGCTTATCAAGATTTAACTATGATTGATGAATATGTAGATTTTGTAGCATCCAAGGCGCTTTACGACTTATCTAAAGACGTTAAAATTGCCTATACAGCGCTGCATGGGGTTGGGTCAGTCACTTTTAATAAGTTGATGAAAAAACTTGGTTACTTAAAAATTTTTGAAGTCGATAAACAGCAGCTCCCAGCTCCTAATTTTCCAACCGTCAAATTCCCTAATCCAGAAGAAGATGGAGCGATGGAATTAGTGCTTGAAGTTGCTAGCGCCAACCAGGTAGATGTGGTGATTGCCAATGATCCAGATGCTGACCGCACAGCGGTTGCGGTGCCAACCAAATCTGGATGGCGCGTGCTTACTGGCGATGAGCTTGGCACGCTGCTTGCCTGGTGGTGCATTAAACGCCGAGAGTTAAATGGCGAAGCAATAGCAGGAGCGATGGCAGCCTCAATTGTTTCAGGATCCATGTGTAAAAGAATTGCTGAAGCACATGGTTTGGAATTTTTTTATACCTTAACTGGATTTAAATATGTTAGTCGAGTTCCCGAATTAATTTTTGGTTATGAAGAAGCAATTGGATACGCAGTGCTGCCCGCTCAGGTAAAAGATAAGGATGGAATTTCTGCAGCTTTATTTGCCGTAGAATTAATTTCTTACCTAAAATCACAAAATAGTTCTGCTGTTGAACAGTTAGAAAGTTTGTATAGTGAATTTGGAACTGTGCTAACAAAACAAATAACGCTTCGGTTAGATTCAATTGAAGCTGTTACAAACAAACTAAATGGCTTGGTTGCAAATCTTCCAAGCCGGCTTGGCACAATTGCGCTGCAACAGATAGAAAATTTTGCAGATGGCATAGATTCACTGCCAAAATCCAATGGCATCAAACTCAACTTTAATAATGGTCGAGTAATTATTCGGCCAAGCGGCACTGAGCCGAAACTCAAATGCTATATCGAAGTATTTGGTCCCCCAACTAAGCAGTTAGCTACCCAGCAAGGCGAACTTCAAGACCTGCTTGTTGAACTCACAGCTTCGCTTACCGAGCTGTTTGCTACCTAGCAAGCAGTGCTAAGTTTTAGACTAGAACTGGCAATAGATTTGCCCGAAGGTGGGTTTCATGAAGATCGCAGTTGTTGGTAGCACCAACATCGACATGGTTGCATATGCCCAAGTGCTGCCTGAAGCTGGCCAAACGTTAAAAGGTGATAATTTCAGTTTGGGTTTTGGTGGCAAGGGTGCAAATCAAGCGGTAATGGCAGCTCGCTTTGGCGCTGCGGTTTATATGGTTAATTCAATTGGTGAAGATGTATTTGGTGATACAACTTTAGCTAACTTTGCCGCTGAGAATGTAAATGTGGAATTTGTATCAAGAGTTTCTGGCCCATCTGGCGTTGCCCCAATCTGGGTTGCAGCTGATGGTTCTAATCGAATCATCGTAGTGCCTGGAGCAAATGGGAAAATGACAGTTGATCAAGTAGAAACTGCAATCTCAAAAATTCCAGATTTGAAAGTTGTGCTTGGTCAATTTGAGATTCCACAAAATGTAACTGCGGCTGCATTTCAAGCTGCTCGTGCTCGTGGTGCCATAACTATTTTTAACCCGGCGCCATTTGAACCAATAAGTGATCAGCTGCGGTTGAACTGCGATTGGATAATTCCAAATGAATCTGAGTTTGCCGGTCTTCATCCAGCTGGAAAACTGCCAACCACCGATAATGAAATTATGGAGCTAGGTCAGATTTTAAATACTAATTTATGTGTCACCTTGGGTGCAGCTGGCGTTGCGCTGTTAAGTAAAGGGGCAGCTGTGATTCGAATTGCAGCACCGGTTGTAAAGCCTGTTGATACAACTGGGGCTGGAGATGCATTTGTGGGTGCTTTTGCTTTTGGCTTAATGCAGGACTTGCCAGCCGAATTAGCAGCAAAAATGGGCACTACGGCTGCATCTTTAAGCGTTACTCGGCTAGGTACTCAAGCTTCTTACCCCACTAAATTGGAAGCAGCCGAAATTTTCAGTACCGTTAGCACAAGATCATGATGCTAAATAACCGCACCGCGCACCCAACCGCGCTGCTTGATGTCGCAACTAGCGATGCCAGCCTGCGAAATTTCTTGCACGGTTTAGCTGGCGTGGATCAAGTAGGTGCAGACGCTAGAGCTGCGATGCTGGCAACTAGGTCAATAAAATCAAGTGCAAAAGCTGCTGGTATTGATCTTGCAATCAGCATGATTGATCTGACCACGCTAGAAGGTTCAGATACCGCTGGCAAAGTTAGAACGCTTTGTGCGAAAGCAAAACAACCTGATGCTAACGATTTAACAGTTCCTGCTGTTGCTGCAGTTTGTGTTTATGGAGATATGGCAAAAATTGCTAAGGCCGAACTTAGAAATACAAACATAAAGGTGGCTGCAGTAGCGACAGCATTTCCATCTGGCAGAGCCAGCCTTAAAGTGAAAATCTTAGATACCCAAGAAGCTGTAGCTAACGGTGCAGATGAAATTGATATGGTGATCGATCGAGGTGCGTTTTTAAGTGGAAGATACCTTGATGTATTTAATGAGATCACAGCAATTAAACAAGCCTGCGGTGATGCTCACTTAAAAGTAATTTTAGAAACTGGCGAACTAAAAACTTACGACTTTGTTAAGCGTGCCTCTTGGTTGGCAATGCTAGCTGGCGCTGATTTCATAAAAACTTCTACTGGCAAAATTCAACCAGCCGCAACCCTTCCGGTGACATTGGTGATGCTGCAATCTATTCGAGATTTTGAAGCGTTAACCAATTTGAAAATTGGTATGAAACCAGCAGGTGGCATTAGAACTACTAAAGATGCCTTGAAATATTTGGTTTTAGTGAATGAAACGTTAGGAGAAAGTTGGTTGACACCTAACTTATTTAGATTAGGTGCATCAAGCTTGCTTAATGATTTGTTGATGCAGAAATATCGACTCAAAACTGGAAATTATTCTGGTGCTGACTATGTGACGGTGGATTAATGACGAAATTTGAATATTCACCAGCGCTTGAGTCAACATCTGTAGTTGATATAAAGCCAAGCTATGACTTATTTATCAACAATGAATTTGTGGCAAGTAAGAATGGTTCAAAATTTCAAACAATTAACCCAGCAACAGAGCAGGTCCTAGCAGAGATCACCGCAGCCACTGCTGAGGATGTTGATATTGCTGTTAAAGCTGCTCGTAAGGCATTTAAGTCTTGGTCTAAGTTGGCTGGTAGCGAGCGAGCTAAATACATTTATCGAATTGCTCGAATTATTCAAGATCGAGCCCGCGAGATTGCTGTATTGGAGACGCTCAATAACGGCAAGCCAATTCGAGAATCTCGCGATGTCGATATTCCGCTAGTTGCAGCACACTTTTTCCATTACGCAGGCTGGGCAGATAAGTTGCAGTATGCCGGTGTGGGCCCAAATCCAACCCCGCATGGAGTTGTGGGCCAGATAATTCCATGGAATTTCCCAATGCTGATGCTTGCTTGGAAGATCGCCCCTGCGCTAGCTGCAGGAAATACGGTTGTGCTTAAACCAGCTGAAACAACTTCGCTTACAGCGTTGCTATTCGCTGAAATATGTCAACAAGCTGATCTGCCAGCTGGAGTTGTAAATATTGTCACTGGTGCTGGCGAAACTGGTCGTTCCATTGTTAATCATTCAGATATCAATAAATTAGCTTTTACCGGCTCCACAGAGGTTGGTCGGTATATTGCTAAAGCAGCTGCCGGTACTAATAAAAAATTGACCTTAGAGCTTGGTGGTAAAGCTGCCAATATTGTCTTTGATGATGCACCGCTGGATCAAACTATTGAAGGCATTGTCAATGGTATTTTCTTTAATCAAGGGCATGTTTGCTGTGCTGGATCAAGATTGCTAGTGCAAGAATCAATTCATGATGAATTGATGGCGCTGCTTTATCAACGTCTTGATCTTCTGCGAGTTGGTGATCCACTTGATAAAAATACCGATGTTGGTGCGATCAATTCAGCTTCACAGTTGGCAAAAATCCATGAACTCGCTGCTAGTGGAGATGCCCAAGGCGCCCATCGCTGGAGCGCATCTTGTCAGCTACCAACGAATGGTTTCTGGTTTCCTCCAACTGTGTTTACAAATGTTTCACAATCTCATCGCATTGCGCAAGAAGAAATATTTGGCCCAGTATTAAGTGTGCTTACTTTCCGTACCCCAGATGAAGCAATTGCAAAAGCTAACAACACCCCATATGGACTTAGCGCTGGTATCTGGAGCGAAAAGGGAAGTCGAATTTTGCAAGTGGCCGCTGAGCTTAAGGCTGGCGTAGTTTGGGCAAACACCTTTAATAAATTTGATCCCACAAGTCCGTTTGGTGGCTACAAAGAATCTGGCTACGGCCGCGAAGGTGGTCGCCAGGGACTTGAGGCCTATTTGGCAGCGAGCACAGATGAATAATCCAATTGAGGTAACTCGCACTGCAAAACTATTTATTAACGGTGCATTCCCCCGCTCTGAATCAGGTAAGTCCTACCTTGTAAGTGATGCCAAAGGTAATTTCATTGCCAACGTGGCAAATGCAACCCGTAAAGATGCCCGAGATGCAGTTGGTGCTGCTGCTGCAGCGCAACCAAAATGGGCAGCAGTTAGCGCTTACAATCGTGGTCAGATTTTGTATCGGATTGCTGAAATGCTACAAGGCCGAAGCGCGCAATTTGAAGCTGAACTTAATGCTGCAGGTGTAAAGCATGCGGCAGCTGAAATCGCGCAAGCGATTGATCGAATCATTTGGTAT